>NZ_KB891252.1 GCF_000373365.1 Parafrankia discariae
GGGCCTGGTACGCCCACATCACCCTGTCCATGCTCGCCTACGCCACCCTCGCCGCCGTCCGCGCCGAGCAGGTAAAAGGGGCAGCACCCACACCTGTCAGGACATGATCGGACTGACAGTACCGGAGATCCGCAGACTGATCGCCACCCTCCTCCACCGGCTCCACCCACCCGCCTTCGTCTGGGCCTGGTCGACCTGGCGCAGACGCCGTCAACACCAGGCCAGACGCTGCCACTACCGACGGCGAGGACACCCACAAGTGCCGTTGCAGTACTAGGTCATAAGTTGAATGTTCTACAAGTTCGGCCAGATGGCCCACGTCCACACACCCACCGCGATCAGGAACCAGGACGCACGCTTCGACAGAGTCACCCCACCAGCCTCGCACCCACAGACGCCGTGTCCTCTCCGTGGGCGCGCGATTTCAGCCACGCTAATCGGCCATAGGGTGAGATAGCAGCTTGAGTCTCGACGAGCCTGCTACTGAAGCGCTCTTGAGCGGTGGGGCCATCGCCGCCCTGCCCGGGGCAAGGCGATCGACGGAGGGTGCGGCGGGTGAACCAAGTTACGATGTCGCCATGACGGAGATGCCACTCCCCCCCGACGACCAACTTGCCGAGGTCGTCCGAGAGGCTGCCGCGTCTGGTCAGGTCGTCTACCTGACGGACAAGGGCCAGCGGTTGGCCGCGATCGTGCCGGCGGCTCTTGCTGAACTCCTCGAACGGGGTGAGACGACCAACGGCCGGCGGGTGCTCGGGGCTCGGGGCGCAGGCCGCAGCGGCCGGCAGGACATCTCGGAACGCATGGAGGAGATCCTCGCCAACGAGGTGGCGTCATAGCCCTCGTAGTCGACGCCGGTCCGCTGTACGCGTATGTCGACGCCGACGACCAACATCACAAGGCCTGCGCGGATCTGCTGGAAACTCACCCTGGACCGCTGATCGTCCCCACCCTCGTGATCACCGAGGTGGTCTACCTGCTCAGTACCCGGCTTGGTACACAGGCCGAGCTGCGCTTCCTCGCGGACTTGGCCTCCGGGGCGTTCGATGTCGAGACCGTCCACCCGACCGACTGGCTGCGGATCGCTGACCTGGTCAACCAGTACCGCAGCCTGCCCTTGGGCACCGTGGACGCGTCGGTGATCGCCTGTGCGGAACGACTCGGGGTCGACGAGGTCGCCACGGTCGACCGTCGGCATTTCACCGTTGTCAAAGCCAATCGGACGCTCACTATCCTGCCCTAATCGATCATCGATCGAGGCGGCGCAGCTTCCCCGAGTGCGACATGCGGACCCATCCCCCAGCGGGACGGTCCTTCGCAGGTGACCTGCCCTTTTGGCGCCCTCGCAGCCACTGGCCAACCACCGGCGCACGGTGTGGCACAAGCCCAGTACCTAGGTCATAAGTGAATGTTCTACAAATTCGGCCAGATCGCCCAGGTCCACACACCAAAAGCGACCAGGAACCAGGACGCACGCTTCGACAGAGTCACCCCTCCAGCCTCGCACCCGTATGTACGGACGGGACGATCGAGAACTGCTGCAGGCCGTGAAGCTGGACACGCACGCGACGCCAGCGCCCTGGCTGGCGCACGACCCACGAGCAACACTCTGCCGCGACCTCGCGGCCTGTCTCACGGCGACCACCTCAGGACCACCATGATCACCGTATGCTGAGGTACGAGAGGAGGTGGCCAGTGCACTTCACCCGCATCACGGTGAACCCGGCGCAGATGGGCGGGGTTCCCTGCATCCGTGGATTGCGCATCCCGGTAGCAACGGTCGTCGGGATGATCGCGGACGGCATGTCCGCCACCGAGGTCATCACTGAGCTGCCGGACCTCGATGCGGACGACATCCGCGAGGCGCTCCACTTCGCAGCCGAAGCCGTCCGCGAGCAGCAGCTTCCGCTGATCATCCCAGCCTGACCAACGTGCGCTTCCTGCTCGACAACAACCTCTCGAACACTCTCGCGACCGGTCTGCACGAGGCTGGGCACGACGTTCTCCATGTTCGAGACGTCGAACTCGGCGCAGCCGACGACATCACCGTCCTCGGCTTCGCGCGAGACGAGCGAAGGGTTCTGATCTCAGCCGATACCGACTTCGGCGGCATCCTCGCCCGGAGCGGACTCGACAGCCCTTCTGTGATCCTCTTCCGTCGTGAAGGTGGTCGCCGCCCCGTCGAACAGCTTCGGCTTCTCCTCGCGAACCTTGACCAGCTGGCAGACGCGCTGAAGGACGGCAGCATGATCGTCCTCACTGACCGTCTTGTCCGGGTCCGGAAACTGCCGCTGATCCCCTGATCTCTACCGACCACCCTCGGCGTAGCGGCGCAGTAGCTAGGTCATAAGTGAATGCTCTACAAATTCGGCCAGATCGCCCACGTCCACACCCACCGCGATCAGGAACCACGACGCACGCTTCGACAGAGTCACCCCACCAGCTTCGCACCCGAACGGGAGGACTAGCCGATCAAGGACGGCCGCACCGCGTGAGGTCGAGCACGGCAGGCACAACCACTTCCTGGAATCGAGCGCCGGGATCTACGCGCTGAGCTTCAGGCCGGGCCCGGTGAATGTCGTCATGATCTCGCCGAATGTTGCGCCCGGCAGGTAGCCGACGTCCACCGGACCAGCGCCAACTCGGCTCCCCGCACCGAATTGCAGGGTCCACAACATCGATTCTCCCGCGGGCAGCGCGACAACAACCGGATCGGTGAAGTCATCGAGCTGCGCCGTCAGCCAGGCAGGGGGTCGGTCGGCAGCGCGCAGACATAAACGATCTCTCCCGCAGAGTTCGGCGACGCCGCGCGCAGCCGCTCCGCCTGGTCCTCGACGCCGAGCGCAGCCCCCAGCCGCTCCGCGACCAGCTGCCGTTCCCACCCGAAGGCATCCTGAGCGATCCGAACAACGACGCCCCGCAGCTCCTGCTCAACATGGACAAGGATTTCGAAGTCGGCGTCCCCGTCGAAGTACCAGGTCAGCGCCTCAGGCAGTGCCCCGCGCAGCTCCGCTGCCGCCGGCTCCACAACCGCCAGACCAGGGCACTGCGGCGACCACGCCGACCAGGACTCCCCATCCCGCCGCACGATCACTGTGATCGCCCTAGTCACCGTGGATCACCTCCAGCGCCTCCACGGTCAGGCCCACCTGCTTCACCAGTATCTGACGAACCAGGCCCGGACCAACAGTCACACGATCGTGGAACGCCAGCCGCAGCCGCGGGCGTCCGTCCGCCTCCAGCCACCGGTGGGACGAGCCATCCTGCCTGGTCACCCGATACCCCAGCCGCCCGAGCACGCGCAGGAGCTGCCGCGCCTTCAACGACGGGAACTCCCCGGTCACGACGGCATAGAGATCGAGTCCGACCGACGGCAGCACCCGTCAACAGCAGCTCGCGAGAGCGCCTCCGCCCCGAGGTGAATCCCGGGCAGGGCCTCAGGTTCTGGGGCGGATTCCGGTCCGGAGGATCTCGAGGCCGACCAGACAGGTCCAGAGGGGTAGCACCAGAGCGAGCTGGTCCAGGTAGGGAACCCAGAAGAGCAGGACGAAGGCGGCCAGATAGCCGAGCACGACGACCGGTCGGGAGAGCGCGCCGCCGCGACGGCCGAGTGTCGAGGCGGCGATGATGAAGACCCCGCCGAAACGCAGACTCATGACCATCGCGAACGAATAGGCCAGCCCCTTTCCGAACAGTACGGTGGACGTGTCGACGGACGGGCCGATGTCGAGGAACTCGACCGCCGCCGCGAGGCTCCCCCAGACCGCACTCGCCGCGAGCAGGCAGGTGACGAACAACAGGCCGCTCGCGAGAAAGACGGTGGCGACGAGCCGGTTCTCCCGGCCCTCGATCCGGGCGCGGGTCGCGGCGAGGAACCACAGGAAGAAGATCGCGGCGATCGGGGCCAGGTAGAGCCCGACGATGATGGGCCGGCGATTGCCGCTGTCGGCGAACCAGGCCGCCGTCTGGGCGTCACTGAGCCGTACGGACGGGCCTCGGTGCAGCAGCAGGAACGAGACGGTCTCGAAGACGGCGAACAGTATTCCGGCGACACCGATGGCCCGGCTGGGCCGCTTCTCGCCGTCCGGAGTCGAATTCGCTTCCGGGTTTTCGGAGATTTCGAGGATTTCGGGGCCCCGCGTGCCGTCCTGCCTGGCCACGGACATGATGGGTGACCTCCACGTCGGGTCGGGGCCGGCCGTCAGCCGCGGATTCCGGCGAAGGCGACGGGCAGGTGGCGCGGACCGCGCAGGACGGGGTTCGGCCGGTAGACCGGCGGGTCCGTCACGAGCGACGGTTCGTCGAGGCGGCGCAGAAGTGCGGTCAGCGCGATCTGCGTCTCCAGCCGGGCGAGCGGGGCACCGAAACAGCTGTGGATTCCACCGCCGAAACCGAGGTGTTCGACGTCCGGGCGTTCGGGGTCGAACGTGTCCGGGTCGGCGAACCGCTGGGGGTCACGGTTACCGGCGGCCAGCACCAGGGTGAGCGGGGCGCCCCGGGGAATCGTCGTCCCGGCTATCTCGATGTCCGTGAGCGGTGTGCGCTGCGGAAGCATGTGGACTGGCGGCTCGTAGCGCAGCAGCTCCTCGACGGCGCCGGCCATCAGGTCCGGTTCCCGGCGCAGCCGTTCGCGTAGCTCGGGGTGGCGCAGGAGGGTCAGCATGCCGTTGGTGATCAGGTTGACCGTCGTCTCGTGACCGGCGATGAACAGCAGGATGGCCGTGGTGACCAGTTCCACCTGGGACATCCGGCCCTGGGGTCCGTCATCGCTGACCAGGCCGGAGAGCATGTCGTCGCGCGGTGCGTCGCGGCGTCGCGCGGCGAGCTCGGCCATGTAGGCGGCCATCTCCAGCCTGGCCTGACGCTGCTCGGGCGACGGCCCGGCGCCCGGGCCCCGCTTCCCGGGGTCCAGCCCCGAGACGAGCGTGTCGGCCCAGGCGTGAAAACGGGGTTCGTCCTCCCGCGGTACTCCCATCAGGGCGCAGATCACCGTGACGGGGAGTGGGTAGGCGAAGTCGTCGACGAGGTCTATGCGCGTCCTGTCGGCGAAACCGTCGATCAGGCTGTCGGTGATGCGGGCGATGTCCTCGCGCATGCCGTCGACGCGGGTGGGGCAGTGCGGCGGACCGAACTGCCGCATCGCGAGGCGGCGCAGGCGGTCGTGGTCGGGTGGGTCGATCCTGATCAGGCTCGGTGGCAGGCCGGCCAGCTCGACGTCCCCGGTCTCCTCGGCGTCCCCGGTCTCCTCGGCGTCCCCGGTCTTCTCGGCGTCCGCCGTCACGGCGGTGCCGGACGTGTCCTCCTCCGTGCTGATCCGGTTCTCGGCCTCGGAGCTGATCCGCGGGTCGTGGAGCAGCCCGAGAATCTCCCGGTAGGTGCTCACGACATACGTCCCGTCGTCCTGCCGCGTGACGGGTGTCCGGCGCAGCTCGGCGTAGAGCGGATACGGGTCGGGGCGGTTGGCGTAGTCGGTGATCTGGCGCAGCAGTGTCTCGGCGGTCATGAGCGGATCCCCTCGCGGCCGGCGGGTGTCACGGGGCTGGGCTGACCAGGGTCACCCGGCGTTCGTCCGGGCTGTGGCCGGTCACGGCGACGGTGGGCCCGTGGCTGAGCACCGCCGGATCGGGGACGGCCGACGGCACCGGCCGGAAGTCCGACGGGCGGCCGACCGCGGGGAACTCGGGCGGGAACGGCGCGGCCCGCTCGATCAGGCCGCGGTAGAAGTCGAGCCACAGCGCCTGGTCGAACGTCACCGCGGCGGTGATCCGGCCGCGGTAGCCGTACGCCGCGACGAACCGGCGCTCGTCGACGGAGCCCTGGACGATGGCCACCTGATCCGAGTAGGTCGGCACGCCGACCGACTTGATGTTCACCCCGAACTGGTGTGACCAGAACGCCGGGACCTCCAGGTGCGGGCGCCGGCGTGACTCGGAGCAGCGCATGTTGTGCGCGGCGGTCTCGGCCTGCGCGATCGCGTTCCCCCAGTGCTCCAGGGCGAGCAGCTGGTAGCCGTACAGCGGATGCGGGAAACGGGCCACGTCACCGGCCACGAAGATGTCGTCGGTGACGATGCCGTTGATGTCGAAGGCGCGGCAGCCGGCGTCGCAGGCCACCCCGCGGGGGCCGGCGCCAAGGCCCGACCCGGCCAGCCACTCGACGTTGCGCAGCGCGCCGAGGGCGACGACGGCGACGTCCGCCGTGATGACCTCGCCGTCCGAGAGCCGTACCCGACGCAGCCGCCCGGCGGAGTCGCCCTCCAGGGCCTCGACGGTCACCCCGCAGCGCAGATCGACACCGGCGGCCCGTTGCATGTCGGCGGCGATCTCGCCGAGCACGCCACCGAGGGCGCCGACCAGCGGTGCCGGGCCGCGTTCCAGGACCGTCACGTCGAGGCCGCGCTGCCGGCAGGCCGAGGCGATCTCCGACCCGGTGAAACCGGCCCCCAGCACCACGACCCGTTCGGGCCCGGCGTCGAGGCGGGCCTTCAACCGGCTGGCGTCGGTGCTGGTGCGGACGCTGAACACGCCGTCGAGCGCGGCGCCGGCCGGGTCCCGCCACGGCCGGGAACGCAGCCCGGTGGCGATGAGGAGCTGGTCGAACTCGACGTCCGCGGCGCCGTCGAGACGTACCGTCCTGGCCGCCAGGTCCAGGCCAGTCGCCCGGGTCCCGAGCAGCCAGGTGGCGTCCACCTCGCACTGGCGTGGCAACGCGGTGCGTTCGGCCGGCACATCGCCCAGCAGCACCTGCTTGGACAGCGGGGGGCGGTCGTAGGGCTCGCCGGACTCGTCACCGATCATGGTGAGCGCTCCCGTGAAGCCGTCGCGGCGCAGCGTCTCCGCCGCGCGCAGCCCGGCCAGCCCGGCCCCGACGATCACGATCCGTTCGCCGGGGGCCGGCCTGCCGCGGGCGCCGCCGCCGACCCGGCCGTTCTCAGCCGACACGGACGGCCTCCCGCACCCCGGCCCGCCCGGCCTTTCGGGTTTTCGTCGCCTTTCCGGACTCGCCGGACTCGCCGGACTCGCCGACGAGGATCGCCTGTACCGGGCAGGCCGCGGCCGCCCGGCGCACGGCGGCACGCTGGGAATCGTCCGTCTCGGGGGTGTACATCAACGCCTCCTCGCCCGCGAGGGTGAAGACCCGCGGGGCCAGAAATGCGCACTGCCCGTAGCCCTGGCACCGGTTCAGATCCACCAGAAGTCTCATGGAATCCGCCCCCCTCGAAGCGTCGGCGCGACCTCCGGTGGCATTTCCCGGTCGAGACGTCGCCCGTTCCAGCCGAGGTCCGCCCGACCCGGGAATATCCTTTCCGCATTACGGGCGGCCGTCGGGAAATCCACGGTAGGCACACCCGGAACGACCGGCAACCCGAGGCCCTTCGACCGCGTTCCCGAAACAGGCCCAGGTTCCCGAAACAGGCCCAGAAAATTCAGCTCGACGTGATGGTGGCCGCCGACGTGGCGGCTGCCGACCGCCCTGTCCCGGGTGCCGCCGAGCGCCTTGTCCAGCACGCGGATCTGGTCGGCGGCGCGCTTGACCTTCGCGCGCCGGGGAGCAGACACGGGGCGGACATGCTGGCGCAGGCCGGCGGAACCGCTACCGTAACCGTCCATGCTCGCCGTGTTCGGGTCGCCGGGTCGCTATGTCCAGGGTCGGGATGCCACCGCCGCGCTCGGGCCGGAGATGGCCCGTCTCGGCCTGACCGGCCCGGCGGTGATCGTGACGAGCGGGGCACCGCTGCGTCTGCTCGAGGAGACCTGGCGAACGAGCCTGGACGGCGCGGGCATCGCCTACTCCGTGCACCTGTTCGGCGGCGAGTGCAGCGACCAGGAGATCGACCGGGTCGTCTCGGCGGCGCGCGACCCGGAGGCGACGGTGATCGTCGGCGCCGGTGGCGGGAAGGTGCTCGACACCGCCCGCGCGGCCGCGGCCGCGCTCGACGTGCCGGTGGTGACCTGCCCGACGACCGCGTCCAGTGACGCGCCGTGCAGCGCGTTGTCCGTCGTGTACTCCCCGGAGGGCGCGTTCGAGCGGTACCTGTTCTACCCGCGCAATCCGGACCTGGTCCTGGTCGACACCACCGCGGTCGCCGCGGCGCCGGCCCGCCTGCTGGTCGCCGGGATCGGCGACGCGCTCGCCACCTGGTACGAGGCCCGCGCCGTCGGCGAGGCCCGGCGGGCCAACCAGCTCGACGGCGCCCAGACGGCGACCGCCGGCGCGCTGGCCGAGCTGTGCCGGCGGATCCTGTTCGACGACGCGGCGGCGGCGATCCGGGCGGTGCGCGCCGGCGCGGTGACACCGGCGCTGGAGCGGATCGTCGAGGCGAACACACTGCTGTCCGGGCTGGGCTTCGAGTCGGGCGGGCTGGCCGTGGCGCACTCGGTGCACAACGGCCTGACCGTGGCCGCGGAGACCCATCGATACCTGCACGGCGAGAAGGTCGCGTTCGGGCTGATCGTCCAGCTCGTGGTCGAGGGCCGGCCGGAGGAGGAGCTCGCCGAGGTGCTGGCGTTCTGCGGCCGGGTGGGGCTGCCACGCACGCTCGCCCAGGTGGGGCTGGCTGATCCGCCGATCGAGCTGTTGCGCGGTATCGCCGTCCGGGCGCTCGCCGACGGGGAGACAGCCCACAACGAGCCCTTCGACCTCGACCCACCGATGATCGTCGACGCGATCCTGGCGGCCGACGCCGCCGGCCGGGCCAGCCGCTGAACGGAACGTCGCCCCGCCCGGCCCGCCGGCGCGGCCGTCACGACGTGGCGCGGGCCGTCGTGAGGTCGTGGACGAAGCTCAGTTTGTCCAGCACGGTGGCAGTCAGGACGAACGGGTAGAGATCATCGAAGCCCATGCTGCGGTTGACCGCGTTGAGGGCGTAGGTGAGCGGGAGCCACTGGGCCGCGATCTCGTCGAAGCCGGCCGCGCCGCGGCGGGCGGCGGGCTCCAGGGGTGTCGGCCGGGCGACGAAGCGTTCCAGGGCGACACCGAAGCGCCTCGGGTCCGGGCCGTCGGTGCGCAGACCGTACTCGGCGGCGGTCTGCAGGGTGTCCCTGATGTGCAGGTAGTGGGCGAAGGTCTCGGCCCAGTCCTCCCATGGGTGCATCGTGGCGTAGGCGCTGACGTACCGCTCGCTCCAGTCCCCCGACGCCCCCTCCTTGTAGTGACGCTCGAGGGACTCACCGTAGTCGACGCGGTCGTCACCGAAGAGCTGGCGGAACCGTCCGGTCACGGCCGGGTCGGCGTCGACGAGCCGGGGCCAGTAGTAGTGCCCCGTCTCGTGCCGGAAATGGCCGAGCAGGGTCCGGTACGGCTCGCCGAGCCGCGCGCGGACGTTCTCCCGGTGCGCGTCGTCGGACTCGGCGAGATCCAGAGTGATCACGCCGTCGTCGTGGCCCGTCACGACGGGCTCGTAGGTGCTGCTGAGCAGGTCGAACGCCAGTCCCCCGTGGGGATCGTCGGTGTGGGACACGATCGGCAGCCCGAGGTCGAGAAGCTGGAAGACCAGGCGTCGCTTGGCCGCCTCGGCCCGCACGAACAGCTCGGCGGCGGATGTGTCCGCGTCGTTGGGACGGGTGCGGGTGAGCCGGCAGGAGGCGCACAGCTGCCCGGGTGGCGGCTCGGCCGCGCCGGGTGGAAGCTCGATCAGCCAGTTACAGCCGACGAGGTCCACGTTGCCGCACCGTCGGTACCGTGGCCGCGGTGGCTCAGCTGGGACGGCCCCGCCCCCGCCAGGGGCCCCACCACCAGGGGAACCGCCTCCGGGGGCCCCGGCAGTCGCGGTGATCTCGGCGGCGAGGGCCGCCGCCTCGTCGGCCACCGCGGGCCGTTCCCGGAACAGTCCTTCGCCGGCGTCGACGAGCGTGATCAGGCGCCGCGCGGAAGGCGCCACCCCCAGTGCGGATCCGCAGCGCAGACACGTCGAGTTCTCGAAGAACACAAGCTGGCCGCAGTAGGCACAGCCGAAAGCCAGCATGAGTGATCCGTTCCAAGAAGGTCCGCGCGGTCTGGTGATCCCGCCATCCACTACCCGACCGACGCCACGGGAACCGCTCGAGGGGCCTGGCACAGGCCCGGAGGCGGCCTGGATTCCGGGCGGATGCGGCCCGGACGCGGGGCGAGATCACCGGTGGCACGACGGCGGGTGACGGCGGCGCGACACAGGTCACGGACGACCCCATAGCGGAACAATCGCAAGGGGCGGCTATCCTTGACAACAACATTTGGATCCTCTACGGAGGCCGACCAGAGGAGGTGGCCGCTGTGAGTCCTGGCGGGTGCTCCAGTAACAGCCGCTTCCTGCTGGTGGACGCCGGCTGACGATCGGCCCGCGGCGGATGGTTCCGTCGGCGCGGCCGCCCCTCCTCGTGGCGGCCGGCACGGCCAGTCAGTCCAGCCCGCGTCCATGACGCCCGGGTTCAGGTGATCTCCGGGTTCCTTTCCGGCAGGTGCGGTCGATCAGCGACGTGTCGACCCCGGGCCGCGTTGGGATTTCTCCCGCGCAGCCTGCTCTGAAGTGCGTATCGGTCCGTTCGTTCGCGACGGCCGAGCGCGGAGGGGACCTCCTATGAGCATCAACACCGCCACCCGTCTCGCGGCACGCCGGGGAACCGGATCGGACCGGCTCGACATCCCGGTCGCCGGCCGATCTCCGCTGATCGCGGGCCGGGTGGACCGCGAGACGATCAGCCGCGGCGCCGAGACCATCGCGCGCTTCCTCGGTACCGGCCGCTACCTGGCCATCCAGACCTGTGTGGTGATCGTCTGGATCGCACTCAACATCGCACTGCCGCTCATGCGCTGGGATCCCTACCCGTTCATCCTGCTCAACCTGGCCTTCTCGACCCAGGCGGCCTACGCCGCCCCGCTGATCCTCCTCGCGCAGAACCGGCAGGACGACCGGGACCGCGCCTCACTCACGGAGGACCGGGCGGCGGCCATCCGGATGCGCGAGGACACCGAGTTCCTCGCCCGCGAGGTCGCGGCGCTGCGCCTCGCCCAGAGCGACGCGGCCACCCGGCAGTACGTGCGCGGTGAGCTGACGAACCAGCTCGAGTCACTGCGTGGTGACATCGAGGCGTTGCTCCGCACGGCGCTCCAGCCGACGGCACCGACGGCGCAACCCCTCTCGGCCACCCCGAACGGGTCGGCGCAGCGTCCCACACGTGGCGGCGCGGCCCGGCCGTCCGTGCCCGGTACGTCAACAGTCGCGACACTGACAGTGGACGAGCCGGCACGCCCGAACCCGGCGGTGTCGGCGGACCCGCCATCGGATCACGCGGGTCAGGGCGCCGCGCCCGTCCCGGAGCCCGCTCTGGTCGTCGTCCCGGCGCCGAGCTCGCCCTCCCCGGACGGGGCAGCCACCCAGGGCCATCTTCTCGTCCCGGCCCGAAGTGGTTCGCGGGCCGGACGAAAGGTACCCATCCGACCGACGCGACCACGAATCCGAGACACGTGACACGACAAACTCACCGGATGAAGATCGACCGGTAACGTTCGGTAGGTGCATGCCGGCCGGACGCGTCGACCCCGCCCCGGCCCGCTCGAGCGCCGCACCGATGAGGACGCTCGGGAGGGTCCCACCCCGCCCGACCCGCACCACCCTGGTTCACACCGCCCTGGTTCACACCGCCTCGGCCTGAGCTGTCTCGAACCGCGCCGCCCTGACCCGCCCGTGCGTTTCCGTCGGGCGGTGAGCGCCGCGGTCGGCCTGGTCTCGGCTCTGGTCCTCGTTCTGGGGAGCGCGCCGCCCTCCGCCGCGATGGCCGGAGCCGAGCCGCTGCCGGCCAGGAGACCGCCCGTCCGGCCGCTCACCGCCGGCACGCTCCCGGCCGGCGCCCTGGCCATCCAGCCGCTCACCGCACCCTCGGCAGCCGACGCGGAGCCGGCCGCCGAGGCGGAGCCGGCCAACGGAGCCGCGCCGGGCAACGACACGGCGCCCCACGGAACAGCAGGGGGCGCGTCCGCCGCTGCTCCAAGCAGAGCAGGCTCGGCGGCCACAGCGGGCGCCATCGGCTCGGGGGACACCGCAGAGACCACACGCACCACAGCGGCTGCTGGCACCCCAGCGGCCGTGGGGGCCGCTGGTGTCGTGGGGGCAGCCGTGCCGCCGCCGGCCGGCATCACCGCCGAGGCGTGGCTCGTCGCGGACGCCGGCAGCGGCGCGATCCTCGCCGCGCACAACGCGCACCTCCCGGACCTGCCGGCGAGCACGATGAAGATGCTGACCGCGCTGACCGTGCTGCCCGGGCTCCCGCCGGACCGGGAGGTGACGATCAGCGACCAGGCCGCCCAGGTCGACGGCACCCGGGTCGGGCTCGTCCCCGGCGTCCGCTACACCGTGCGTGACCTCGCGACGGCCATGCTGATCGCGAGTGGAAACGACGCCACGGTCGCGCTGGTCGAAGCGGCCGGCGGCCGGGAGGCCGTACTGGACCGGATGAACCGGCTCGCGGCCTCGCTCGGCGCGACGGAGACCGTCGCGGGTGATCCCACCGGCCTCGACGCCCCCGGTCAGCACACGACCGCCCACGACCTGGCGGTGATCGGACGGGCCGTCCTCGACAACCCGATCGTGCGCGGCTACCTGACCATCCCCCGGGCCTCCCTGCCGGGCCGCGGCGACGAACGCTTCGAGATCGCGAACCACAACACCCTCCTCGGCAACTACGAGGGCACCATCGGCATCAAGAACGGCTACACGGTCGCCGCCGGGGCGACGTTCGTCGGTGCCGCGACCAGGAACGGTCGGACGCTCATCGTCTCGCTGCTGCGCACCGCGCCGGTCTACGCGACGGACGCGCGGGCGTTGCTCGACTGGGGCTTCGCGCACGCGGCCGACGTCCGCCCGGTGGGCCGTCTCGCCGGACCCCTCGACGCGACTCCCGGTGGCCTGACCACCGGTGACGGGACGGCGGCAGCACCCGGTTCCGCCGCGGGCGGCGACAGCAGCGGCACCGGCGACAGCGGCGACGGCGACGGCGACGGGCGGACCGACAGCCGTGACGCCCGCCGGGACGGCGACAACCCGCTGGGGCGGGCCGCGGCCGGCGACACCGGCGGCGGCGTCGGCGTCATCACCTGGACGGCCCTCGCGGTCACGGTCGTCGCGACGGCCCTCACCGTGTTTGGGCGGGTCCGCCGGCGGCTCGGCGTGACCGGCCGGCCCACCGGACGCACCACCCGCCCCGGCAGCGGCGGCGCGGGCCGCCGGGACGGGGCCGCCCGACGGGACAAGGCGAGCCGACGGGACGGGGCGAGCCCCGGCGAGTTCGGCGGACAGCGCGGACGCGCCGCGGCCCCAGGGCGGATTCCGGGGGGAGGGAGCCACCGGAGAGGTACCAGCAGGACGCGGCGAGACGGCGCGGCGGCCCGGGCGCGGGCCCGCGTCTCCGCCGCGGACCGACCGCACACCGGCGCCGACGGCCAGCGGCACCTTGTCGGACTACCGTCGCTTCACCCCGAACCACAGCGGGGCCGGACCGACTCATCCCACACCGACACCCCACCGTTCGGCACAGCCCGCTCCCCCCGCCCCTGACCCCCAGCCCCCACTCCCGCCCAACCCCACCCACCCCCATGGCGCCCCCGAGGAGGAGCCGGCCGAAGCGAGTTGCGAGAACCCGCCTGGGTGGGGCGGTTGAGACAACTCGCTTTCGGTGGTGGGGCGGGGTCAGCGGGCAGCCGGTGTTCGGTCCGCCGGGGGCGGGGCGGGGCGGCGGCGAAGCCACCGCGGTCGCCGGGAGCGGCCGTTCGCACCGTCGTGGCCGCCGTGGCCGTGGCCGCCGTCGGCGTCGTGATCGCTCTGGTCATCGTGCCCGGGGCGGGGCGAGCGGGCGGCCGGCTGGCCGGCACGCGCGGGGGGCGACCCGAGGGCGGTGTCGGGACGTGCCCCGGCACCGTCCTGACCGACACCACCGGAGGCACCGGGACCGTCGTCGGGGCCCGGCTCGGCCGCGGCGGTGCCGGACGGGTGGACGTCGGACGCGTACGGCGCCGTGACCGCCCAGGCGGCGACGAACAGCAGCCAGCGCATCACGATGTTGATCCAGATGAGCAGGCCGACGATGACCGCGAAGATGCCGTAGACCGGGTTGGACGTGGTCTGACCGACCAGCCAGGTCCCGAGGAGCTTGAGCAGTTCGATGCCCACCGCGCCCAGCGCGGCCGCGCGCAGCACCCGCCGCCGGTTGGTGCGCTCCGGCAGACGCCAGAAGATGTAGACGAACACGGCGGCGTCGATGGCGAGCGCGACCAAGAGCGCGAGCACCCCGGTGGCCCAGGCGGCGGCCGTGCTCCCCTCCAGTCCGACCCAGCGCAGGAACACCCCGGTCGCGGACGTCGCCAGGCTGGTGACGACGAGCGAGGCGAGCAGGGTCAGGCCGAGACCGGTGAGGATCGCGATGTCCCGCAGGCGCTGCACGATGAAGTTGCCGGTCTCCAGGCTCTGGTGCCAGACGAGCCGGATGCTGTCGCGCAGTGCCGAGACCCAGGCCAGTCCGGCCAGGAGAAGACCGGCGAGACCGATCAGCCCGGCACCGACCTTCGCATGGCCGATGGTCGAGACGTCGAGTCTGTCGGCCAGGCCGGGCAGATAGTCGTTGATCTGTTCGGTGAGTTTGGCCTGGGCGTCGGGATAGGCGTCCACCACGAACCCGGCGATCGAGAAGACCAGCGCCACGATCGGAAAAAAGGACAGGAAAGCGAAATAGGTCGTGGATGCGGCGAGCCGGTCACCGCCGTCCGACGTATAGCGACCGTACGCACGCACCGTGTGGTCGACGAACGGGTACCGACGCCGTACCGCATCCACGGCGCCGCTCACCGTTCCCACGCCCGTCTTAACCGCTTCCCGTGGTCCTGTCACCCGGCCTGCCACCCCCGCCCGCGAAGGGAAAATGACGCAACTGGCGCCAGGCGCAGTCATCGCCGCGTTCGTAGAGCCCGAAACCTGTCACCTCGAACTGCGCCCGATATTCCGCCAGCAACTCGAAGGCACGGTCCAGCGACTCTTCGTCGACATCGTGCGCGACCGTGACATGCGGGTGGTACGAGAAGCGCACGGGACGGTCCAACGGGCCGGACCGGACGGCCTTCTCCAGAAACTCGCAGCAGGAGATTCCCATGGCGAGGGTCACGAACACCACCGCCGACAGCGGCCGGAAGGTGCCCGAACCGCGCAGATGGATCACGAACGGCTCGGCGCCGCCGGCGACCTCCGCCAGGTGACGCTCGACGGCGGGAAGCTGGGTGGCGGGCACTTCGGTCGGGCCGAGCAGCGTGACATGCGGCACAATGAGCGCCGCATTCGGATCACCGAGCCGTTCCCGCCAGTCCTGGAGCTCGGTCCGGAAAGGTTCCGGAACACCGATCGCCACACCTATGGACCGCACGGAGTCCTTCACGTCACGCGGATCCGGCCGGGCCGCGGAGGGGCCGACCAGCGGTCGCGGGACGAGCTCTGCCGACCAACCATGGCGCCATCATGGCCCACGAGACCACGCTGTCTTCTCCGGACCAGGGTTGACATCGCTGCGCGACCGCACAGCCACGGAAGGCGAAACCGGCGGACCGGGCCACGGGGATCCGACGGCGGTCAGGCCGTCCCGGTCACCGCGAGCTCGGCCAGGACGTCCGCGGAGAGAGCCGGCCAGGCCGCCCCCGCCCAGTCACCGAAATCCCGATCGGTCAGTACTACGCACGCCACGTTCACCGCGGGGTCGACCCAGACGAAGGTTCCCGAGCGCCCGAAATGACCGAAAGTCTCGGGACTGTTGGTCGCACCCGTCCAGTGCGGGCTCTTAATTCCGCGAATCTCGAACCCGAGGCCCCAGTCGTTCGGGTGCTGCGCGCCGAAACCCGGAAGCACCCCCGAAAGGCCCGGGAAGGCCACCGACGTCGCCGCGGTGAACGTGGCCGCGGAGACCAGGCTGGGCGCCAGCAGTTCCGCGGCGAACGCTCCGACATCCGCCAGCGTGGCCGTCACCGCATGCGCCGGCGAACCGTCGAGCACCGCTGTCCCCATTCCCAGCGGCCGGAAAACGGCTTCCGTCAGGTAAACATCGAAGGGGATGTCCGTCACCCGCTCGAGATGACGCCCGAGCTCCTCGAAACCGGTGTTCGAGTAGATGCGGCGGGTGCCCGGGCGGGCCAGCACCCGGTCACCCGAGAACGCGAGACCGGAGGCGTGGGCGAGCAGGTGCGCCACCGTCGACGACTCCGGGCCGGCCGGCTCGTCCAGAGTGAGGGCGCCCTCCTCGATCGCGACGAGCACCGCGTAGGCGCTCATCAGCTTGGAGACCGACGCGAGCCGGAACCTGACCGTCGGATCGCCGGCGACACCGAGCTGAACGGCCGTGCCTGGCGACCCCAGTACGACGGCCGCGGCCGTCCGCACGGGCCACGTGTCCAGCTGCTTGAGCGCGTCCATGCTCGGCACTCTACGAACCGCCGGCCGACCGGTGCCGGGACGCCGGCTGCCACACTGGCTGGTGTGCCCACCCACGCACCCAGCCCCGTCCGCGCCGCCGGCCCCGGCACCGGGAACGGGCCGCCTGTAGACCTGCTCGTGGTCGGCGCCGGCCCGGCGGGCAGCGCGGCGGCGCTGCGGGCGCTGCAACTGCGGCCCGGCGCCCGGGTCGTGATCGTCGACGCCGCCGACTTCCCCCGCGACAAGACCTGCGGGGACGGCATCGCGCCACACGGCGTGGACGTCCTGCGCGCGCTCGGCGTCACCGACGTGACCAGCGGATACCGCCCGGTGGACCGGATGCGCCTGCGCACGCCTGGCGGTGCCGAGGTCGCCACGCCGTCCGAGCGGGCGACGCATGTGATCCCGCGGGAGGTCTTCGACGCCCGGCTCGTCGCCGCCGCGCGCGCCCGCGGCGCCGAGTTCCTCCGGCGGCGGGTGCGCTCGCTGGAGGTCGCCGCCGGCGACAGGGGCGAACCGGTGGTGACGGTGGACGGCGGCGTGCTGCGCGCCCGGGTCGTCGTCGGCGCGGACGGGGCGAACTCGACCGTGCGCCGGGCGCTGGGCATCGCGCCGAACCCACCCGAGGGCCTCGCGATCGCCGTCCGCGCCTACGCGGACGCGCCCAAGGACGACCGCCCGCCCGAGCAGCTCATCGAGATGACGGACGAGGGCTGGCCGGCCTACGCCTGGTCGTTCCCGATCGGGGACGGCCGGGCCAACATCGGGTACGGCATGCTCCGCTCGCGGCTGCGCGCCGCGGGCACGACGCCGAAGGCCGTCCTGCACGGAACGCTGGCCCGGCTGCTGCCGGACACCCCCGCCTACGAGGGCACCCTGCGCGCGCATCACCTGCCGTTGTCCACGCACCGCCCCCGGCTGCCGGACGGACCCGTGCTCCTCGCCGGGGACGCCGCGTCGCTGATCAACCCGTTGACCGGCGAGGGCATCTACTACGCCCTGCTGTCGGGATCGCTGGCCGGCCAGGCGGCGATCACCGACCCGGGCCCGCCCGCCGGACGGGCCTACCGACGGGCGCTGGACGGCGAACTCGGCCGGCACCTGCGGCACACCTCGCTGCTCGCCGGGTTCGCCGGGCGCCACCGCCCGCTGATGGACGCCGCGGTCCGCTCCGCCAGCCGCCGCACCGAGCTGTACGACAGCCTCGTCGAGATCGGACTGGGCAAGGGGACGATCCCGGCCGGGTCGCTGGCCCGGCTGGGGCTGCGGCGCGTGCTCACCTCAACGCGCTGAGCTCTCCGGCGCTCGACAGCGCACCGACACTCGACAGCGCGCCGACACTCGCCGGCACTCGACATCGCTCACCCGCCGGCCCGGCAGGCCACCAGCTCGATGGTCCCGGAGGATCCTCGGAAATTCTCGAGGATCCTCCGGTCCGGTGCCCCCGGGGTACGTGGGCCGGCGGGGCGAAAGCCAACGGCTGGCCGCCCCGCCGCCGCCGCTAGAGGCTGGCGACGTCCGCCTGCTTGGCGCGCACGGCCTCGGCGGCCGTCTTGAGCGCGGCGAGCTCGGAGCCGGTCAGGTCGATCTCGACGACCTTCTTCACACCCCCGGCGCCGATCTGCGCGGGCACACCGAGGTAGACGTCGGAGATGCCGAACTCGCCCTGCACCCAGGCGCAGACCGGCATGACGGCGCCGGAGTCCTCGGCGACCGCCTTGACCATGCGGGCCGCCGCCGCGGACGGGGCGTAGTAGGCCGAACCGGTCTTGAGCAGCGCGACAACCTCCGCGCCGCCGTTGCGGGTCCGGTTGACCAGCTCCTCGATCTTGTCCGCCGGGAGGAGGTCGCTCAGTGGCTTGCCGTCGACGGTGCACTGCGAGGGCACCGGGACCATCGTGTCGCCGTGCGAGCCCAGCGTGAGGGTCTTCACCGACCCGACCGGCACGTTCAGCGTCTCCGCGACGAAGTCGGTGAAGCGGGCGGTGTCGAGCATGCCCGCCTGGCCGAGCACCCGCGAGCGCGGGAAGCCCAGCACGTTCGCGGCCAGCGCGGTCATCTCGTCGAGCGGGTTGGAGACCACGATGACGACCGCGTCCGGCGACGTCTTCGCGATGCTCTCCGACACCTGACGGACGATCTTGGCGTTGACCTCGATGAGGTCCATCCGGCTCATGCCCGGCTTGCGGGGCAGGCCGGCGGTGATGACGACCACGTCGGAACCGGCGGTGTCGGCGTAGTCGTTCGTCCCGACGATCTTGGTCTCAAAGCCCTCGATCGACCGGGACTGGTTGAGGTCGAGCGCCTGGCCCTGCGGCTTGCCCTCAACGATGTCGATGATGACGACCGTGTCGAAGATGTTGTACTCAGCCAGTCGCTGCGCGGTCGTCGAACCGTAGAAACCGGCCCCGACGACAGTGACTTTTCCGGGCATTGGACTGATCAGCTCCCCAGTATCGCGATGATCGCGTCGACGATCTCGGCGGTGCCCACGGCGGGGTCCTCAGGCGCCGGCGTAGTGGTCGCAGGTGACCGACGTGCCCTCCTGGCGATCTCTTCGGCGACGGGCTGGCCACCCCACAGGGGAGCATCGGTCAGCTCGGGCCCAATGCCGCCGCCGAGGATCAGGGCTACGTGACGGTTCGCCATAGGCGCGCTTCGCCCCGCTCATCTGTGCACGTTGTCCGATGACCAGCCGAGGCTATCGCGCGAGTCGGATCGAGGGCACGGGTCGGCGACGTGGGCCACGTCCGGCCGGGCCGGCCGCGCGCAGCCGCGCACGGCGTTCGCCCGCGGCATCGTGTCGCACCGTGACCCCAGCAGCCGCTTTCGGTGGACGGCGCGAGTCAGCCGCCGCTGTACGGGACGGTGCAGGTGAGCACGATCACAGCCACACCCAGCACGACGAGGGTCACGGTGTCGAAGACCCGGCCGCGCACGGCGAGCATCCCCACCTGCCGGGTGGGGAGGCACAGCCGCAGTACGGCGGCCACAAGAAGGACACCGCCAGCGGTGAGCAGCCCCCGCCGCCAGTAGTCCTGTGAGACGAAGAGCAGGCCCAGCGCGACACCGCCGAGAATGCCGCCGAAGACGATCCGGCCAAGGCGGCCGCCGGTCGCCGCCCCCGCCGACCGGCGGCGGGATGACCGGCCCACACCGGCACCTGCACCCGGCCCGGGGGCGGGCGGACCTTCGGCCCCCACGGGACCAGCGTGCTGACGTTCAGTAAGCGGATCGCCGGCACGCGAGTGGTCTCGACCATGGTCCGCCGCCCCAGGGCCATCGGGGTGCGATGGCGGCGCCCAGGTACCCGCCGGCAGCCCCTCTCCCGGGGACGGCCAGACCGACGGAGTCTCCCGCCGCTGCCGCCGGTCCGCGCCCCGATCCGCGCCGCCGCTCGCCGGACGTCCCCCGCCCGGCCCGCCACGGTCCGGGCGACCACGGTCCGGGCGACCGGACTCCGGGCGGCCGTGCTGCGGGGCCGTGGGCTCCGGGTGCCATGCCCGCGCCGGCCACGCGGGTGGGGGCCGCTGCCCGGCGTCCCGCTCGGAGCCGCCACCGGACACCTCCTCGGAGCCGGAGCGCCACCGCGCGGAACCCGGTTCGGACGGTCCCCCCACCTCGACCTCCGAAGGCCACTCCGAGTGCCGCTCCTCGGGCCGCCGGGCGCCGTCGGCACGCGCGCCACGCTCCCGATCAGGCCGACCCCACGCACCCGGGACCGTCTCGGTCACCTGCTCTCCGCCTCCTCAAGGCCCGCCCCCGCGCGCGTATCCCCCGCGCGCGGGCCACTGAGGCCACACAGTAGGCGCCGCCCGCTCTCCGGCGGGCAGCCGCCCAGCCAGCCCGGTCCCCCGCCCGGCCCTCGCCGGTCAACGCGGTGGCGCGCGGCGGCGCCTGGCCCGCGGTACCGCCGCGCTCGCCTCGCGTCGATCCGGGACGACCGGGCACCGCGGCCGATGCGAGGCCACATCACCTGGTGGTGTTATCGGGCTCGCCACCGGGGATTGATCGAGTAGTTCTGGACAACTGGCCGGAGCCCGCGCAGCCGCGTGCTCCGGCATCGAAAGGAGGAGGTAACCGACAGTGGACGGGCCGAGTCTGCGGATCGAACGGACAGGTGAGGTCGTCGAGCTGACCGAGGATGTGACCACCGTGGGGCGCGGGCCGGGCGTGCACGTCTCGCTCCCGGACACCAGCGTCTCCCGGCTGCACGCCGAGATCGTCCGCCGCGGGCCGTATGTGTACGTGGCCGATCTCGGGCTGTCGCGCAACGGCACCCGGGTGAACGGACGTCTCGTCGGCCGCAAGGTGCTCTCGGACGGTGACGTCGTCCGGTTCGGGGCGGCGGGGGTGCGGGTCCTGGACGAGCGGCCCGACCTGGCCGCCGGGGGGCCTGCCCACCTGGCGGACCAGACGCTGTCACCGAGCGGGAACGGCATCCGGGACGACGAGCCACCGGCCCTCACCAGCCTGGAGGACCTGGCCGGCACGACCGCCGGGATGCGCGTCCCCGACCCGCCCGACCTGACGCGCCGCGAATGGGATGTGCTGCGCGCCCTGTGCCGTCCCCTCACCGAGCCGGGCGTCTTCGTGATGCCTCGCTCGGCGCGGGAGATCGCCCGCGACCTCGTCGTCACCGAGGGGGCGGTCAAACAGCACCTGCTCCGCCTGTACCGCAAGTTCGGGATCGGGCCCGGGCCGAACCGCCGCGGGCGCCTCGCGAACGAGGCTGTCCGACTCGGAGTGGTGCGGCCGGTGGACGACGTGATGGCTCCACCGGGCTGACCCGTTCGAGGCACCCCGCGAACGAGCCGGACACCTTGGGCACAACAGGATCACTCCGCCTCGAAAGTGGCCCGATCGGCCCCAGAATCGCGGTATATCCCTCACCACAGGGACTTCTCTACTGAAACCCGTCGATATCGGCACAACGGACACATCCCTGAGGATCCACGTCGGAGGACTTCGACACACTCCACCACCAACGGGACAGACCCCCCGAGTGCACACGTCGTGCGCGACTAGGGGAGACTGCCGCCGCGGTCCCCAAATGGTAGGGAGTTCGACGTGGCAGACGATTCGCCGCACAGCAAGAAGCTTCAGGAACTGATGTTCCGGGCGTGGGAGACCTTCGGCGACGCGCGTCATCTCGACAGCGACGACCGGGTCTTCGTGCAGGCGCTCGCGCGCCAGACCGCCGACCGGATCTCCGTCCTCTACGGAGCGAGCTGGCGAGAGGCGCTCGACTGGGTCGCGCAGCGGTACGTGCCGACCGCGGACCTGCCGGGCGGCACGACCCCGGTGTCGCCGAACGGCGCCGCCTCGAACGGCAGCCCGACCGTCAGCCGCCGCGGCACCGCCGCGGCGGAGGTCGGTTCCACCTCCTGACCGGGGTGGGCAGCGCGACCTGATCACCCCGCGGGGACCGATGTAGATCCCCGCGGGGTGACGGCGGCGGTGTGCCGGGCGTCAGCGCCGACGTTCCAGTACCACGCCCAGCGGACCGCGCCCGGGTGGCGACTCTCCGCGGCCGCCACGCTGGGCGGCGTTCAGCGGACCGCTCAGTGCGCGAAGTGCCGGACGCCGGTGAAGTACAGCGCGACGCCGGACTCCCGCGCGGCCGCGATCACAAGGTCGTCACGCACCGATCCGCCCGGCTCGACGACCGCCCGCACACCCGCGTCGGCGAGGACCTGGAAGCCGTCGGGGAACGGGAAGAACGCGTCGCTCGCGGCCACCGAGCCCTTCGCCCGGTCGCCGGCGCGGGTCACGGCGAGACGCGCCGCGTCCACCCGGTTGACCTGACCCATGCCGACTCCGACGGTCGCGTTGTCCGCGGCGAGCAGGATCGCGTTCGACTTCACCGAGCGAACCGCGCGCCAGGCGAAGCCGAGGTCGGCGAGGACGCTGTCGTCGACCGGCGAGCCGGCCTCGAGCGTCCACCTCGACGGGTGGTCGCCGGGGGTGTCGAGCGCATCGCGTGACTGCAACAGCATCCCGCCACTGACCTGGCGCATCTCGACCCCGCGCGGGTGGGCCGGCGGCGCGCAGACGAGCAGCCGGATCGACGGCTTGCGGGCGAGGATCTCGACCGCCCCGGGCTCGTAGTCGGGCGCCACCACGACCTCGGTGAAGATCTCCGCGATCTGCTCGGCGAGCTCCACGCTCACCGGGCGGTTCACCGCGATCACGCCACCGAACGCCGACACCGGGTCGCAGGCGTGGGCCTTGCGGTGCGCCTCGGCGACGGTGGCACCGACGGCGATCCCGCACGGGTTGGCGTGCTTGATCACCGCGACGGCCGGATCCGCGAAGTCGAACACCGACCGCCAGGCCGCGTCGGTGTCGGTGTAGTTGTTGTAGGACATCGGCTTGCCGTGGAGCTGGCGCGCGGACGCGAGCCCCGGACCGCCGTCCTCGCCGACGTACAGCGCGGCGCGCTGGTGCGGGTTCTCGCCGTACCGCAGGACGCTGGACCGGTGCCACTGGGCCGCGAGGACATCCGGCCAGCCGGTCTCGCGGGCGGTGTCGTCGGGGGCCAGCGCGCTGGCGAACCAGGAGGCTACCGCCGCGTCGTAGGACGCGGTGTGTGCGAAGGCGCGGGCCGCCAGCCGGCGCCGGGTGGGAAGATCAAAGCCGGACCCGCGAACGGCCGCGGCCAGGTCGCCGTAGTCCCGCGGCGCGACCACCACGGCGACCGAGGCGTGGTTCTTCGCCGCCGCCCGCAGCATGGCCGGGCCACCGATGTCGATCTGCTCGATCGCCTCGTCCTCGGTCGCGCCCGAGGCGACCGTCTCACGGAACGGGTAGAGGTTCACGACAAGCAGGTCGAACGGCTCGATGTCGAGCTCGGCGAGGACGGCCGCGTGCTCGGCGTTGCGCAGGTCCGCCAGCAGACCGGCGTGCACCCGCGGGTGCAGCGTCTTCACCCGGCCGCCGAGCACCTCCGGGAAGCCGGTGACCGTGCTGACCGGGGTGACCGCCACGCCGTGGCGGGCCAGTACCTCGGCCGTCGAACCGGTGGAGACCACCTCGACCCCCGCCTCGACGAACGCGGCGGCGAGCTCCTCCAGGCCGGCCTTGTCGTAGACGCTCACCAGGGCCCGGCGCAGCCTCCGGTGGCCCGTCGCCACCAGCTCCGTCGATCCCTCGGCGGGCCGGTCGCCGGGTGCCCCGCCCGCGCTGCCCGCAGCCCCGCTCGTGCCACCAGGTCCCGTGCCCGTGCCCGATTCCCCCGCCATGACCCCTCCTGAACCTTCCACGATGCCTCCGTCGGCATGATGTCTCTCGGCGTGGACCCCGCCGGCGCCGCTCCCGGCGGCACTGCTCCCGGCAGTGCCGCTCCCGCCGGCGCGACCGGCGAGTGCCGGCTCACCGCCCGCGCGGGCGGACTCCACCTGATCATGGCCGGTGCGCGGGCCGGCGGCGAGCACCGGGCCGGTTGTCGCCTCCCCCGCTCCCGTACTACCCACGCGCGCGCCCCCCAGTGGGAGCTCCCGCCGGACGACACGGCCGATGACGGCCACGAACAGCCGCCGTTCCACCGCCTGGATGCGGGCCCGCAGCGCATCCTCGTCGTCGGTGGGCTCGATCGGGACGGCCGCCTGGTCGATCACCGGGCCGGTGTCGACGCCTTCGTCGACCCAGTGCACGGTCACCCCGCTGACCCGGACGCCGGCGGCGAGCGCGTCGCGCACGGCGTGGGCGCCCGGGAAGGCCGGGAGCAGCGAGGGATGGGTGTTCACCGTGGGAAACCGGCCGATCACCTGACTACTGAGGATCTTCATGTACCCGGCGAGGACGAGTAGGTCCGGCGCGTGCTCGGCGATCCGGGCGGCGGTCGCGTCGTTGAAGGCGGCGCGATCGGCGCACTCCTCGAGCCGCACCGTGAACACCGGTACCCCGACCGCCTCCGCGCGCCGCTGGGCGCCCGTGCCCGGCCGGTCGGTGCCGACCGCGACGACCTGCGCGCCGAAGGCCGGGTCCGCGCAGGCGTCGAGGACGGCCTGCAGGGTGGTGCCGGCCCCCGAGGCGAGGACGACTAGGCGAGCGGGCACAGGACCCTCCGTGGGTGGTCGGCCGGCCGGCACCGGACCGGTCGAGAGATCGGCCGCGCGGGGACACGCCCCGCGGCGGCGACTGTCCGAATGTACTGACCCGGTGCCTCACGACACGCCGGACGAGCACCGCACGCACCAGACCCGCCCACCGTCCGGTCCGGCCTGTGCCGAGCGGCGGAGGCCTTCCCCACGGCGGAAACACTCGCGTGCGACGGGCGTCACGCCGCGCGGCCCGGGACGAGGGGTGCTCCGGGGGCGTCCTGATGCGTCATCGCCATGACCGGCGCGCGAACCAGGTCGACGGTCTCGCCGGCGCCCCCGTGGCAGCCGCAGTGGGGATCGGCGCACGGCGACACGGGGCCCGCGGCGCCGGCCGGCCCACGGGAGTGGCCGGTCGGCGCGGCCAGCGGCTCCCGCTCCTCACCCGCGGCGGCGAAGGAGCCCTGATCCAGATGGCGATACCGGCTCAGAGCACGGCGGGGGCCGCATTCGGACGGCGCCCGGCCGGGCAGCTCGTCCAGGTCGTCGTGATCCGTCCCGTCGAGCAGGTCGCCGGGGCGGCAGTGGTAGAGCGCCGCGAGCCGGGCCAGGGTGTGCGCCGAGGGGGCTCGGCCGCCACGGGCCGGCCAGACCTCCCAGTACGAGATCGTCTTACCGGTCTTGGCCACGCCCGGGCCGGGCCAGCGCTCGTTCCACCGCCGGGCCACCTCCTCCTGCGTCCAGCCATGGGCCAGGCGGTACGCGACGCGCGCGTTGACGCGATGGCGCAGGCGCAGCTCCAGGGCGATGCGCTGGTAGGTCCAGCCCAGGGAGCGCAGGTGGATCGCCTGGACCCGCAGCGCCTTCGACGTGCTCGGCATGCACCCTCCCACGGTTGATCAATCGGGAGGACCGTAACGGACGGGGCCGACATTCCGGTCCGGTCCGGATGACGCCCGCCCGACTCCTACGATGTCGTCCGAGAACATCCACGGCCGGCCGCGGAACCGAGTTCGGAGCCGGCCGGCAGCCGGCCGGGAGGCGCAGCGATCGTGTCCGACCACTCCGCCCAGGACTCCGACCAGGACTCCCGCCGGGAGCCGGTGCCCGGGCGCCGCACCGGGCGGATATCGCTGGCCCTCGGTGTGGTCGCGCTGGTCACCAGCATCGCGGTCGTCGGCGGCGCCGTCGGGATCGCCGCGATCGTGATTGGGATGCGGGCCCGGACCCACGCCCGCCGCGGCGGGACCGGCGGCGGCCCGGGCACGGCGGGGCTGGCGCTCGGCGCCCTCTCACTGCTGGTCGCGGTCACCGTCGCCGGTGGGACGTGGGCCTTTTACGAACGGCACGGCGACGACCTGCACCGTTATCAGGAGTGCCGGCGCGAGGCGCGGTCGGCCCAGGCGCTCGACGAGTGCAGCCGCCGCTTCAGCGAGGCGTTGCGCACCGAGCCGGCCACGAAGGGCTGACCGGCCCGCCGCGCCACCAGCTCGACCAGGCAGGACACCACGACGGCCACCGCGGCCAGCTCCCCCGCGGCGGCCAGCCCCACCGACCATCCCGTCGGCCCGAAACGGCCGGAGGCCTCGCCCAGCCGACCGGCCGACAGATGCGCGGCGAGCATCATCAGCACGCCGCCGAGACCCGCCGCGGCCAGCACCGCCGCCAGCCGACGCCGGTGACTGACCTGCCCGGCGCAGCGGCGCACCGACACCGCGAGCATGATCCCGGCGACGACGGGCACCAGAGCCAGCACGAGCCAGCCGGGCCGGGGCAGCGGGCCGGGCGGCAGGGCGGCGAAGACCGGCAGGTCAGGCAGCATCGCCGGGTGCACCGCGTCCGGCCGGACGAACCCGCCGCCGGTACCGAAACCCGGGCCCAGCGTGTACGCCAGCGCCCAGACGACCAGGTTGGGAAGTACCGCGAGCTGGACGGCGGCCAGCCCGACGCCACCGACCACGCCGGTGCCCAGGCCACGGTCGGCCGCGGCGATCTCGGGCAGAGTCGCGGCCAGGACCACGGCGACCCCGAAGGCGGAGGCGCCCAGCAGCGCGGTGAACGAGGTGAACGCGGCCGCGACGGGCACCCGGACCATGCCGGGCAGGGCGCGCCAGGCCGACCGCAGCGCGCCGTAGCCGGAGAGGGCTCCGATCGACGCTCCGGTCACGCTGAAGGACAGCGCGCCCACCACGACGGTGAGGAGATCCGGGCGGGCGGCCGGCGCCGACACGGCGAGGGCGACCAGCAGGACGAAGACCGTCTGGGTGCCGGCGACCAGCGCGACGTCGCGGCCCAGTGCTCCCCAGGGCGGCGGTGTCCCGGCCCGCGCCGAGCGGCCCGGGCGCAGACTCGACGGACGCAGGGCGGGCGGGCGCCGGCCCCGCGCCGGCGGCAGCCGTTCGAGGTTGCCGGCGGCCCGGCGGTGCGCGGCGGTCGTCGCCGCGAGGAGGGGAAGCAGCGCCAGCCCGACCGGGAGGAAGTCGACGGTCCCGCCGGGCAGGTGGATGGTGGCGCCGTGCGCGAGCAGCCAGAGGTCCGCGCCGACCCGGGCCGCGGTGTCCGGGCCGGCGGACGAGTTGGTGTCCGTTCCCCACACGACAAGCACGACGAGTTCGATGACGACCAGCCCGATGGCGCTGGTCGTGACGGCGCTGACGACTGGACGGCCGAGGCGCCGCCAGGCTCGTGGCGGCCCGCCGGCGGCCTGCTCGGAGTCGGCGGCGCCGGCAGGGTCCACGGCGGGCTCGCGCCCGCGGACGGCCCCGGTCAACGCGCCGGAGTTTCGCACGGGAGCACCCACGCCCGGCAGGCTCGCACGGACGGAGGACCACTTCCGGGACAACACGCCGAGATATCCGAGAACGACCCAGGTCGGTAACAGGACACACCGGTCACGCCGTTCCGACCGGCTACGCCGGTACGCTCCCGGCCGCCGCGACCCCCACCTGGGGGCTAACCCGCCGCCCGCCCCGCCATCGGCGCGCGGCGCAACGCCCACACACAGGCGACGAGCTCGACCGTCGTGCCGGCGAGCCCGACGAACAGACCGTCCCGGGCCACGCCGGGAATCGCCGGACCGCCGCCGGCCGGCAGAACGGGGTCGGCCATGGCCGGCGCCGTCAGCCAGCCGATCAGGGTCGCCACCACGGCCGTGCCCGCGACGGCGACGGCGAGCGCGGCGGTCAGCCGGGCCGGCTCCCAGCCGCGTGCGCCGTGGTGGCGGCGCCGCGCCCAGCCGAGGAACCGGTCCTGGCCGCGTGACAACACCGGGACACGCCGGGTGATCAGAGGAAGGAGGGCGCCGCCGGTCAGCGCCAGGCCGAGAACCAGGGCGAGGCGCCCGGCCGGACCGGCGTCCCAGCCGGCCGACGACGTCCCGTAGGCGCCGTCCGCCGGGGCGAACCAGGGCCGGAATCCGGAGCAGAGAACCAGCGCGCCACCAGCCAGCAGCCCGTAGGTGACCGGGCGGCCGGCGAACCGGCCGGCGGGTGGCGCCACTGGGTCTCCCCCTCCGTCACCGGCTCCCACTCCGTCACCGGCTCCCACGTCGGCGGACGTCGTCCGGCGAGGATCTAGCGATCCGACGGCGGCTGACCGTACCCGGGCTGCTGGCCGTACCCGCCCTGCGGCTGCTGGCCGTACCCGCCCTGGGGCTGCTGGCCGTAACCACCCGTGGGCGGCTGCTGGCCGTACCCACCGGCCGGCGGCTGGTCGTAGCCGGGAGGCGGCTGCTGGCCATAGCCACCCTGGGGCTGCTGGCCGTAACCACCCGTGGGCGGCTGCTGGCCGTACCCCCCCTGGGGCTGCTGGCCGTAACCACCCGTGGGCGGCTGCTGGCCGTACCCACCGGCCGGCGGCTGCTGCTGGCCGTACCCGGTGGGCGGCTGGCCGTAGCCGGGAGGCGGCTGCTGGCCGTAGGGCTGGCCGTACCCGGCGGGCGGCTGGCCGTACGGCGGCTGCCCCTGACCCGGCCAGCCACCGGCCTGCGGCGGCTGGCCCGCGGCACCGGAACCGGAACGGAGATTCAGGACCCCGAACACGGTCTGCGCGATGGCCGCGATCAGACCGATGAACAAACCGTACGAAGCGCCACCCTCGAAACTGCTGGGAATATTCGGGTAGGCGACCCAACGGATCAGGATCAGCAGGATCGAGAGGCCGGACGCGCCGACCAAGATCAGCGGAAGCGGAACCGGGAGCGTCGGTAGACGCAGATTGGCGACGAACGTCAGCGCCGCGGTCAGCCCCGCGACCGCGAGGATCAGGAGGATGGCGAGCCATCCCCAGAACCAGCCACCGACGTCGGTGTTCCACACGCTCACGCTGTTGGAATAGGACGAGCCGAAGAACTCGCCCTTGACCGAGTACCACGACAGGAAACTGAAGATGAACGCTACGGCGCCGGCCGCTATCACTCCGACGTCGTTGGTCGCGACGTTACGACCACCGATCTGTACCACGACGGCAAACCCCACTTCGTCTGGTCGGTCGGTCGGGTGGGCCGACCATCGTCCCACAGCCCACCCTGACCACATCAGGAGTCTTACAGCAACGCCGCAAGACGGAAAGCGTTCGCGTCCGCGTCCCCGCCCCAACGACCCAAAGAACCCCTGGACCGCCCGACGCGGGGGCCTTCCCCCAGCTCAGAGGAAGACCCCCCGCGAACAGAGCTACAACGACCGCATGATGTCAGCCATCAGCCGCGCGGTTTCGGTTGGGGTCTTGCCGACACGCACGCCGGCCTTCTCGAGGGCCTCCTTCTTCGCCTGCGCGGTGCCCGAGGAGCCCGAGACGATCGCGCCGGCGTGGCCCATGGTCTTGCCCTCCGGCGCGGTGAACCCGGCGACGTAACCCACGACGGGCTTCGTCACGTGCGCGTCGATGTGGGCCGCGGCGCGCTCTTCCGCGTCACCGCCGATCTCACCGATCATGACGATGGCGTCGGTGCCCGGGTCGGCCTGGAACGCGTCGAGGGCGTCGATGTGCGTGGTCCCGATGACCGGGTCACCGCCGATGCCGACACAGGTCGAGAAACCGAACTCACGCAGCTCGTACATCATCTGGTAGGTCAGCGTGCCGCTCTTGCTGACCAGGCCGATCCGCCCACCCGGCGTGATGTCGGCGGGGATGATGCCGGCGTTGGAGACGCCCGGGCTGGCGATTCCGGGGCAGTTCGGCCCGATGATCCGGGTCGTGCCCTTGGACTGCGAGTAGGCGAAGAACTCGGTCGTGTCGTGCACCGGCACGCCCTCGGTGATGACGACGGCGAGCGGGATCGCGGCGTCGATCGCCTCGAGCGCGGCGTCCTTGGTGAACCTCGGCGGAACGAAGATCACTGAGACGTTCGCGCCGGTCTCGGCCATGGCGTCGGCCACCGAACCGAAGACCGGGACCCCCTCGACCTGCTGGCCGACCTTGCGCGCGTTCACGCCGGCGACGACCTTGGTGCCCGCCGCCAGCATCCGCCGGGTGTGCTTGCTGCCCTCGCCACCGGTGATGCCCTGCACCACCACGCGGCTGTTCTCGTCAAGCCAGATTGCCATCGGTTGTGTCCTCCGACCCAGGTCAGGCCGCGGCCGCGGCGAGCTCGGCGGCGAGCTTCGCCGCGCCGTCCATCGTGTCCACCGGCTTGACCACCGAGAGGTTGGCCTCCTTCAGGATCCGGCGGCCCTCCTCGGCGTTGTTGCCGTCGAGACGCACCACCAGCGGGGTGGTGACGTCCCCGACGATGGCGAGCGCCTGCACGATGCCGTTCGCGACGGCGTCGCAGGCCGTGATCCCGCCGAAGATGTTGACGAAGACGCTCTTCACGGCCGGGTCGCTCAGGATGATCGACAGACCGTTCGCCATCACCTCGGCCGAGGCCCCGCCGCCGATGTCGAGGAAGTTCGCCGGCCGCTGGCCACCGAACTCCTCACCGGCGTAGGTCACGACGTCCAGCGTCGACATGACGAGGCCGGCACCGTTGCCGATGATCCCGACCTGGCCCTCGAGCTTGACGTAGTTGAGGCCCTTCTCCTTGGCCTTCTGCTCCAGCGGGTCGACCGCGGCGACGTCGACGAGCTCGGCGTTCTCCGGGTGCCGGAAGTCCGCGTTCTCGTCCAGGCTCACCTTGCCGTCGAGCGCGATGACCTTGCCGTCGCCGGTCAGGATGAGCGGGTTCACCTCGACCAGCGTGGCGTCGGCCTTGACGAACACCTCCCACAGCTTCGCCAGCAGCGCGGACGCGCCCTCGAGGGCGGCCTCCGGCAGCTTGGCCGCGACGGCGATCTCGCGGGCCTTCGCCGCGTCCACGCCGGTCAGCGGGTCGATGTGGATGCGCGCGAGCGCCTCGGGGTTGGTGGCCGCCACCTCCTCGATCTCCATGCCGCCCTCACGGGAGGCCATGGCGAGGAACGTACGGTTCGCCCGGTCGAGCAGGAAGGAGGCGTAGTACTCCTCCGCGATGTTGCTGGCCTGCTCGACGAGGACGGAGTGGACCGTGTGGCCCTTGATGTCCATCCCCAGGATCGCCGACGCCTTCTCGAACGCGTCGTCGGGCCCGTCGGCGACCTTCACGCCACCAGCCTTGCCGCGGCCTCCGGCCTTGACCTGAGCCTTGACGACCACCTTGCCGCCGAGCTCGGTCGCGATCTCACGTGCCTGTTGGGGGGTTGTGGCAATCTTCCCGGTGGGTACCGGTACGCCATGTTCGGCGAAAAGCTTCTTCGCCTGGTATTCGAAGAGATCCACGGTCCGTCCAGTCGGATGCGGTCGGTCAGGGGATGCACAGAACGCCTGCGAGCCTACTGACGAGGTCGTTGGGACGCTCGGCGCCGGCCGGTGACCCAGAGTTGATCCCCGTCACCTCCGCCGTGGGCACCGACCGGCCCCGCACCCCCGCCCCGCACCCGTCCGCCGGGTCGGCCGGGGCGCTTTCGTGCCAGCGCCTCTTCGCGCGGAACCCTTGCCAGGAGTGCGGGTTTCGCCTCTTTTCGTGCCGCGGACGGCCCGGGAGGCCGGCAACCGCAGGGACGCGTCGGGGCGACACTCCCCGTGGCGGACCGTTACCGGCCCCGCGCGCGGGCGCACCGGCCTCGATTTCCCACCGCGACGAGGCGCCCAGATATGTCCGATCTCACACAGCCACGGGGAACACTGATCAGCTCACGGAGGAGGTACCGGCCACGCGGGCCGTTCCGTTTCCGCGGAGAAGCTCCTCAGAAAATGAGCCACACCAGGGCCCCGATCACCGCGGTCGTGGCAATGCCGAGCCAACCCAGGCCGATGCCCACCGTCGCGGCGAGCGAGCCCCGCTGGCCCCGGCGCCGGATCTGCAGCCGCCCCGCATAGCCCAGCCCCACCGCCGCGACACTGCCGAGGCCGAAGATCCACAGGATGCCCAGGGCCAGCGACAGCAGCGCGCAGGTGTTCCACCGCTCGAAGGGCCCGGAACCCTGGCCGGCGCGGCGGGGGGTCGGCGAACGTCCGCCGGCGGCCGACGGCCGGCCCAGCCCGGCTCCGACCTGCCCGGTCGGCCCGATGGGTGGCGGGTACCCGGCGGGCGCCTCCGGCACGGCCGCGGGCGCCGCGGGCACGGCGGGGCCGCCCGGCCGCGCCTGGGCGTAGCCGCTCGGTACCGGGAATGGCGCCGGCCCCGCCGAGGTACGTCCCGGCTGGTAAGGCGGCGGCGCCGGATCCGCTCCGGACGCCGGCCGGCCGGGCGCCGCCGCACCCCGGGCCGGCCATGCCCGCGGGTCGGGCGGACCCGCCGGCGGCACCGGGTCGGCCGGGCGGTAGGTGGATTCGCCGTCAGCCCGCTCGCCCGGCTGGCCGGGGCCGCCCGGCCCACGCCGCGCCAGACCGGGACCGGAGGTCGCGCGGAACGCCGAGGCCGGCGGAGGCGGACCCACCGGACCCGACGCGGTGGGCGGCGAGGGCGACGACCGCCCCGGCCCCGGGGAGACCCCCGGCAGCCAGGCGGGCCCCGGCGAGTTGGCCCAGCCGGATGGGCTGGAGCGCGCCGACCCGCCCGAACCCGACCCACCCGCCGGAACCGACGGCCCGGTGGGCGGCGGCGCTGCGGGCGGGAAGCCGGCGGGCCGGGCGGCCGGGCGCGCGGCCACGGCCGGCGGCGTCCCGAAAGCCGGCGACGGCCCCGTCCAGGTCTGTTCCAGAACGGATCCCGCGGCCGCGTCGGCGTCGGTGACGCTGTGAACCTCATGCCCGACGAGCGCGGCCAGCAGGCTGGACGCCCCCGGCCGCTCGCGCGGCGCCTTGGCCAGGGCCTGGCCGACCAGGCCGCGCAGCTGGGGCGGAACCGCGTCGAGATCGGGTTCGTCGCGCTGGACGCGCTGCGCCAGCAGGTCAGGAGCATCGGCGTGGAACGGGTGCCGGCCGGTCGCGGCGTAGGTGACGCAGCTCGCCCAGGCGAAGACGTCCGCCGCGGTACCGGCCGACTCACCGCGCATCTGCTCCGGCGCCATCCACGCCAGGGTGCCGATGACATGACCGGTCCTGGTCAAAGTGGCGCTGTCGGTGAGCTGCGCGATGCCGAAGTCGATGACCTTGGGGCCGTCCCAGGCGAGCAGGATGTTCGACGGCTTCAGGTCACGGTGCACGACCCCCGCCGCGTGGATGGCGACCAGCGCGTCGGCGAGGCCGACGGCCAGCCCGCGCACCAGGTGTGCCTCCAGCCGCCCCCGGCGCCGGACGGCGTCGGCCAGGCTGACGCCCTCGACGTACTCGGTCACCATCCACGGCTGGGAGGCGCTCGTGTCCGCGTCCAGCACGCTGGCCACGGCACCGCCCCGGACCCGCAGCGCGGCCCGGACCTCACGCTCGAAGCGGGACCGGAACTCGTCGTCCTCGGACAGCTCGGCGGCGGCCACCTTCACCGCGACCGGTTCGGAGCCGGGGGCGAAGCCGAGGTAGACGGTGCCCATCCCGCCGGCACCGATCCGGTTGTGGAGCCGGTACCGGCCGACCTGCCTCGGGTCGTCGTCCGTCAGCGGTGTGAGCATGACTCCCCTCGGCCGGCCGGGCGCCGTGTGACCGCTCCACCAACAGAGCACACAAGACTATTCCGCACCTTATGACGCACGGCCGACGGGTCGACGACAGCGGGCGACAGCGGGACCGCACCCCGCCGACCTGGACCGCGCGCCACCGGTGTCCGGCACCGGTGTCCGGCACCGGACGACCCCGTGTCCCGGCGGGGACGGGCAGACCGGTCGGCCGTCGCGCGCCGACGGCCGACGGGGGCGGCCGAACGAGCGATCCCACACGTCACAGCACCGCCGGCGCCGATCGAGGCGAGGATCTGTAGCCATGGCTGAGCGCGATTCCACCGCGACGGACCGGGACTGGCGGGCCGCCGTCCTGGCTGATGTCGTCCGCCGGCCCGCCGGCGCCGGCACGCCCAACCGCCTCGGCTGGCCGGGTTACGACGGGCGTCCCGCGCTGTGGTGGGGCACCGGTCCGGTCGCGGGCGTGGACGCCGTCGTCGCGGTCTGGGACTTCTCGGTCAACGGGGGCAGCTTCGGGGAGGCCGACGCGGGCGCGTTCACGGATGCGGCGGCGGCGGCCGTCGCCGGGCGGCGGCCGCTGGTGTCGCTCGTGCGCAGCGGTGGGACGCGGCTGCAGGAGGGCGTGGCCGGGCTGGTGGGGCTGGCCCGGGTGTCCCTCGCGCTCGCCGAGCTCGCCGCGGCGGGCCTGCCTCACATCGCCGTCTCGGACCAGCCGACGACCGGCGGCATGTGGGTCACGGTGGGCTCCCGGGCCGATCTGCGGTGCGCCGTGCTGGGCGCGACGGTGGGGTTCGCCGGGCCCCGGGTGGTGGCCGCGGTCACCGGCGAGACTCCCCCGGCCGGCGCCAGCCACACCGCGGCGGCCGCCCAGGCCGCCGGGCTGGTGGACGCGGCCGTCGCACCGGCGGCCGTGGCCTCGTGGCTGCGGCGCGCGTTGGACGCGGTGGCTCTGCCCGCCCATGTCCTGGCCGCCGCGCGCACACCGGACCGGCCCGCGGCGACCGGCGGCGGCGACCAGACCGGCGACGACAGCCGGACCAGCGGCGCCGGCGACCAGACCGGCGACGACAGCGGTGGGAGCGGGACCGGGGCCGGGACAGCGCCGGTTCGCGGCGGTTGGGAGCAGGTCCTCGCCGCCCGCACCGGTCAGCGCAGACCCGCGGGCGACATCCTGGACGATCTGCTCCCCGACGGGGTGGACCTGTCCGGTCCGGACCGGACAGTGCGCGCCCGGGTCGGCCGGCTGGCCGGGACGCCCGGTACCGGCGGGCCCGGGCCACACGCGGTGGGGTTCGCGTTGGCGGCCCGCCGTGGCGGCGCCCCGGGGCCGGCCGGGTACCGACTGCTCGCGCGGGCCGCGGGCCTCGCCAGCCGGCTGGGCCTGCCACTCGTGACGCTGGTCGACACTCCGGGGGCGGAGTGCGGGCCGGCGGCCGAGGCGGGTGGCATCGCGGCCGAGATCGGCGCGGCGATGGCGGAGGTGCTCGGCTGCGCGTCACCGACACTCTCCGTGATCGTCGGCGAGGGCGGCTCCGGCGGAGCCCTGGCGGCGTGCTGTACCGACGTGGTCCTGATGTCGCCGGACGGCTACGTCACCGCCCTGTCCCCAGAGGGCACGGCCACCACCTTGCGGATCGGGCTCGACCAGGCCGCGGACACCGCGGGGCTGCGCCCGTCGGACCTGGTCAGCCTGGGTTTCGCCGATGGCGTCCTCCCGGCGGACGACACCGATCTGCCTGGTCTGGCACACCGGGTGACCGCGGCGCTGACCGAGTTGACGATGCGCGACAACGCTGTCCGTCTTCGCCAACGAAAGGCAAAATGGTCGACAGGATTGGATGGCTTTCTGTAACGTCGTTGACCCAACCTGCCACGGGGGACAGGTCGCCGCGAAGGGGACGGTCATCGATACTCGGCTGCTCACCCGGATCGGCGGCGCCCCGCTGGACGGTGTGAAGGGCCTCGTGGTCGAGGCGGCCTGCCTGGCCACCCACGCCGCGCTCTACCCGGCGGCGGCACTGCCCCGCCGGCGCCGCGACGACGACGGACTCGCCGACCGTTACCGCCTCGCCGGCCTGACACCGCTGCAGCGCGGCCTGCTCATCGGCGACCCGCTGGCGGCCGGGACGCCGATCCTGCTGGTGCACGGCCTCGTCGACAACAGGTCCGTGTTCACCCGACTGGAGCGCTCCCTGCGCCGCCGCGGCTTCACGACGGTGACCTCGGTGGACATCCCGCTGTTCGCGACGAGCGTCCAGGCTGCCGCGGCGCAGCTCGCCGGGACCGTCGAGCAGGTCGCCGGCCGTCACGGCGACACCGGCGTGCACATCGTCGCCCATTCGCTCGGCGGTCTGGTGGCCCGTTACTACGTGCAGCGGCTCGGCGGCGGCGACCACGTGCGGACCCTGGTCACGCTGGCGACACCGCACAACGGCACCCGGCTGGCCTGCCTGGTGCCGAAGGCCGTCTCCTACCGGCTCGTCAGCCAGCTCCGCCCCGGGTCGCCGCTGCTGCGGGAGCTTGTCGAGCCGGCCCCCGGTATCCGGACCCGCTTCCTGGCCGTCGCCGGCGGCCTCGACACGGTGGTCCGCCCGGGCGAGGCGACGCTCACCCATCCTGACCTGGTGGCCGAGAACGTGGTCGTCGACGGGGCCGGTCACCACGGGCTGCCGTTCAGCAGCGCGGTGGCGCACATGATCGCCCGCAGGCTGGCCGGGGACCCCGCCGACGGTCACGAACCGGCCCAGAGCACCACTAAAGTGCCCCACCTTTGTAGCTAGCTAGGCGTATCTGTCGGAATCGCACGGTGTAGCCTCCTCATCGGTTTAGAGGTCCCCCTCCCCGCCCGGTTCGTCCGGCGGATGCCTTGCGACCATGGGAGTGCGTGTTGATGCGACCGCAGTTCCCGAGAACCGAACACGGAGCACGCCGCCGCCGGAATGCAGGATCCTCCGACGAGCAGGAATCATCCGCGTTCGGTAGATCGGGTTTCGCCGCCGTCCAGCTACGGCGCACGGGTGTCGCCACCGCGGTGGCGTCCACCATCGGGCTTGTCATGATCAACAGTACCGGGGTGGCGCACTCGGAGACCACCACGTCGCCGGAGATCCGCCCGACCGGCACCGTGCTCGGCGCATCCACCGGCCCGGGCGGTTCCGCGGCCGGAACGGTCAACGTCATCTCCGCCGGCGGGACGGACGGTCTCACCGGCGTGGCTCCGGACGACGCGGCCGCCGAGGCGCAACGCCGGCTGAGCACCTACCTGCAGGTCACCGACCAGATCGGGGCCCGCGAGGCCGCGGCGACTCTGACCCAGTACGCCGCCGCGGTCGCCTCCGAGACCGAGCGCCTGGAGGCCGCCCGGTGGGTCCGCCCGATCGAGGCACGGATCACCCAGGGCTTCGGTGGCGCCAACCACCACATCGGCGTGGACTTCGGCGCCGCACACGGGACGCCGATCTACGCGGCGCACCGCGGCACCGTCATCTACGCCGGCTGGGAGTCGGGCTACGGGAACTTCGTGCAGATCATGCACGAGAACAACGTGGTCACCAGCTACGGCCATCTGTCACGCATCGACGTGCGGCTCGGGCAGGAGGTCGCCACCGGCGAGCAGATCGGCAAGGAGGGCAGCACCGGCCACTCCACCGGTCCGCACCTGCACTTCGAGGTCCGCCTCAACGGCCAGTACGGAACGAAGGTCGACCCGTTGGCCTGGCTCGCCGGTCACGGCGTCCACTACGGAGACCAGGCCACGACGCAGACCAGCCACGACTGAGCGCCGGCCACGGCTGAGGCCGGGCGCGACCGAGGCCGGGCGGCTGAGGACCGGCCCGAGACCAGGCGACTACCGGGGCTGGAGCGGTTCGCCGGGCTCTGACGGTTCGCCGGGCCCGGACGGGTCGCCGGACTCCGACGGGTCGCCCCGCACTCCGGCGAGCAGCAGTTCGGTGAGCGTGTCGATGACATCGTCGTCGGAGAAGCCGGCCTCGTTCGAGGGAAGCAGGGCGTAGGCCAGCGTCGACAGCAGCGCGCCCATCGCCGCGGCGACGAGGACCGGCTCACCGGGCAGCCGGTGACCGCGCTCGCGCAGGTACTCCAGGTGCTCGCACAGCACCGCCGTGTCCTGGACGAGCTGCTCCCACAGCGCGTCCGACCGTACCCCCCGGTTGATGGCCGACTCGTACAGCGCGACCACGACCGGCAGGTTGGCCCGCATCACGCGCCAGGCGACGGCCAGGTGTGCGCGCAGCTGCGCGCGGTCGGTGAGGTCGTGCTCGCGGGGATGCCCCGCGTCACCCGCCGCCCCGCCGACCGTCCCCCCGCCGACCACCGCCTCGCCCGCGATCGCCTCGCCGGCCTGGCCGTGCATGTCGGCCAGCAGGGCCTGCAGCAGGTTCTCCTTACTACTGAAGTGCTCGTAGAACGAGCCCGCCGAGCGGCCCGCGGCGGCGGTGATGTCCGTGATCTTGGTGTTGAGGTAGCCCCGTTCCACGAACAGCTGCCGGGCCGCCTCCTTCAGCGCGACCTCGGTCCGCGCCGCCCGCTCCTTGCGAACGCTCATGTTGCCCCCTCCTTGACTCCGCGCGTCGGGACAACAATACTGAACCCTCATTCGCTGAATTAAATTTCAGTGAATTTAAGTTCGGCGAGTTCGGGTTCGGCGAGTTCGGGTTCGGCGAGTTCGGGTTCGGCAGACAGTCGAACCCCCTTGATCCGAGGAGTGCGACATGGCTGACGCGACTGCCACAGCTCCGCTACGTGTGGTGGTGGTCGGCGGCGGTGTGGCGGGGGCGGCCAGCGCGATCGCGCTGGCGCGGGCCGGCGCGACGGTCACCGTCCACGAGGCGTACGCGGAGCCGGCCGGCCCCGTCGGCTCGTTCGTGAGCCTGGCCGCCAACGGGCTGCGCGCACTGGACGCGCTGGGCTGCCTGCCGCCGGTCCAGGCCGCGGGCCGCGCCGTCGAGCGGCAGCGAATGTGGTCCGGCGGTGGCCGCCTGCTCGGCGACGTGCCCCGCGGCCGCCGCTCGAGCGATCCCCTGCACAGCGTCACCCTGATGCGCGCCGACCTCGTCTCCGTGCTGCGCGCCGAGGCGACGCGGCTGGGCGCCCGGATCAGCACCGACGATCCACTCGACATCTCCGCGCTCGAACGGCTCCGCGCCGGCGCCGACCTGATCGTCGGCGCGGACGGGATCTGGTCCGCCACCCGGCGGCTGCTGCATCCCACCGCCGCGGATCCCGGGTACGCCGGGCTCTACTCGGTGTCGGGTGAGTCGCACACCCTCGACGTCGAACCCGACGCGTTCAACATGATCTTCGGGCGGCGAGGTGCCTTCCTCTACGTGCCGGCACCGGACGGCGGTGTCTGGTGGTCGGCTCAGGTCTCGTCACGCACCCCGCCCGACCCGCGCGCGGTGGGGGTCGCCGAGCTGACCGGGATCTTCGCCGCCGAGCGGCGGGCCGCCGCCGTCCTGCGCGCGACCACCCGGGTACACGGTGGCACGCTCCTGCACACCCTGCCGCTCGTACCTCGCCACCACGACGACCGGGTCGTCCTGATCGGCGACGCCGCTCATCCCGTGGGCGCCGGGCAGGGCGGGTCGATGGCGTTGGAGGACGCCGTTGTTCTCGGGCGTGAGCTCGGCCGGCGGACCACGACGAGCGACGCGCTGGCGACCTACGACCGGCTGCGCCGCGACCGGCTCGGGAAGATGACGCGGGCCGCCAGCGCGAACCGCGACGCCAAGACGGCGGGCCCGGTGGCCGCCCGGCTCCGTGATCTGATCATGCCGATCGTCTTCCCACGGATGTACGAACGGGCGACCGGCTGGCTCTACGACTACGACCTCGGCACCCTGCCGCACGCGGCGACCGCGCCGACCGCGGGCTAGAGCTTCTCGACCGGGGCGTAGCGCAGGAGGAGGTCCTTCGTGCCGGTCTCCGCGCCGAAGTCGACCTTGGCCTGGCGGGAGTCCCCGATCCCACTCGTCGCGACGACCACACCGAGACCGAACGTGTCATGGGTGACACGGTCGCCGGGGGTGAGCTCGACGATCGGACGCGCCGCCGGGCGGCCGGGCTTCGCCCCGAACGGGGAGTTCGGCAGCTTCCCGCCGGACCCACCGGAACCGTTGCCCGTACCCGTCGACCCGCCGCCGGAGAACCGCCCACCGCCCGCGGCCGGAGCCGGCTCGGGCAGCCGCCGCCACTCGACGAGCGAATCCGGCACCTCCCCCAGAAAGCGGGACGGCGGGTTGTAGGCCGGCTGCCCCCAGGCGCTGCGCACCTGGGACCTGGTGAGATAGAGCCTGGCCCGGGCCCGGGTGACACCCACGTAGGCGAGCCGACGCTCCTCCTCCAGCCCGGTCGGATCCCCGAGCGTGCGCAGGTGCGGGAAGACGCCGTCCTCGAGACCGGTCAGGAACACGACGGGGAACTCGAGGCCCTTCGCACTGTGCAGGGTCATCAGCGTGACCACGCCGTCCGAGCCGTCGTCGTCGGGGATCTGGTCGGCGTCGGCGACGAGCGCCACCTGCTCCAGGAACTCGGCGAGCGTGCCGTCCGGGCGCCGCTCGGTGAACTCCTGGACGACCCCGACGAGCTCACGCAGGTTCTCCACCCGGCCCTGTGCCTCGATGGTGTCCTCCGTGACCAGCTCCGAGAGGTAGCCCGTCCGCTCCAGCGCCGCCTCGATCACGGCCAGCGGGCCGGCGGGCAACTGCTCGCGCAGGCCGTCGAGAAGGGCCACGAAATCGCGGATCGAGCGGGCCGACCTGGTGGCCAGGCCGGGTATCTCGTCCACCCGGGTGAGCGCGTCGGAGAAGGCGATCCGCTCCCGCTCGGCGAAGGCCGAGACCATCGCCTCCGCGCGGTCGCCGATGCCACGGCGCGGGACGTTCAGGATGCGCCGCAGGTTCACCGTGTCCGTCGGGTTCACCAGCACCCGCAGGTAGGCAAGAAGATCACGGATCTCGCGACGCTCGTAGAACCGGACGCCGCCGACGACCCGGTACGGCAGGCCGACCCGGATGAAGATCTCCTCGAACACGCGGCTCTGCGCGTTCGTCCGGTAGAAGACCGCGACGTCCGCCGGCCGGGCCAGGTTCTCGTCGCCGAGGCGGTCGATCTCCTCCGCGACGAACGCGGCCTCGTCGTGCTCGTTGTCGGCGACGAAGCCGACGATCCGCTCGCCGTCACCGGCGTCCGACCACAGGCGCTTGGGCTTGCGCTGGGCGTTGCGGGCGATGACCGCGTTCGCCGCGGAGAGGATCGTCTGGGTGGAGCGGTAGTTCTGCTCCAGCAGGATGACCGCCGCGTTCGGGAAATCCTGCTCGAACTCGACGATGTTGCGGATGTTCGCGCCACGGAAGGCGTAGATCGACTGGTCCGCGTCACCGACGACGCACAGCTCCGCGGGCGGTACGGCACCCGACGGCGGCACCGCCGCCGCGGGCCACTCCGCCCCGTCGTGCTCCGTGAAATCGTCATGCTCCGCGGAACCACCGTGCTCCGCGGAACCACCGGGGGGCGGGGCGGCGGCGGGATCCGCCGCCGGGTCGGTGCCCGCGGGCACCGGGCGGCCCACGAGCTCACGGATGAGCACGTACTGGGCGTGGTTGGTGTCCTGGTACTCGTCCACCAGGACGTGGCGGAACCGGCGCCGGTAGTGCTCGGCGACGTCCGGGAACGCCTGGAGCAGGTTGACCGTGGTCATGATCAGGTCGTCGAAGTCCAGCGCGTTCGCCTGGGTCAGCCGCTGCTGGTAGGCCGCGTACACCTCGGCGACGGTGCGCTCGATGTGGTTCGTGGCCCTGTCCCGGGCCGTCTCCCAGTCGACCAGCTCGTTCTTCAGCGCGCTGATCGCCGCGGCGAGCCCACGGGCCGTGTGCCGCTTCGGATCGAGGTCGAGATCCCTGGTGACCAGCGTGATGAGGCGCTGGGCGTCCGCCGCGTCGTAGATCGAGAAGGAGGAGGCGAAGCCGAGCCGGCCCGCTTCCGAACGCAGGATGCGCACGCAGGCGGAGTGGAAGGTACTCACCCACATCGCCCGGGTGCGGCCCCCCACGATCGCCTCGACGCGCTCCTTCATCTCACCGGCGGCCTTGTTCGTGAAGGTGATCGCCAGGATCTCGCCGGGCCGCGCGCCGCGCGCCGCGAGCAGGTACGCGATCCGGTGCGTGAGCACGCGGGTCTTGCCGGACCCGGCACCGGCGACGACCAGCAGGGGAGAGCCGGCGTGCACCACGGCGGCGCGCTGCTGCGGGTTGAGCCCCTCGAGCAGTTCGTCCGGGTCGAGCCGGGGTGCCCGGGCGCGGGCGACGCCGCCGGACTCGAGCACCGCCGGGCCGAAGGCCTCGCGGGACGCCCGCCCGCCGCCGGGACGATCACCGTGCGGCTCGTGGCCGCCCACGGTGCCCGAGCCGGCCGGGGCACCGCCGTCGACCAGGGCCCCGGGGCCGAAGGTGTCGTCGAAAAGAGTGCTCATCAGACCCCGATCGTACGTTCGACGGGCGAACCGCCCGGCGCCGCGGCCGCCCCGGCCACCACGTCATGCTGCCGGGCGGGTCCGACACTTCCATGCCCCGGTCGGGCCCTCGCGGCCGGGTCGGACGACCGCCGGGGCGAGTCGGCCGAGCAGTCCCCGCGCCGCTCGCGCGACGGCTGTCAGGCGACCGTCCGACGGCCCGCGGCGACGCCGGTCGGGTCAGCGCCGGTCGGGTCAGCGCCGGCGGCGAGCGCGGCGACCCTGGTGTCGACGGCTGGGTCGAGGTTGCCACCGGAGATCACCACCGCGGTGGGCCCGACCGCGAGCAGGGGGGCCCGCAGCAACGCGGCGACCCCCGCCGCGCCCGCGGGCTCCACCCGCTGGCCCGACCGGCGCAGCAGCACCATCGCCTCCCAGAACGCGTCCTCGTCGACCGTGACGACGTCGTCCACGAGGTGGGTGGCGAGCTCGAGGGTGAGCCGTCCGGGGGCGGCCACGGCCATCCCGTCGGCGATCGTCCCGGCCGCGGTTCCCGGCTGGTCGACGGATCCCGCCGGGCCGCCGCTGCCCGGGGGCACCGTGACACGGTGCCCGGTACGGAAGGAGGTGGCGAAGGCCGGCGCGGCGGCGGACTGGACGCCGATGACGCGGACGTCCGGGCGCAGGCCCTTGATCGCTACAGCAAGGCCACACAGAAGACCACCACCGCCGACCCCGACGATGACGGTGGCGAGGTTCGGGACCTGCTCGAGCAGTTCCAGCCCGATCGTCCCCTGCCCGGCGACGACGGCGGCGTCGTCGAAGGGATGCACCAGCAGCCGGCCGCCCGCGCTCGCGAACGCGGCCGCCGCCGCCAGTGCCGCGTCGACCCCGCCCGGGACGTACTCGACCCGGGCACCCCAGCGCCGGGTGCCGGCGACCTTCGACGGGTTGGCGCTCTCCGGCACGAAGATCGTCGCCTCGACGCCGAACCGGGCCGCGGCGAAGGCGACGCCCTGCGCGTGGTTGCCCGCGCTCGCCGCCACGACTCCCCGCTCGCGGGCGCGCGGGCCCGCGGCCGCGATCCGGTGATAGGCGCCGCGCAGCTTGAACGACCCGGTGTGCTGCTCGTGCTCACACTTGAGCCAGACTGGCGAGCCGGTGCGTCGGGTCAGGTCGGCGTCGGCCACGACCCGGGTGCGCCGGGCGACCCCCCGCAGCCCGTCGGCGGCGGCCACCACGTCGGCGACGTCGACCGCCGGCGCCCCCGTCACCCGGGCCTCGGCCGGCAGCCCGACCCCAACCGGTGCCGCGGTCCCGGCCGGCAGCGCGGCGTCCGCCGGCAACGCGGTTCCGGCCGGCAGCGTGGCACCGGACGACACCGCGACACCGGACGGCAGCGTGGCACCGTTACCCGGGCGGCACCCCGCCTCCCGGCCGGACGCGGCCGCCCGGGGCCCGAGCGTGCGTCGACTGGACGCCCTGCGCGGGCCGCCCGGCCGCAACAGCCCCGGCCGCGCTCCGACCCGGGCGGCGACCGGGGTGACCCCGGTTACGGCCGGGGCCACCGGAGCTGCCGCGGCCGGGCGATCTCCCGCGTCGTCGGCGTCAGCCGGGTCGCCCACCCGGGACGGCGAGGCGCCGGTCGCCGAGGGCCCGCTCACGGATGGTGATGTCATCGAAGATCTCCTGGGTGGCTCGGCGGCCACCTCGCTGGGGCCGCGGCAAACAAAAAAGCCCCCCGCCGTAGGGCGGAAGGGCTGGGCGCGCGACCCGTTCGAGGACGGTCACGCGCCTACGTAATCACCATGAGGTGCTGCGGCACCCCTCCAGCGTGCTCCGCGGCCCGGGCGTAGTCAAACCAGCGCCCGCACCGACGAACCACCGCCACGGCGGGCGTACGGGCCGCCGGGCGCCGGGCTTCCTCGATCCGCGGCGCCGAGCGGATCACGGACGGGTCCGGAGCCGACAGCCGTCAACCACATACGAGAACACCCTAAATGCCCCGATTCGGGAGGCGTTCGTCGTCTTTTTGCTCCACAAACAAGACTTACGGCCCACAACCCGCCAACAAGAATGTCCGCGAAAGATCTCGACGGTACGGAAGTCGCCCGGGAAGTCTCCGACACCGGGCCGCCGGGAACGACCGCGAATGGCCACGGGGCGAGATGCGGGACCGCCAAGTACGACCAAGACGTCGGGCGACATGTCGCCCGGAACGGGCGGCGCATCTCGATGCCGCCGGACCGGTGCACGGGAAGGGCGGCGGCGCGCACGGACAACCGCCGGCGGGCGCAATACGGCCCGCCCGGCGGCGGAAGCGGCGGCTTTCCGCCGGGCGGCTGACGCGATTTCCCGGCGGCGAATCAACATCCGACACCATTTCACGGCAATTCCCGGACACGAACCACGCAACACCGCCCCGCCGGGCGGTGGGGCGGCGTACCGGCGGGCCCACCGACGGACGCCCTGGCCGGCGGCGGAACCACCCGGCGGAAGGCCGGACACCGCCGGCCATCCGGCCTACCCGGCCGCCAGCCGCCCGGCCCGCGGCGGACGGCCCGCGGCGCGGACGAACCGTCGTCCCACCGCCGGCGCGGACGAACCGTGGCCTCACCCGTGGGCCGCTACTCCCACTCGATCGTGCCCGGCGGCTTCGAGGTGATGTCGTAGACGACCCGGTTGACCTGTGGAACCTCGTTGACGACCCGGTTGCTGATGCGTTCCAGCAGGTCGTAGGGCAAGCGGGCCCAGTCGGCGGTCATCGCGTCCTCGCTGGTCACCGCGCGCAGCACCACCGGGAAGCCGTAGGTCCGCTCGTCGCCCTGGACCCCGACCGACCGCACGTCCGCGAGCAGCACGGCGAAGACCTGCCAGATCTCCCGGTCGAGCCCCGCGCGACGGATCTCGTCCCGGACGACCGCGTCGGCGGCCCGGACGATCTCGAGCCGTTCGGGGGTGACCTCACCGATGATGCGGACAGCCAGCCCCGGACCCGGGAACGGCTGGCGCCAGACGATGTCCTCGGGCAGCCCGAGCTCCTCACCGAGCCGGCGGACCTCGTCCTTGAACAGGGTGCGCAGCGGTTCGACCAGGTCGAACTGCAGGTCGTCCGGCAGGCCGCCGACATTGTGGTGAGACTTGATCTTGGCGGCGGTGGGTGAGCCCGACTCGATGACGTCCGGGTAGAGAGTGCCCTGGACGAGGAAACCGATGTGCGTTCCCTCCGCCTCCGCCCGGGCGTCGAGCTCACGCGCGGACTCCTCGAAGACGCGAATGAACTCCCGCCCGATGATCTTCCGCTTCCGCTCCGGATCCGTCACGCCGGCCAGCGCCGAGGCGAAGCGGTCCGCCGCCTTCACATGGACGAGGTCGACGCCGGTGGAGGCGACGAAGTCGCGCTCGACCTGCTCCGCCTCACCCGCCCGCAACAGCCCGTGGTCGACGAACACGCAGGTCAGCGTGTCGCCAACGGCGCGCTGCACCAGCGCGGCGGCCACCGCGGAATCGACGCCGCCGGACAGGCCGCAGATGAGGCGGCCGCCGCCGACCTGGGCCCGCACCGCGGTGACGGCCTCCTCGACAATGTTGATCATCGTCCAGGACGGCCGGCAGCCCGCGCCGACCAGCAGGAAGTGCCGCAGGACGTCCATCCCGCGCTCGCTGTGCACGACCTCGGGGTGGAACTGCACGCCGTAGAGCCGGCGGGTGGGGTCCTCGAACGCCGCGACCGGGGTGGACGGCGTCGACGCGGTCACCCGGAACCCCGGGGGCGCGGCGGTCACCGAGTCGCCGTGCGACATCCAGACCTGCTGGCTGGTGGGGAGGCCGTCGAAGAGCACTCCGGGGTCGGCCACCCGCAGCCGGGTGGCCCCGTACTCGGCGGTGCCGGTGCGGGCGACCGTGCCGTCCAGCGCCTGCGCCATCACCTGGTGGCCGTAGCAGATACCCAGGACGGGCACCCCGGCCGCGAACAGCGCGGGGTCGACCCGGGGGGCACCCGAGGAGTAGACGGACTTCGGTCCGCCGGAGAGGATGAGCGCGGCCGGCCGCCGGGCCAGGATCTCGGCTACCGGCATATCCCACGGGACGATCTCCGAGTACACATGGCACTCGCGAACGCGCCGAGCGATCAACTGGGCGTACTGGGCGCCGAAGTCGATCACGAGAACCGGATCGTAACCGGGATGTGCGCCGGTGGAGCCATAGCTGGCGCGAGGTGACTCGTTCACCCATCAAGCCTACGGAGGGCGGTGGACCCCCGTGCGGCAGGCGGCGGGGCCGTGCACTCGCCCCCCATTGGGGCCGCCTTCGACTGTGGCGGCGAACCACTGACGAACCCGCCGGCGAACCCGCTGACGAAGGGCCGCCGAACCGACGAACCGATCGATCGATCGACCGAACGGGCCACCGAACGCGATGAACCCCCAGATGCCATCGCTAAGACCCCTTGAACGTCACTGACGACGATGGACAGACCGACCGACAGTGCTCACCGAGGAGGTCATCGGTGACTAACTCGGCGCAAACCGCCCACAACTGGCCTCAGCCCGACAACGGGCGTACGGTAGGCGCCTTTCGGGTGCTCAGTACGTACCGCTAAGGTGCGTTGTGAGGGACATCCGGGCCCGATACCGAGCCATCCTGGTACGACCTGTTCCGGGAGGCTGGCGGAGAGGTTGCGAAGGTACGTGCGCAGACAACCGATGGCCAGCAGCACGGGCATGGCCGCAGACCAGCCACCGATGACGGTGACTGGTTCGTCCGTGGAAGACGAGGGCCACCACGACGACCGGCCCCCGGCACCGCCCCGGCCCGGGCGGTCCGGCGGCCGGAGTCTTCGTCATGCGGTGACCGACCCCACCAACTGGCGGGTTCGCACCAAGCTGATCGCCATTCTCGCCGTGCCGATCGTGGCCATCCTGGTCAACTCCTCGATCCAGGCGGCATCGGTGCTGACCAGTACCCGTGACGTGAACCGGGTGCGGGATCTGATCGAGATCAGCAGGTCGGCGTCCACGCTGGTCTACTCGCTGCAGCAGGAGCGGACCTTCACCACCGGCCTCGTCGCCCGCCCCGGCTCGCTGCCCGCGGTCGAGGCCCGCCGCACGGCGGTGAACGAGGCCTACACCAGCTACCAGAACGTCACCAAGGGGCGCATCGGATCGTTCGGCCCGGAGGTCCAGGATGCGCTGAAGGCGGTCGACGACCGGCTGGGCCGCCTGGACTCACTGCGCCAGGCCTCCGTGCGGATGGTGGACCCGAGCTCGGTGCGCGCGGTCTACAAACCCCTCATCGACTCCCTGATCGATCTCGTCGTTCGGATCCCTCAGGGCAACGACGACCAGCAGCTGCTCACGAGCGTCACCGCCACGGACCACCTCGTCCGGGCGAACGAGGAACTCGCCATCGAGCAGGCACTGGTGCACGGAGTGGCGATCAGTGGCCGCCCATTCACCACCGAGGACTACCGAGAGTTCCTGAGCACCTACTCACAGCGCGTGGAACTGCTCCGGGCGTTCGAGGAAGACGCGACTCCCGCCGAGCTCGCCATTTACCGCGACAAGCTGGACTCCAACCAGAACAACGACATCGAGAACACCGGTCTGTATACGGAGCAGGTCCTCAACGCGCCGATCGGGCAGCCCCTGCAGAATACGGTGATCGACTCCGAGAAGTGGCTGCGGGCCACCAAGGAGACGATCGACCTCGGCACCGAGGTCACCGGCAGCCTGCTGGGCATCACCGACGACCGGGTCAGTGAGCTGCGCGGCGGGATCCAGCGCGGCGCGCTGCTGTCCGGTCTGCTGATCGTCGTCATCCTCGCCAGCGCCCTGCTCGCCGCGGTGGTCGTCGCCCGCTCGCTCGTCCGGCCGCTGCTCGCGCTGCGGACCGCGGCCCTCGACGTCGCCAGCCGGCGACTGCCCGAGGCCGTCCGCCGGTTGCGAGACTCCAGCGACCAGGACATCTCCGACGACGTCGAACTGATCGGTATCGACTCCGACGAGGAGATCGGTGAAGTCGCGCGGGCCTTCGACGCGGTCCACCGCGAGGCGGTCCGGCTCGCGTCCGAGCAGGCCGTGCTGCGGAACAACGTCAACGCGATGTTCGTGAACCTCTCCCGGCGAAGCCAGGGCCTCGTCGAACGGCAGCTCCGCCTGATCGACGACCTGGAGAACCGCGAGCAGGACCCGGACCAGCTGGCCAACCTGTTCAAGCTCGACCACCTCGCCACCCGTATGCGACGGAACAACGAGTCCCTGCTGGTCCTCGCCGGCACGGACACCGCCCGCCGCTGGACGCACCCCGTCCCGGTCAACGAGGTCGTCCTGGCCGCGATCTCCGAGGTCGAGCAGTACACCCGGGTCAAGCAGACCGGGGCGGCGTCGGTGTCCATCGCCGGCAGCGGTGTCAGCGACGTCGTGCACCTGATCGCCGAGCTGCTCGAGAACGCCACCTCGTACTCGCCGCCGGTCACCGACGTCATGGTGTCCAGCCACTCGCTGGGCCCCGGCGCCGGGGCGATGATCGAGATCGAGGACCAGGGCATCGGCATGCCGGCCAAGGAGCTCGAGCGGGTCAACGAGCGACTGGCGAACCCGCCGATCGTCGACGTCTCCGTCTCCCGGACCATGGGTCTGTTCGCCGTCGGTCGGCTGGCCGGCCGGCACGGCATCCGCGTCCAGCTCCGCGAGTCGTCGTCCGGCGGTATCACCGCGGTCGTCCGGCTGCCCGCGAAGCTGGTCACCGGCGACGGCGGCGCGATCCCCAGCGCCCCCCGCCCGGCCGCGGCGATCGGGCCGGGCGGGGGCGGGCCGGGCGGCTCCGCGCCGGGCGGCCCGCCCGGTGGCCGGGAGGCCCTCGCCCGCGGCGGCTCCAGCGGGCTGGCCCTGCCCCGCGGCAGCGACCGCAACGGCGCCGGGAACAGCCTGCCGACCACCAACTTCAGTCCCACCGTCGACCCGAACGCGGCCGCCGCCGCCGGCGGATCGTCGCTGGCGCCGAGCGGCAACGGCTTCGGGCCGGGACAGGGCTTCGGGCAAGGTCCCGGGCAGGGGCAGGGCTTCGGGCAAGGTCCGGGGCAGGGCTTCGGGCAAGGTCCCGGGCAGGGGCAGGGCTTCGGGCCCGGTCAGGGCCCCGGGCAGGGATCGGGCTTCCCCAACACCGGCCCGGTGTCCCTGTTCGGCTCGAGCGGGGGCGGTCGCCCGGACGGGCCCGCCCGCAACGGGCACCACCCCGGTGACAGCCCCGACGAGCGCATGCTCAACGGGGCGGGTCAGCCCCGGCGCGAGGAGAGCGGCCCGTTCCCGGCCCAGGGCCAGACCGGTCCCGAGGACTCCGCCGAGTTCGCGCTCGAGGCGTTCGACTCGGGCCCGCTGCCCCAGCGTCTGGACGGCCAGAACCTCGACGACCGGAACGACCTCGACCCGCACACCGGGGAACACCCGTACACCTACCCGATGGCGATCGGCCGCGGCGGCGAGGGCGACGAGCCCCAGCCGGAGCGCGCCGACACCGGCGGGTACCTGCTGCCCGACGTCCAGGCGGAGCAGGACGACTACCAGGACGAGTACTCGGCACAGGCCGGCCCGCCGACCGGGCCGACCTCGATGTACGCCGAACCGGAGACCGACGCGCTCTCCCGGCCGGCCGGGGTGTTCAACCGGGCGCCCACCCGACCCAGCCCGGACCAGACCGGACCCTTCCCGCGGACCGGCCCGAACCTGGCCGCCGCGTTCCGCACGCCCAGGGAGACGGGCCCCCTCGAGCGGCCCGTCCAGCCCCGGGCCGAGGACACCGGCGAGCTGGCGACCGGCGGCGAGGGCGAGGACGCGGACACCACGCCGATCTTCGACTCCGTCTCGGCGTGGTTCCAGCGCCGGTCGCCGGCACCCTCGAACGGCGCGGCCAACGGGTCGGCGAACGGGGTCGCGAACGGGCAGGGTGAGCGGCGTGGGCAGCGGCCCGCCCGCGGCCCGGTCCGGACCCAGGGCGCCGGGCAGCAGCCGCCGGCGACCCGGCAGGCTCCGCCCGCGCAGCAGCCCAGCCACCAGGTCACCCCGCTGCCCCAGCGGCCCCAGCCGTCGGCGCCCGCGCACCGCGCCACGCCGCCTCCCGCGGCACCGCGCACGCCGGCCCGGGGAGAACCGATCGTCGAGTCCCCCGCGCGGGGGATCCGCCGTCCCGGCCTCGGTGCCGCGTTCCCCGGGGCCTCGGTTTCGGCCGGTGCCGCGCAGGCAGCGCGGCAGGCCCCGCAAACAGGACCGCAGCCTGTGGTCTCCGGTGGGCAGCCGCCGGAGGGCTCCTGGTCGTCCGCCGGCGATGCCGGTTGGAAGGCCGCGGAGCAGCTCCGCCAGCCCAGCGCCGGCGGGACCACCCGGTCCGGACTACCGGTTCGAGTTCCCATGACCCATCTCGTGCCCGGCAGCGCCGAACCAGCGGCTAGCCGGCGTCCCCCAGCAGAGCCGACGACACGCTCCCCAGAGGTTGTCGGTGGTCGGCTCGCCAGCTTCTACCAGGGCGTGCGGCAGGGACGTGATGTCGGAACCGACACCACGAGGAATCCCCGACGTGACGCGCAGGAGGAACGGTGACACCCGTGAGTTCCGAAGCCCAGAACCTAAACTGGTTGATCAATAATTTTGTCGACCGGGTTCCGGGCGTCGCCCACACCGTGGTGGTCTCCGCCGACGGACTGCTGCTGGCGGTGTCGGACGGATTTCCACGCGACCGCGCGGACCAGCTCGCCGCGGTGGCCTCCGGGCTGGTGAGCCTCACCGGCGGGGCCGCCCGGGTGTTCGAGGCCGGCGCCGTCACCCAGACCGTCGTGGAGATGGAGCTCGGATTCCTTTTCATCATGGCCATCAGCGATGGGGCCAGCATGGCGGTACTCGCCGCACCGTCCTGTGACATCGGACTGGTCGGCTACGAGATGGCGTTGCTCGTCACCCGTGCCAAGGACGTTCTCACTCCGGCTCTGCGAGCCGAGCTGCAGGGAACGCTTCCGCGGTGAACATGGGTAGGTCCAGGGAGTCAGGGTGAGCATCGATCCCGAGAACGCGCCCGGACCGGTCGTCCGCCCCTATGCGATGACCGGTGGGCGGACTCGGTCACGTTACGAGCTCGCCATCGAGGCACTCGTTTTCACGACCCCGCTCGGCGAGGAGCGGGTGCTAAGCCTCAACCTGGAGCAGCAGACCATCGCCGCCATGTGCCGGCAGGTGCGATCCATCGCCGAGATCGCCGCCGGTCTGAGGGTGCCTCTCGGAGTCGCCCGCGTCCTGGTAGGCGACATGGCGGACGAAGGCTTCGTCCGTGTCCACCAGCAGCCGGACCGCGATGAGGCACCGGATCTCGCGTTGCTCGAAAGGGTTCTCAGTGGCCTTCGAAAGCTCTGACCACAGACGGGTCAACTCCGCCGTCGCCACGACCTCGGTGAAGATCGTGGTGGCGGGCGGATTCGGCGCCGGCAAGACGACGTTCGTGGGCTCCGTGTCCGAGATCGTCCCGCTGCGCACCGAGGCCGTCATGACCGAGGCCGGCGCGCACGTCGACGACCTCACCCACCTCGTGGACAAGACCACCACGACGGTCGCCATGGACTTCGGCCGCGTCTCGCTGGACGAGGACCTGATCCTGTACCTGTTCGGCACGCCCGGGCAGTACCGGTTCTGGTTCATGTGGGACGACATCGTGCGCGGTGCCATCGGCGCGATCGTGCTGGCCGACACCAGGCGGCTCGCGGACTGCTTCGCCGCGGTCGACTACTTCGAGCAGCGTCAGCTGCCGTTCGTCGTCGGCGTGAACTGCTTCGACGGGATTCTGCGGCACTCGATCGAGGATGTTCGCGAGGCCCTGCAGATCAATCAGGCCGTCCCGATCATCACCTGCGACGCCCGCAACCGCGACTCCACGAAGAGCGCGCTGATCGCCGTCGTCGAGCACACGATGACCCGCGCGGCGGCGCGGACCTGAGCTATCACCGTTCCGGGATCTCCCGGGCGCGAAGGCGTGGGGGGTGCTCCGATTTCGGAGCACCCCCCACGCCTTCGGCTTTTCCGGTTCCGTCACCGCTTCCGCGGCCGTGATCGGGGCCGGGAGAGCCCCGGCTCCGATCACGCTTCGTGCCGCCGGCCCGCGCTTGGTGCTCGCGGCCCGGTGCTCGCGGCCTGGGGGCCGTGGCCGGGCGCCGTGGCCGGGGCTTCGGGTCAGGAGCTCTGCAGCGTCTGCCAGTCCTCGAACGGCCCGTCCGGCGCGATGTTGCTGCCGTTGTTGGCGACGATGCGAAGGGCGAAGCTGTTGTCCTGCCTACGCCACTGGCCGCCCACCAGCGGAACGCTCCCGACGTTCTTGGGGACGTTCTGGTCCCCGCCGAAGGCGACGGTGCCCACGATCGTGCCCGCCTTCACCCGCGAGATGGCGTCGGCGATGCCGCGCGCGTTGTCGATGGAGTCGACGTTCACCAGGGCCTGCGCCAGTACCTCGAACAGCGCGTGGGTGAAGCCCAGGGCCTGTTCCCAGGACCGTCCCGTCTGGTCGAAGTACTCGTTGGCCAGCTCCTCCGCGGTGCGGTTCGTGAGGTAGCTGCGGAACTGGTGCTTCGGCGACCAGGAGACCTCGGTGCTGAAACCGTCGGCGCTCGTGCCGAGGTCGTTCACGTCACGCACGAAGGACAGTGCCTTCGACATGGTGATCGCCCGAGGCGCGTAGCTCCGGTCGTTCAGCTGCCGCCAGAACGCGGCGAAGTCGTCGGGGTTGGGCACACCCGCGATGATTGTCGCCTCGTTATCGACGATCTTCTGGATCTGGGCGCTGAAGTCACGTTCACCGACCGCGTAGGACGGGACGTCCTGGACTATCTGGAAGCCGGCCTGTGCCAGCTGGGGCAGGCCGAACACACCGTTACCGAAGGTGTTGCCGTCCTGGTCGTTGGGAAGCAGCAGCGCGACCCGGCGGGGTATGTCCAGCTGCCCCCACATGGTCTGGTAGACGCCCCGCAGGTCCGCCATGCCCCAGTAGAAGTGGTAGGTCCAGGAGAACGGCGCCTGGACGTTGCCGCCCCGCCCGTAGAACCAGGACTCCCACGGGGCCTCGGTGGAGATGCACGGGACGCCGTTGGCCTCGCACACGTCCGACACCGGGTTGGCGTTGTCCGAGGTGCCACCGACCAGGACGACGTCCACGTGGTCGGTGAAGATGAGGTCGGTCGCCGCGGCCGCGGCCCGGTTGCGGTCGGACTGCCCGTCCCGGACGAAGATCTCCACTGGCAGGGTGTTCCGACCGACCCGGATGCCGTCCCGGAAGATCGTGCGCATCGTCTCGACGATGTGCGCGTCGACCTCGGAGTAGTACCGCAGCGAGCCCGTGCGCGGGCTGACGAGGCCGATGCGCACCGACCGTTCGCCGGAACCACCGGAGCCACCGCCCCCACAGGCCGCCAGCAGGCTCGCGGCGGGGGTCGCGACGGCGGCCATCCCCGCGGCCTTCAGCAGGCCGCGGCGGTCCACCAGCCGCCATCCCTCCGGCCGCAGCTCCACCCGCGGGCCCGACGGGCCCCCCGCCACCGGGGAGCTCGTCGCGACCACGGGGTCCGCTGTCTCCGGGGAGCTCTGCGCCGCCGTTACCGGGTCCGGCCGAACCGGATGAAGGAGGCCGCGGCCTCCGTGGTTCGAGACCTCGTGGGCGGCCTGCCGCCGCCTGGTACCCGTAACACGGTCAGACCAGAACATGACACCCGATCCTGCCGCATGGCGTTTAAAACCATCTCACCGGGTCCGCCGACACCGCACCCCGCGGAAGTGAGCCGGATCTTCTCCGACACCATTTGCCGGAATTCTAGCGATACATGCTCACGGAGCGCAATGAACCATATCCGTCGCGCTGACAGCACTCATGCGCAACCGCCGCTGCTCCCTCGATGGGATTACCCGAGGTGGTTCAGTTCACGAAGCAACCCCGAGTGGGCACGTTCGGCATGGCGTCGAGCAGCAGCGTGCCAGTCGCGAAACCGCTGTTTTCCTTGGTGGTGATAAGGCTCTTGCCGGTGACTCCTTGCAGCGGACCGCTGGTGAACTGGATCTCGGAGATCAGCGACGCCCCGGCTTCACTCTGCTTCGGCGTGACGGTGTAGGCGCCCTGGCCATCGTTCCAGCGATACGTCAGGCCCGTCGGATCGACGACGAGCTTGTCGGGAAGGAGGTCACCGGTGGTCCCCCCGTCAACCATCACGCGGCAGTGCCAGGTCCCGTTGACCAGGGCCTTACCAGCGAGGGCCTCCGGGTTCGTCGGCACCGGCGGCTCGGACTGCGTGGCCGTGGGCTCGGTCGGCGTCTGGTCTCCGCCGTCTCCCCCGGCCAGCAGGGTGTAGGCGCCGACCACGAACAGGGAGACCACCAACGCGATGGCCAGCGGGCCGATCCAGCCCTCCTTGAGCCAGGCCAGCCGGTCCGGCGTGGACGGCTGGTCGTCCGCCTCGTCCTCCACCTCGGCCGGCTCGAGCACCCCGACCGCGCGGGTCGACGGGCGGTCATCTCCGGCGCCGCGGCCACGGCCGCCGCGGCCACCGGCCCCGTCACGGCCGGCACTGTCACGGCCGGCCCCGTCACGGCCGGCACCACCGCCGCCGGCACCACCGCCGCGGGCGCCGCCCGCTCCGCCCAGGCCCGCGCCGCGCGCCGCCGACCGGCGGTTTTCCACGTGCAGGTCATCGACGTCCGGGCCGCCCCGGCCCGGCCGGTCCGCCCGGGTTGAACGCGACCGGCCGGTCGTCGAGCCGGTGTCCTCGGGGGCGTCGGCGGGCCGGGGTGTGGTGCGCCGCGCCGGCGGCGCGGAGACGGCCTGGAGGCTGTTCGTGTCCGTGGTCGGATTCGGGGTGCGCCTGCGGTCCGCGGGCACCCCGCGGGCCCCCGTCCGGCGAGTCCCCCGGGACGGCTGCCAGCCGGAGTCGTCGCCCCGGTCGGCCGCGCCCGCGGCACCCGCGCGGCCCCGACGGGTGACCAGGGAGGTCATCTCCGCCGGGCTCTCGGGACGCCTGGCCCGCCCCGGCGCGGCACCCGCCGCGGCCGGTCCGGGCAGCGCGCGCGGGCCGGTCGCGCCGCGCGGGCCGGTCGCGGCCCGCGGGCCCGTCCCCGCGCCGGGCGCCGGCGGCGGCGGCGTGCCCGGAGGCATCTGGTCCGCGCCGGTCGTTCCCGGGGCTCCCGGGGCCGCCGAGCGGCCCGGAGGCAGCGCCGGCAGCGCACCCGACCCGCGGAACGGCGAGCGCGTGGTGGTCATGGTGTCCTCGACGGCCGCGCGGGGCGGCGGAGAACGCCAGGGCCCGGACGGTCCCGTGCCCGTGCCCTGGCCCGGGGCGAGCGGCTCCGCGTGCGTGGTCCCCGCCGGACCGCCCCGGCCGCCCGGCTCCGGTCGACCCGGCTCAGCCCGACCCGGCTCCGGGCGACCGCCTGGGCGACCGAGCTCGGGACGTCCCGGCGGCGGGGTCGCGACCGGCAGCGGACCGGACAGCGGGTCGTTCACCAGTGGCGGGAGTTCGGCGCCGCGGGGGCGGCCGTTCGAGAAGGCCGCGGGATCATCCCGGTGCGGCGATCGCCACGGTCCGGACGCGTCCCCGCCCGGGGGCCCGGACCAGGAGCCGGGCGGCAGCGCGGCCCGCGCCCCCGGCCCGACGCCGACAGGCCGCCCCGGCGCGGCCGCGTCCATGGACGGGCCACCGCCGGGTACCACGGTTCCACCAGGAGAAGCGGCACCACCGGGAGAATCGGCACCAGGAGAACCGGTGCCGCCGAGCGGGGCGGCGCCGCCACCGACGCGGTAGCCGCCGGTGGTCGGGCCACGCGCCCCGTAGCCGTCCGGGGCGCGAGCCGGGCCGCGCTCACCACGGGACTGGTCCGGACGGACCTCGTAACCGCCGCGGGCCTGACTGTCGTACCCGTCACGCCGGTCGTCCGGGCCACGGTCGGCGGGCGGTGTACCTCCCCGGGGGGGCAGTGACAGGTCCGGGCGAGGCCCGGAGCCCGTGCTGTGGCCGTTCCACGGGTCGACCGGACGCGGAGCCGGCCGCTCCAGCTCGCCGGGCCGGTTCGGGTAGGCGGCACCGGGCCGCGCGAAACCACCGGTCTGGTCCGGGCGGGGAAAGCCGCCGGTCTGGTCCGGGCGCGGGAGACCCGGGCCGCCCGGATGGCCGACTCCCGGCGGCGGCGAGGACGGCGGTGGGGGGGTGCTCTGCGGGCGCGCCGCGTCATAGCCCTGGTAGGCGCTGGGCCCGGGCGTTCCGGGTCGCGCGGCGGGCGGCTCCGACCGGGCCGGCGGTAGCGGGAAGCTCCCCGTCCCCGGATTGATGCCGGGCGGGCCCGCGCCCGGGCCGACGGGGCCCCAGCCGGGTGCCGGGCCGGTGTCCGGACCGCCGATGCGCACCGAACCGGTGTCCGGGCCCCCGACCCGGCCCGGCGGGGCGGAACCACGCTCGGTCGGGAACCGTGGCGGCGGTGTCGGCTCCACATAGGAGCGCGCAGGCGCGGGCGGGCCCGACTCGTACCTGCTGGGAACCCGGAAGCTGCCCGTCACCGACGGACCCACCGGCGGCAGGCCCGCCTGCGGCGCCGCGGCCGGTGGGACGGGCGTGTGCGGCCCTTGGGGGTGCGACGCCGGGGACCCCGGTCCTGGGGAACGCGGTCCGGGCTGGATCTCGGGTGCGGCCCGGCCCAGGTCGGCCGACGGCCCCCCGATGACCGGGGCGGGCCCGTTCCAGGTCGAGCTGACGTCGAACGGGTCGTCTCCGGCCGAGGCTCCGCCACCGACGGTGGGACCACTGACGGTGGGGCCGCCCACGACGGGTCCGCCCAGCACCGGACCGTCCACCAGCGGACCGCCCATGACGCCACGGGCCGGATCGCTGCCAGCGCTCACGTCCAGGCCGGAGGACGGCCAGGGAGTGACATCCCAGCCCCCGTCAGTGGCGGGAGCCGGGCGGGAGACCGCGGTGTCGTCGGGTTCGCCGACCCGTTCGACCGCGAAGAAGTCGTCGTCACGACGACCGCCGGTGGGTCGGCCGGTGCCGTCCACGGTCACGGAGCGATCACCCACCTGCCGCCGAGGTAGCCGGATGCCCACGTCCCGGCGCCGGACCCGCGTCGCGCTGTCGGGACGTCGACCATGCTCATCGACCACACTCGCCGGTGAGCATCGCCCGCCTCTCTGATCAGCGTCCCAAGGCGGTCAGCCGTCTGAATGTACAGGCCGTGAACGTACTGGCCGAATTCACGCTGGCCGCTTCCTGTCGCGCCGTTAAAAGCCGACGCCACCCGAGCACGAGACCGCTCACCAGGACCGGACCCGCTCTTCCGGGCACACCACGTGCGGGCCGGCGGGTGACCGACCGATCCGGGCACCCCGCACCAAACCCGTGCGCGACGCACACGCTCCGGACGAGTCCGATCTGGATGCGCCCGTCTCCCCGTCCGCGACGGCGGCCTCGGCGTTGTGGTTGCCCAGGCACTTGCGGGTGGAAAGCACGAATCAGTCGCAAACGGGATCATCCCACTGTACACGGGCGCTCTCACCGGAGATTGCGGCAGGCCGCGTAAATCTCGCGCACGATGCGCTGGGAGTTGTCGGACTCGACGTCGCTGTTGAAGGCCTGATACTGCTCCTGGGTGTAGTCGGCCTCCAGTTTCTCCAGCGTGCAGGTGCAGTAGCGCTCGTTGCCGTCACTCACGCCGAGACAGGCGTCGATGTACTCCTGCCGGACGGACGCGTCGTACCGGCCCGCCCCGGCGGACGACGCGGAGACACTCGAATCGCCGTCGTCGCCCCCGCCGAGAACGAGGAACCCGGCCACACCGAGCGCGACCACCAGGGCGAACGCGGTGGCCACCGCGAGCACGGTCGGCCGGCGCAGCATCGCGGCGATCCCGCGTGCGGGGCCCTCGACCGCCGGGTGGCCGCCGCGCCCGTCGGCGGTGGCCGCCCCGCCCCGGCCCATCGCGCCCAGGCGCGCCCGGGGATCCAGCGCGGATGCCCGCAGCCCGTCGACGAGCCGCCGCGCTCCCCCGTGCCCGGGGCCGCCGCCGGAACCGCCGCCCGGCCCGCCGCCACGGCGCCCCGGGCTGGCCTCGCCCCCGGCCCGGCGATCCCGGTTGGCGTCCGGCCGGTGCGAGCCGTCGAGGTCGGCCTCATCGAGGTCGGCGTCGTCCGGATCGGCGTCGTCCAGATCAGGGTCGTCGAGATCAGGGTCGTCGAGATCAGGGCCGGCCTGGTCGAGCTGCCCGGCTGGCCGGGGCCCCCGCTGCTGCGCCATCCGGCGCCGGATGCCGGTCGTGTTCTCCGCGGGATCGCCCGAGGCCACGGCGGCATCCGCCCGGACCCCGGGCCCGCCCGCGGCGGCGATGCCGGCCGGCATCGGCCCCGTCGGTATCGGCCCGGTGCCCATCGGCCCCGTCGGCATCGGCCCCGTCGGCATCGGCCCGGTCGGCAGCTGCCCGGCGGGGAACGGGCCGGTCGCCATGGGCCGGCCTGTCTCCGGCGCGGCCGGCGCATGGCCCGCCCACGCCGGATCCGACCCGGTCGGCTCCTGGTGGCCGGAGCCGGAACCGGAGCGGCCGCCGTACGACGAGCTCGGGTCGGACGCCCCCGTGTAGGCCTGCCCGGTGTAGATCGGCCCGGTCGCCCCGGTGCCGGCGGAGCCGCGGGAGCCCGGGACCAGCGGACCCGTGTGCGGCGGCGTCCAACCCGTCTGACCGGCGCCGGTCTGGCCGGCGGGCGCCTGGCCGGAACCCCCGTGCCCGGCGCCCGCCTGGCCGGAAGCCGCATGCCCGGCGCCCGCGTGCCCGGAACCCGACTGGCCCGAGGCCAGCCGGGCCGAGCCGGTCGCGGGCATGCCGGACGGCGGCGTGGCACCAACCAGCCGCCAGGTCTGGGCCGCATCATCCCAGACATAGGCGCCGTCGTCGCTGACCCAGCGGCCGTTCTCGTCGAGGCGCATCGGTCATCCTTCGATCCGGAGACGGACGGCTCCCAGGGTGCCATGGCGCACTTTCCCCCAAGGCGTCCGGGTCGGCGGCACGACCCACGCCCACCGCCGGCCCTCCGGACCTGTTCCGCTAGCGCCCAGCGGCGATCATGATCTCCGCCTTCTGGAACTCCTTCAACGTCGCGTAGCCCGTTGTGGCCATCGCCGCCCGCAGGGCCCCGGCGATGTTCGCCACACCGTCCTCGGTCGGGACCTCGCCACCGGTGAGGATCTCGGCGACGGTGTGTGACGTCTCGACCGGCGCCCACCGCCCGCGCGGCAGGTCCGACTGCAGGATCTCCATCGACCAGACCGAGCCCCGCCCGGGGGCGTCCACCGCCTGCGCCAGTGGCGAATCCACCATCACGGCGTCGGCACCGCAGGCCACGGCCTTCGCCGCGTCCCCGCCGGTGCGCAGGTCGCCGTGCGCGATGACGTGGACGTACCGGCCGCCGGACTCGTCGAGGTACCGCATCCGGGCGCCGGCGGCGTCGGCGATCGCGGTCGCCAGCGGAACACCGATTCCGAGGGTCCGCGCCGTCTCGTCACCGAGACCGGCGCCGACTCCGACGATCACACCGGCCGCGCCCGTCCGCATGAGATGCAGTGCCGTGGAGAAGGACGCGCAGCCGCCGACGATCACCGGGATGTCGAGCTGTCCTATGAAGCTCTTGAGATTCAGCGGCTCGGTGCGCCGGGACTGGTGCTCGGCCGACACCGCCGTGCCATGGATGACGAGCAGGTCCACACCCGCGGCCAGCACGTGCGGGCACAGCGCCCGGACCTTCTGCGGGCGCAGCGCGGCGGCGGTGACCACACCGGCCTCCCGCATCCGCACCAGGCGCGCGCCGATGAGCTCGGGCTGCACCGGCGCCGCGTAGAGCTCACGCAGGCGCCTGGTCGCCGCCACGGCGCCGGAGCGCGCGCCCAGCTCCGCGACCTCGTCGAGCAGTGGCTCGGGGTCCTCGTGCCTGGTCCACAACCCCTCGAGGTGCAGCACGCCGAGCCCGCCCTGGCGCCCGACCGTGATCGCGGTCTCCGGCGAGGTCACCGCGTCGACCGGCGCCGCGACGATCGGCAGGTCGAAGTGGTAGGCGTCGATCTCCCAGGCGAGTGACACGTCGGCTGGGTCCCGGGTACGCCGCGAGGGAACGATGCCCACGGCGTCAAGGCCGTAGGCCACCCGCGCGTTCTTCCCGATTCCGATCTCGACGTCTGCCACCGCGTCCGGCCTCCTGGTCAGCCCGTTTGGTCCCGCCGACCATCCTGCCTGTACGTCGGCGTCCGGCGGCGGGGATACGGAACGACGAAGCCGCGCGGCCGCGGGAACGGCCGGCGGCCGGTGGCGGAAGGGGACCTCCCGGCCACCGGCCGCGGATCACCGGGTGTGGCGGCTCACCGGGTGTAGTTCGGCGCCTCGACCGTCATCTGGACGTCGTGCGCGTGGCTCTCGGTCAGGCCGGCCGAGGTGATCCGCACGAGCTGGCTGTTCTCCTGGAGCTCGTGGATGGTCGCCGCGCCCGTGTACCCCATCGCGGCCTGCAGCCCGCCGATCAGCTGGTGGGCCATCCCGGCCAGCGAGCCACGGTAGGGCACCTGGCCCTCGACGCCCTGGGGGACGAGCTTGTCGTCGGAGAGGACGTCGTCCTGGAAGTAGCGGTCCTTGGAGTAGGAGCGGGTGTCGCCGCGGCTGCGCATGGCACCGAGCGAACCCATCCCCCGGTAGGACTTGTACTGCTTGCCGTTGATGAAGATGAGCTCTCCGGGGCTCTCGTCGACTCCGGCGAGCAGGCTGCCGAGCATCACGGTGTCGGCGCCGACGGCGATCGCCTTGGCGATGTCACCGGAGTACTGCAGCCCGCCGTCGCCGATGACCGGCACGCCGGCGGCCCGGGCCGCCCGCGCCGCCTCGTAGATCGCGGTGACCTGCGGAACGCCCACGCCGGTGACCACCCTGGTCGTGCAGATCGAGCCCGGCCCGACCCCGACCTTGACGGCGTCGGCGCCGGCCGCGATGAGCGCGGCGGCGCCGGCCGCGGTGGCGATGTTGCCGCCGATGACGTCGAGCGGACGGCCGTCCACCCCGGTGGGCATGTCGGCCTTGATCCGGGCGATCATGTCGGGGACAGCGTGGTGGTGGCCGTGCGCGGTGTCGACGACGAGGAAGTCCACCCCGGCGGCGACGAGGACCTGGGCGCGCTTCAGCGCGTCCTCGCCGACGCCGACCGCGGCGCCGACCACGAGGCGGCCGTCCGCGTCCTTGGTCGCCCGCGGGTACTGCTCGCGCTTGGTGAAGTCCTTGACCGTGATCAGCCCGCAGAGCCGGCTGTGCCCGTCGACGATGGGCAGCTTCTCGACCTTGTTGTGCCGCAGCAGGGCGAGCGCGTCGTCTGCCGAGACCCCGACCGGCGCCGTGATCAGCGGCATGCGGGTCATCACTTCGTGGACGCGGCGGGTGTGGTCCCGCTCGAAACGGATGTCGCGGTTGGTCACGATCCCGACCAGGCGGCCGTCCGGCTCGGTGACCGGGACGCCGGAGATGCGGTAACGCGCCATGAGCACGTTCGCCTCTTCGATGGTGGCGTCCGGCCCGCAGGTGATCGGGGAGGTGATCATCCCCGACTCGGACCGCTTCACCATGTCGACCTGCTGCGCCTGGTCGTCGACGGACAGGTTGCGGTGCAGCACTCCGACGCCGCCCTGGCGGGCCATCGCGATCGCCATCCGGGCCTCGGTCACGGTGTCCATCGCGGAGGACACCAGCGGGACCGCCAGCGAGATGTTGCGGGACAGCCGCGTGGTCGTGTCGACACCCGACGGCGCCACCTCGGACGCCGCCGGCAGCAGCAGGACGTCGTCGAAGGTGAGGCCGAGCATCGCGAGCTTCGGCGGGAGCACCGGCCCCTCGGCGCCCAGGCTGTCAGGAACGTGCCGGACGGCGGCGGGCCGGCCGGGCGACTGGTCGAGGTCGGGTTCCCTGGTCGCGCGCGTGATCGAGGTCGTCGGGTTGGCGGGGGAACCGTCCATGGCACCTTCCGTTCGCATCGGCCCGGCGCCGGCGGGAGCGCCCCCGCGACGTCTGGGGACTCCCGCGCCCGGGAACCGGCGCGAGCCGGTCTGCCCGGGCAGGCGGGTGAAGCATGCTGGGCTCCGCGCGGCCCGCCGGTCGGGCGACGGTGATACTCCATCGTAGAGGCCCGGCAACGACTCCGAACTCCCTGGCGTGACCGAGAGCACCACACATGCCACAGGACGGGCGCCGGGGCCGGGGCGCACCCGTCCGTGGGCACCCCGTCCAACAACGCCCACCAAAGGCGCAAAACGGACCAGCCCGTACCACGGGTGCCGGCGCCGCGTATCCGGAATCGCATGAATGGGTCACAGACAACCGGCACGCGGAGCACGGACCATGCGCGCGGGATCGTCACCACCACGCCAGGCGAGCTGCCCCGGCACGAAGGGAAGCCGTCCAGGCTGGGACAGATTGGGGCATGCTGGAGCGAATGCCCCGCACGTCAGTGCCGGACTCGGTATCGGGACCACTAAGCTTGGGCCACGAGCGTAGCGTGTTCCTCGTGAGCAACGAGCCCCTCGACCCCTTCGCGGGCGACCCCGAGGACCCGGCGGCCGAGCTCGCGCAGCTCGACTCCGCCGAGGATCTGGAACTACTCGAACCGCTGTCCCTACGCGAGCGGGAAGAGATCCTCGCCGAGCTGGGTGACCTCGACGTCTTCCGGACCCTGCTCGAACCACGTGGCTACCGGGGTCTCGTCGTCGACTGCGAGGGGTGCGCCGAGCCGCACTACTTCGACTGGGACCTGCTGGCCGGCAACCTACGGCACCTCCTCGACGAGGGCCGCACACGGGTGCACGAGCCAGCCTTCGCCCCGGATCCAGCGTGCTACGTGAGCTGGGAGTACGCCCGCGGCTTCGCCGACGGCGTGTACGAGGCCTCAGCCGCCTCCGAGGCCGACACCCGCTGACCGACACCCGCTGACCGACCGGCTTCCCCGGCCGGCGCGATCCCGGCCCGGCCGACCCGGGCCGGCCTCCTCTGCCCGCCCGCGGCTCCGGCGACCGACGTCGGGGCCCGCACGGGGCGTGGCGGTCCCCCCGCCGTACGTACACCCGTGGCGACCGTGCGGGGAAACTCGATGTCGGTTCGTGTGACCCGCACCGGCGGCGGGTAGGCGAGGGACTGTCGGCGGGGCGCGCACCACCCGTGACCGGCGGTGATCCGCACGCGTCGACACCGGCGGTCGGACGTCCACGGTTCCATCTGGTCGCGCCGTCCCGCCCGCTGTCTGCGCGAGTCTGCGCCGGTAGCGCGGTCCGTCAGCGGTGGGTGATCCACGGCGTCCCAGCCTCTCGGTGAACCTACCGGGCGGCAGGGACCTCGCCGCGGAGGCGGCGCCGGTCGACCGGGTGAAATTTCAAGATCTCCAGTCGATGGCGAGCGGCTACGGTGACCGGGTAGTCGCGGCGCCAGCCGCTCAGGTCGAAAGGGGGGGTCAGACCGATGACCGACGTCCGACGACTTCCAGGCCCCGGCGCGGAGAAGTGGGAGTGGCAGCTCCACGGCGCCTGTCGAGGTGAGAGTACCGAGCTGTTCTTCCATCCCGAGGGCGAACGCGGCCCAGCCAGAGCCGCGCGGGAAGCGGCGGCGAAGGCGATCTGCGCACGCTGCCCGGTAATCCGGGCGTGCGGGGAACATGCCCTCGCCGCCCGGGAACCGTACGGCGTGTGGGGCGGAATGAGCGAGTCCGAGCGGGAGGCGGTCCTCACCGGGCGCACCCGCAGGGGCGCCGCCCGCCACGCACCCGCCCGGCCGGGGCTCGCTCCGGCCTGCTGAAGCCGGCCACCGGATACGAAGATCCCCGGCCCCGTACTCCCTCTCTCGGGACGTACGGGCCCGGGGATCTTTTCGTCTGCCCGGCTCGTCGTCTGCCCGGCTCGCCTGCATGACGAGGACGTCGGCGACCGCGGCCCGGCTGGCCACGATCATGTGCCCGCGGCCACCCCGCGGCCACCCCGAGGCGGCGCCGGTGCGCTCACGGGTTCCCCGTCGGCATGCCGTCGGCACCCCTTCCGCGTCCAGGCCGATTCGCGCCGCCATATGCGGGCGTGTCTCCCCATCCCCGGCGACCACCCGCGACGGGTGAGCGCCCCACGGTCGCTGTCGGATCCCTGACCTCGAGTGGCGCCCCGCGCTCCGGGAAGGCCCCGGACACCCGGGCAGCCCGGGACACCCGGGAGGCCCCGGACGCGACGAGGCCCGGTCGGTCCGCGGACCGACCGGGCCTCACCTGTCGACGATCAGATCACTCGACGGCTCAGAAACCCGGGCCGTGCGAGTGGCCGTGGCCGTGGCCCCCGTGGTCGTGACCGTGGCCGTGACCGGCCTCCGCCGGCTCCTCGGGCTTCTCCGCCACCAGGCTCTCGGTGGTGATGAGCAGCGCGGCGATGGAGGCCGCGTTCGCCACCGCGGACCGGGTGACCTTCACCGGGTCGACCACACCGGCCGCGACCAGGTCGACGTACTCGCCGGTGGCCGCGTTGAAGCCCCGACCGACCTCGCCCTCGCGGACCTTGGACACGATCACAGCGCCCTCGAGCCCGGCGTTGCGCGCGATCCAGGTGAGCGGGGCGTCGAGCGCGGCACGCACGACGCGCACCCCGGACCGCTCGTCCCCGGTCAGGCCGAGGTCACCGTCGAGGACCTTGGCCGCGTGCACGAGCGCGCTGCCGCCGCCCGCCACGATGCCCTCCTCGACTGCGGCCCGGGTCGCCGACACGGCGTCCTCGAGACGGTGCTTCTTCTCCTTGAGCTCGACCTCGGTGGCGGCGCCGACGCGGATGACCGCGACCCCGCCGGCCAGCTTGGCCAGCCGCTCCTGGAGCTTCTCGCGGTCCCAGTCCGAGTCGGAGAGCTCGATCTCCGCCTTCATCTGCCGGACCCGCTCGCCGACGGCGTCGGCGTCACCGGCACCGTCGACGATCGTGGTGAGGTCCTTGTCGACGACGATCCGCCGCGCCCGGCCGAGCTCGGCGAGCGTGATCGAGTCGAGCTTGAGGCCCACCTCGGTGGCGACGACCTGGCCACCGGTCAGGACCGCGAGGTCCTGCAGCATCGCCTTGCGGCGGTCACCGAAACCGGGAGCCTTCACCGCGACGACCGTGAAGGTCTTGCGCACCGCGTTGACGACCAGGGTCGACAGCGCCTCGCCCTCGACGTCCTCGGCGATGATCAGCAGCGGCTTACGCTCCTGCACGACCTGCTCGAGGATCGGCAGGATGTCGTTCAGCGCGCTGATCTTGCCAGGGTGCAGCAGCACGTAGGCGTCCTCGAGGACGGCCTCCATGCTTTCCTGGTCGGTCACGAAGTACGGCGAGATGTAGCCCTTGTCGAACTGCATCCCCTCGGTGAGCTCGAGGTCCAGACCCATGGTCTGGCTCTCCTCGATGGTGATCACACCGTCCTTGCCGATCTTGTCCATCGCCTCGGCGATGAGCTCGCCGACCTGGGCGTCCTGCGCCGAGATCGCGGCGACCTGCGCGATGGTCTCCTTCGAGCCGATCTCGATCGCGGCTTCCAGCAGCGCCGCCGAGACGGCGGCGACCGCCGCCTCGATACCGATCTTGAGCGACAGCGGAGCCGCGCCGGCGGTCACCTGCCGCAGACCCTGGCGCACCATCTCCTGGGCCAGCACCGTGGCCGTCGTCGTCCCGTCGCCGGCGACGTCGTTGGTCTTGGTGGCGACCTCCTTGGCGAGCTGCGCCCCCAGGTTCTGGTAGGGGTCGTCCAGCTCCACCTCACGCGCGATCGTCACACCGTCGTTGGTGATCGTCGGCGCGCCGTACGACTTGCTGATGACGACGTTGCGGCCACGCGGGCCGATCGTCACCTTGACCGCGTCCGCGAGGGCGTTCACGCCCCGCTCGAGCGACCGGCGGGCGTCCTCGTTGAACGTGAGAATCTTCGGCATACCTGTGTGTCCTCCCGACACCGCTGCCGGCGGGAACAAGAAGGGCGCGCCCCACCGCGGCCCCCCGGCGGAAACCAGGGGACCACCGGTGGGACACGCCCTGCCTGCTACTACCGGCGTCCGGTCTACTTCTCGATGATCGCGAGGACGTCCCGGGCGGAGAGCACCAGGTACTCCTCGCCGGCGTACTTGACCTCGGTGCCGCCGTACTTGCTGTAGAGCACCACGTCGCCGACCTTGACGTCGAGCGGGACGCGCTTGCCGTCCTCGAACCGACCCGGGCCGACGGCAAGGACGGTGCCCTCCTGGGGCTTCTCCTTGGCGGTGTCCGGAATCACAATGCCGGACGCGGTGGTCGTCTCGGCGTCCGAGGGCTGGACGACGATCCGGTCCTCGAGCGGCTTGATTGCAACCTTGGTGGCGGTCGTCACGATCGACCTCCCCCTTCCTTCGCTGGATGAGAGAGCGACCCTGGCGGCCTGCCGTCGCGGGTGAACAGGCGCCTGTCGCTGGCACTCTCAAGTGCCGAGTGCCAACCTAGCACCCGCACCACCCACGTCAACCAAGAAGGTCGGATCTGTCAAGACGGTTCGGCGCGCGCTCGAACTGCCAGGCATGCGCGGATCCCGCGATTAGCCCATTCGGGGGGTCCGGGAGCGGCGGGCCGTCGGGGTCCCCCGCGGGCGCTTCGGCGCCGAGGTGCAGGAGGACCACGACGAGACCCGCCGACACCCCGCGGCCGAGATAGATCTCGCCCGCCCGCCCGCGCACCGCCGATCGGACCCAGCGTTCCAGCTCCGCGACCTGGCCGGGGGCGGCCTTCGCCTCCCACATCCAGGTGACCGTCACCGCGGCCCGACCAACCCGGTCACCCGACCAACCCGATCAGCAGCCCGGCGCGGCACGGCCGACACCGGGGTTACCGGGGGCGTCGGGGCCGGCACAACCGGCGGTGGTGTCGCGCATCTCGGCCTCGGCCGCGGCGCACGCGGCGGCACCCCTGGTCGGATCCATCGCGACCAGGTGGGCCGCGACGAGCCGGGCCAGCCCGATGAAGACCGCGCGGTCCGCGGGCGCCAGCGGCGCCAGGACGTGGTCGTCGACGGTCCGCAGCCGCAGCCGCACCCGCTCGTGCTCCTGGACTCCCCGCTCGGTGGCGATGATCATTCTCGCCCGGCGGTCCGCCGGGTCCGGGCGGCGCTCGACCAGGCCGGCACGCTCCATCTCGTCGACCAGCCGGACCATCACGGTCCGGTCGATGGAGAAGCGGCGGGCGACCTCGATCTGGTTGTGCGCCGTTCCCTCGACCGCGGCGCCCAGTACATAGAAACCCTTGAGACCACCGGGCAGCGAACCGATGGCGCTCACCGAGGCGGCCAGGTACCCGTGCTGGATCTGGCCGACGATCCAGCGCAGGTCGTCACGGACCTCGTCGGGCAGCTCAAGCTCCGCGTCGGCGGCGACGGACGGACAGCCGGCGATGGCCGGATCAGCCGGACCATGGACAGCCGACGACGCGGCCGGTCGCTCCGCCGCTGGAGACGCGGACTGGAACACGACGGAGGCCGGCATCGGCGACGTGCCCGAGGACCCCTCCACCCGAACACCGTACCCCGATCATCACGAACTAGTCTGCGGAACAGATAGGCGTTGACAGAGATTATTGCTCGGTACGACTATCTGTTCGCACACCAAAATCGCCGGAGTCGCCGGCCGATCCGGCCGATCCGGCGTCGACGCCGGATCGGCCGGATCGGCCCGTTTCTTTCGCGCGGCGCACGCCGAGACCGGGGGCGCCCGCCTCCCAACCGTGATCAAGGAGAGCCCCGATGCCCCACCTGCTGCACATCGACTCCAGCCTCACCCCGGAGGGCTCCGTCTCCCGCGGGGTCGCCGAGGTCTACGCCGAGACCTGGCGCGAACAGCACCCGGACGGGACGCTGACCCGCCGCGACCTGGCCACCAGCCCGCCGCCACACCTGAACTGGGCGCTGGTGTCCGGCGGCCAGACACCCCCCGAGCAGCGCACGCCCGAGCAGGCCGAGGCCGTGAAGATCCGCGAGGAGTACCTCGAGGAGATCGAGAGCGCCGACGAGTACGTGATCTCGGTGCCGATGTACAACTACGCCTACCCGTCGACGATCAAGGCCTGGCTGGACCAGGTCATCGTCATCGGCCGCACGGCCGGCGGGGCGGCCGGCGACGGGGTGCTGGCGGGCAAGAAGGTCACCGTCGTCACCGCGCAGGGCGGCTCCTACGCCCCCGGTGCCCCCAAGGAGGGCTGGGACCACCAGGTCCCCTACCTGCGCCACGCCTTCGAGGTGCTGGGCGCCGACAACATCGAGTTCATCACCGTCGTGATGACGCTGTCGAAGGTGAACCCGGCACTCGCCGCGTTCACCGACGTGTTCGAGGCCTCCCAGCAGGCCGCGGAGCAGGCGGCCCGCGACCGCGCCGCCGTCTGAGCGCCGCCCGGCCCGGGACCCGCGACGGGTCCCGGGCCGGCGAGGACCGTCAGAGGGTGAGCGTCGAGGACGCGGGTAGGTCCAGCGGCGAGGGCTCGACTCCGGCCTCGACCCGCAGCGACCCGAGCGCCGCGACCATGGCGCCGTTGTCGGTGCACAGCCCGGGTCGGGGTATCCGCAGCGTGAGGCCCGCCGCCTCGCAGCGCAGCGCCGCGAGCGCGCGCAGCCGGCTGTTGGCCGCGACGCCGCCTCCGACCACCAGGGTGTCCACGCCGTGCGCGCGGCAGGCCGCGACCGCCTTCGCGGTGAGCACGTCCGCCACCGCCTCCTGGAACGACGCCGCCACATCCGCGACCGGGACCGGCTCGCCGGCCCGCCGCCGGGCCTCCACCCAGCGGGCGACCGCGGTCTTGAGGCCCGAGAAGGAGAAGTCGAACGTGCCATCCCCCGCCTTGGCGCGTGGGAACGGGATGTCCGGGCTGCCCTCCCGGGCCGCCGCGTCGATCGGCGGGCCGCCCGGGAACGGCATCCCGAGCAGCCGGGCGACCTTGTCGTAGGCCTCCCCCGCGGCGTCGTCCACCGTGGCCCCCAGCGACTCCACCGGCTCGGCGGCGAGGTCGGGGACCAGCAGCAGCGAGCTGTGCCCGCCGGAGACCAGCAGCGCCACCGCCGGACGCGGCAGCGGGCCGTGCTCGAGCGTGTCGACGGCGACATGCGCGGCGAGATGGTGCACCCCGTGCAGCGGGACGCCCAGCGCCAGCGCGTAGGCCTTCGCCGCGGCGACCCCGACCAGCAGGGCGCCGGCCAGCCCCGGGCCGGACGTCACCGCGACGGCGTCGACGTCGCGGGGACGCAGGCCGGCACGGCGCAGCGCCAGCTCGATCGTCGGGACCATCGCCTCCAGATGCGCCCGCGCGGCGATCTCGGGCACCACACCGCCGTACCGGGCGTGCTCGTCGACGGAGGAGGCGAGCGCGTCGGCGAGCAGCTCGCCACCGCGGACGAGACCGACGCCGGTCTCGTCGCACGAGGTCTCGATGCCCAGAACCAGCGGTCGGGCCGGTGCCCTCATGTCCTGCCCCCCGTCACGGTGCCGACGGCCCGCACGAGGCGGCTCCGGCTCTCATGAGGCGGCTCTGGTGTCCCGCAGGACGGCCGCCTCGATCCGGTCCAGCAGCGTCCCGTAACCGACGGTGTCGATCGGCCGGACGCGCATCACGTAGGCGTCTCCGCCCGACGGCTGGTAGTAGCCGCGGCGGACACCGAGATCGACGAAGCCGAGCCGGGTGTAGAGGGCCCGCGCCGGCCGGTTGTCGGTACGGACCTCGAGCCCGCAACTGCGGGCGCCCCGCCGCCGCGCCTCCCGGAGCTGGGCGATCATCAGGCGCGACCCGAGGTGACGCCCACGCATGGCCGGGAGGACCCCGATCGTCTGGATGTAGGACTCGTCGCCCTGCAGTGCCAGCCCGGCGTAGCCGACGATCGAGCCGTCCGCGACCGCGGCCAGGTAGTGCCGGTTGTCACCCTGCGCGAGCTCGGACCAGAAGAGCTCGCCCGACCAGGGGTCCAGGTCGAACACCTGCCGTTCCAGGGACGCGATCTCGCCCAGGTGCCACCAGCGCATCGGCACGAGGTCGACGTCGCCCGGTGCCGGGTCTGGCACCGGGTTGACAGCAGCCGCGCTCATACCGGCATCGTCCCGATCGGCGCGGCTCCGGCCGGCGTGCCTCCGGCGGACGTCGGCCCGGTGGCGGCGGCCGGCGCCCGCGCCGGCTCCGGGCGCGAAGCGGTGACGGGCTTGGGGCCACGGGGCTCGGCGGCGTCGGGGCGCCGCAGGTAGAGAGGGGTGAGCGGGCCGGGATCACGCCCACCCGCGATGTCCGCCGCGACGAGGCCGGCGAGCAGCTCCGGCGCCGGATACTCCGGCTCGGCTCCACCTCGCCCACCGGCGGGCGGAGTGCCGAAGCCGGCGAAGGCATCCGGATACAGGCCGGTGCCGGGTCCGGTCACCCGTTCGACGCCGGCGGCGCGCAGCTGCGCGGCGACCGCCGCCGGAGCGCCCACGCCCGGCTCACCGACGCGCGTTCCGCCCTGGTAGCGGGCCCAGAAAACCTCACGGCGACGCGCGTCGGTGACGACGCCGACCGGGCCGGTCGTCGCGGCCCCGATGCCGTCCAGGGAGCAGACGCCGTAGACGGGGACACCGAGCGCGGCGGCGAACGCGGCCCCGGTGACCATGCCGACGCGCAGGCTGGTGAACGGGCCCGGGCCGGCCCCGACGACGACGGCGAGCACCTCGGGCGGCCGGACGCCGGCCGTGTCGAGCACGTCGCGCGTCAGCGGCGCCAGCAGCTCACCGTGGCGGCGGGCGTCCCAGACCACCCGGGAGGCACGGACCGACGGCCCGGCGGGCGGCGAGCCGAACTCGACCAGCGCGACCGCGCAGGCCGCCGTCGAGGTGTCGAGCGCCAGGACGAGCACCCGACCAGCCTACGGACCCGAGCGACCGGGCCCACACCCGGCGCGCGGCAACCGGCGCGCGGGGCTGATCGATCCGTGTGCCGAGCATCTGCTCGGCCGATCGGCCGGCGCGTCCGCACCGGCCTCCGGAAGGACTCCCGCGCCACCGACTCCCCGGAAATCAGCAGAAAACCCGCGGGACGGCGCCGGCGACGATGAAACTCCCGCGGACGCGTCAAAGACCGGAGAATCAGTCGTATGCCCGACGGGAATATCGGGCCGGAAATCCGCGCGGGCGAAAGAAACGCATTCCCCGGCAGTCGCGGCCGGTAACAAGAGGTAACACGGCGCCGGCCCGGACCCCCGAGCCCCCGGCCCGAGACCCCCGAGAAATCACAACGGAGGCACCACCAGAACCACGCGGCCCGACCGGAGCAGGCCGGACCAGCGGAGCGGGGCCGAGCCGGCGCGGCCACCGCCACCACCGGAAAACCAACAGGAACCAAACGTTCCGGGTGGCGCGGCGGCCCCGCACCACGGTCGCGCCGCGGTCTGACCGCGGCCGGACGCGTCAGACCGGTCCCGGCAGGTGCGCCGGGACCGGTCCGGGAGGGAACCTAGTGGGTCAGCCGGCCGGCGCCGCCGGAGCGGAGCCTGATCCGGGGGTCCACGCCGCCGGCCGACGCGCCGGTGCGAGCCAGTACCGGCCCGGCGCCGAGGGCGCCCGCACCGCGCGTCGCGATCCCGCCGGAACCGGCGGCTCCGTGGCGGCGCGCGGCCGAGGGGGGCGAGGAGGGCGAGGCCGGCAGGGCCGGCCCGGGGGCCGGAGCGACCGGGGGGACCGGGCCGGCGGAGGCCGCCTGCGCACCGGAGCCCGCCGGCGGGAAGGCCGGCCGCAGGGGGGTCCAGCCCGTGTAGCCGAGCATCCGCAGCGCCGAGGCGGTGAGCTTCTGCGCGACCTGCTCGACCGACCAGCCGAGGGTGTCGAGCAGGTCGACGATCACCCGCTCGTCGAAGACCGAGGCCCACAGCAGCACCGCGTACTCCGGTTCCTGGGGGGGCAGCACACCGCCGTCCACCAGGCCGAGCACGACCGGCGAGAGCACCTGGTGCAGCTTGGAGACGAGGTCGTCACGGCCCTGCAGCCGGGCGAGGTACCCCTGGGCGGAGCGCACGTGCACCGCCGCCCGACCCCACCGCGCGGCCGAGCGGACCCACACCTCGCAGACGACCTCGAAGTTGCCCAGGTGGTCCTCGCCGACCGCCAGGGCGCGGATGTCGGTCACCAGCACGTCGATGAGCTGGAGGTAGTACACGTCGAGGGCGTCATGGACGTCGACGAAGTGGCGGTACGCGGTCGCCGTCGAGACACCCGCCTCCGCGGCGAGGTCCACCAGACTGAAGCGACGGCCGTTGCGGGCGAGGAGCCGGCCCACGGCGTCGAGCAGATCACGCCGACTCGCGAGGAAGTCACTGCGTGTGCGACGAGACCGGGTCGACCGCTCGACCGGAGCGTCCACAAGGTCGGCAGCGGTGCTGCTGCGCACTCGCCCCCCTCTCCCGGCCACTACGGGCCATCCCGGTTCTCCGCGGCCGCACATGAAGCAGTCGAGCCGCTACATGCATGAACTTCGCGCCTACGCCGCCAATATAGCGGAACAACTCACAAACTACAGAACGTTGACTATTTGTCCTCAAGGGCTACTTGCCACGACACGGCCACCTGGGACGCGGTATAGGAACGGCGCCGGGGCCGAACATTAACACTGGGACATCTGACCTTAACATGATCTAGGTCACTCGCTGCTATGCCGCGGCTCACGTCCGGCCGGCAACGCCATTCCAGAACGTCAGCGGTAATTCACCGTTGGTGGGCCCCGATGTTCCTGGAATCACTTCGCCGGGTTACCCGAACATGCCCACCCGAATAGGTGCTAGGACGGCGCGGAGCCCGGCCGGGTGCCCGGCCGGCCCGGGAATTCCACCAGCGGCGGACGGTTCCCGCCCCGGGGCGGCCGGCAGGCGGAAGCCAGGCCCGCCCTCAGGACAGCGCGGCATCACAGCCGGCGCGGGGCCGGGCGCGGGCGGCGCGTCGTGCGCGGCACGGTTCCGCCGGCCGGGCCGGCCGACACCAACAGGCCGGCACCAACAGGTCGACGTGATCCGGCCCGAACTCGACGGCGGCCCCGCACACGCCCGGCCCGGTAGGAGGCCGGCACGGGCCCGCGGACGCCGACGAGGCCGGGTGCGCCGATGGCACGACCCGGCTAACCCGCCGCGGACCCCTGCGGGTGCGAGGTGAGGTCCGGCACGGCGAGCGAGGTCAGCCGGGTCGCCCAGTCGGCACCCGCCGGCCGCAGCCGCACGCGCCGCACCTCGCCGGCCTCGTCGCCGGCCGGACGGCTGATCTCCACCCGCAGATGTGCCCCGGCCAGCTGCTCCACCAGCCCCGAACCCCACTCGACCACGCACACGGACCGCCCGAGATCGGCGTCCAGGTCGAGATCGTCGACCTCGGCGACGCCGCCGAGCCGGTAGGCGTCCACATGCACCAGCGGCAACCGGCCGTCGGTGTGCACCCGGGCGAGGACGAACGTCGGCGACGTCACCGGGGAGCGCACCCCGAGGCCGGCCGCGAGCCCCTGGACGAACACGGTCTTGCCGGCGCCCAGCGGGCCGTCCAGGATGATCAGGTCACCGGCACGCAGCAGCGGCGCGAGGCGCGCGCCGAGCGCACGCATCCGGTCGGGATCCTCGACCGCGATCTCGGGGACGGCGGGCGTGGTCATCGGTGCGTATCCGTCCTCGTCCGTGGTTGGTGAGTGGTCGGTCGTCGGTGACGTCGGACCGGGACCGCCCGCCGGTGTCACCGGGCGTCACCGGCCCGCCGTCACGGCCCTACGCGGTCGGGTGCCCGCAGCGGTGCCCGGCGCGGCGGGCGGACCCGTTCGACCAGGTCGCGGATGGCCGCGTTCACCGCGGCCGGCCGCTCCAGCATGATCGCGTGCCCCGCGCCCTCCTCGACCCGCAGCTCGGCGTCGGGCAGCAGCTCGGCGAGGGTCAGGCTGTGCGGGAGCGGCGTCATCAGGTCGCCGTCCCCGACGAGCAGGATGGTGGGCGTGCCGCGGAGGTTGACGGCGGCGTCCAGCTTGTCATGGTCGAGCAGGGTGGACATGAAGGCGGCCATCACGGCGATCGGCGTGTCCCCCACCATCGTCTCCAGGAACGAGACGACGGACGGGGGTACGTCGGTCGAGCCGAAGCCGATCCGCCGGGTGATCTCCCAGGAGAAGTCGCTGCCGCGCCGGCGGGCCCGCTCGAACAGTGACGGGGCACTGCGCATGCCGACCGCGAGCCCGGGCAGCACCCGCCGCACGCCCCCCGTGATCAGCGCCGGCAGGCCGAAGGTCACCCGGGGGAGGTCACCCGCGCTGGTCGAGATGAGCGCCACCCCGATGACCCGGTCACCGAAGAGCTCCGGATGCTCCCCCGCCAGCGCGAGGATCGTCATGCCGCCCATCGAGTGGCCGATCAGGACGATCGGCCCTTCGGGGACCCGCTCGGTGAGGACCTGGTAGAGGTCGGCCGCAAGCTGGTCGATGGTGCAGTTCGCCGCCTCGGACGGGCCGGAGCGGCCGTGCGCGCGCTGGTCGTAGAAGACCATCGGGCCCAGGTCGCGCAGGGCGCGGTACTGGAACACCCAGGAATCGCCGTTCACGCAGAAGCCGTGCACGAAGACCAGCGTCGGCGCGGCGGAGCCGGTTCCGGGACGGGGCGGGGGATCCTGCGGCGTCTCCTCCACGTACAGCGGGACGCCGTCCGCCACGGCGACCACCAGGTCGACCCGGCCGCCGATCGGGCCGACCCGCTCCCGCTCCGGCAGGTCGGGTACGGCGCGGTGGCGCCGCACGGCCCGGCGCTCGGCGATCAGGCCGGCCGCGATCGCGGCTCCGACCAGGCCCACCGTGCCACCGCGGCGGGCGGCCCGGGAGCCCGCGGCGGACCCCGCCGCCCGCGCCACCACCCGCGCCGCGCCGGCGGTCGCGGTCAGGGCACCGGCCGCCCCCGCCGAACCGGCCGAGAGAGCGGCACGGGCGGCACCGGTCGAACGGGCGGCACCGCCGGTGGAACCGCGATCGGTTGGTGCGCCTGCCACCGTCTGCCCACCTTCCGGCCATGAAACGAACGACACCCCGATGATGCCCGATGGTGCCTGATGCCCGAAAGCGATGTCCTGAGCAGACTCGGGAGGACACGTCTCCACCCAGGCGGATACCCGACAGGGGATCACAGAGATCCACCGGGACCGGTCCGAGATCCTCCGCTAGCGTGGAGCTGGTCCAGCCGTGCGGTTGCGACCAGGGGAGGCGTCGTGAAACTGCGGTGGCGGAAGAGCAAACTGACCACGTCGCCCACGTATGGCGGCGCTGTCGACCTCGACGAGGATCTCGACGAGCTGGATGACGAGCTCACCGAGGCCGGGCCCGGGGCCGGGGCCCAGCCGGCCGGTCCCGCCCAGAGCGGGCCGGTGCTGCTGACGCTGACCACCCGCGACGAGATCGAGAAGGCCGCCGAGCGCGCGGCGAACCCGCAGCCGGTCCGTCGCCGGATGGAACGCGGCATGTTCGGCGGCGCCCCGGCCGGCCACGAACACGGCGGCGGCGCGTGCGGCACCGGCGGCTGTCGCTGACCAGCGGCCGCTGAGGCGGACCTGACCGGCCGACCAGTCGCGTCGGCCGGTCAGCCGTGCCAGCGGATCAAGCGGGTCAGATGTGCCGGCCGGTCAGACGTAGACGCGCGGTACCCGCGGGCCGATCCGGGTCACGATCTCGTAGTTGATGGTGCCGAGCGCGCGTGCCCAGTCGTCCGCGGTCGGCTCGCCCCGGTCGCCGGGGCCGAAGAGGATCACCTCGTCGCCCGCGCGCACCGGGTCGGCACCGACGTCCACGACGAACTGGTCCATGCAGACGGTGCCGGCGATGCGCCGCCGCCGGCCGCCCACCAGCACCTCGGCCACGTTCGTGGCCGAGCGGGGGATGCCGTCGGCGTAGCCGAGCGGGACGACGGCGAGGCCGGTCTCCGCCGACGTCCGGTAACGGTGCGCGTAGGAGACCCCGGTGCCCACCGGCACCCGCTTCACCAGCGCGGTACTGGCGTGCAAGGTCATCGCGGGCCGCAGCCCGAACGCGGACGGCGGCCCGATCTCGGGCCCCGGCGAGAGCCCGTACACCGACACCCCCGGCCGGACCAGGTCGAAGTGCGCCTCCGGGCTGACCAGTGTCGCGGCCGAGTTCGCGAGGTGGCGCACCTGCGGACGCAGCCCGGCCTTGCGGGCGACGTCCACCGCGTCACCGAACCGGCTGATCTGCGCCCGCACGGTCGGGTGGCCGGGCGCGTCGGCGAAGGCGAAGTGGCTCCACACGCCGACGACCTCGATCAGCCCGTCCGCCTCGAGCGCCACGGCGCTGTCGCACAGGCCGGGCCAGTCCTCGCCGGTGGCCCCGGCCCGCCCGAGACCAGTATCGATCTTGAGATGCACCCGCGCGGCCCGGCCGACACCGCGGGCGGCGGCGGCGAGGTCGTCGAGCGCCCAGCTGGCGGACGCGGAGAGGTCGACGTCCGCCGCGATGCCCGCGGCGAGGCGTTCGCCCGGTGCCGCCAGCCAGGAGAGCACCGGGACGGTGATCCCGGCGGCCCGCAGGGCCAGCGCCTCCTCCAGGAAGGCCGTCCCGAGCCAGCTCGCGCCGGCGTCCAGCGCGGCCCGGGCGCAGGGCAGCATCCCGTGCCCGTACCCGTCCGCCTTGACCACGGCCATGGTCGCCGCCGCGCCGGCGCGGGCCACGAGGGCCGCGACCGAGTCACGCACGGCGTCGAGTTCGATGGCCGCGTAGGCACGCGGCGGGTGCGACGGGTGCGGTGGGGGCGGCGGGCTCACTCCTCGACGCTAGCAAGCAGGTCCTCGATGACCCCGGGCAGGAGCCCGGGCAGGTCCGCGGCGGCGAGCGGCACGGGCCCGCGCTCCCCCGCCCGACCGTGCAGGAACGCGCCCACGGCGGCCGCGTACGGCGCCGACAGGCCCGCGGCCAGCAGGGAACCGGCGAGTCCGGTGAGAACGTCACCGGACCCGGCCGTTCCCAGCCACGGTGTTCCGGTCAGGTTGACGAAGGCCGTCCCGTCGGGAGCGGCGATGATCGTCCGGTTGCCCTTCAACAGCACGACGGCGCCGAGATCCCGCGCCGCCTGCCGGACCGTGCCGAGCCGGTCGGCCAGCAGACGTCCGGGTGTGTCGGCCTGGTCCCAGCCGAGGGCCGTGCCGGTCAGCCGGATGAACTCGCCCTCGTGCGGGGTCAGGACGACAGCGCCCCTGCGCTCCCGCAGCAGCTCCGGGCGGGCCGCGACGGCGGACGCGAGCGCGTCCAGCGCGCCGGCGTCCACGAGCAGGCCGGTACCGGACTGTTCGAGCAGCGCGTCGACGAGGCGCCGGGTGGCGTCGTCCGGTACGAGGCCGGGGCCGATCGCCCACGCCTGGACCCGGCCCACCCCGAGCATCGTCTCCGCGTCCCCCGCGTCGATCACCGTCAGCACGGATTCCGGATGGGCCCGGCGGACGTACTCGGCGGCGCCGGTCTCGGCGACCACCCGCAGGTAGCCCGCTCCGCCCCGCAGCGCGCCGCCGACCGCCAGCACCGCGGCCCCCGGATACCGGTCGCTGCCGCCGACGAGCCCGAGCACGCCGCGGGAGTACTTCGAGTCGGCCGCGGCCGGGACGGGCAACAGTCGGGCCACATCGCGGTCCTGTAGGGCGCGTAGGTCGGGCTCGGGCAGCGTCAGCCCGATGTCGACCAGCTCGACCCGCCCGGCGTGGACGGCGCCGGGCCCGACCAGCAGGCCACGCTTGTACGTGCCGAAGGTGACGGTGCTGGCCGCCCACACGGCCCCGTCCGCCACCGTGCCGGTGTCCGCGTCGACCCCGCTGGGCACGTCCACGGCCAGCGTCCGCCGGGCCGGCGCCAGCGCGGTGAGCCGGGCGTACGGTTCGCGCAGCCCGCCGCGGCCACCGATACCGAGCAGGCCGTCCAGGACGAGGTCGGCGGAGTCGACGAGGTCGGCGGCCGCGTCGATGCCCAGCCCCGCCGCGGCCGGCTCGACCGGGCCGGTGCGGTGCAGCCGCCCCCCGGCCGCACGGAGGGCCGCCGTCGCCTCGGGATGGGTCCGGCCGGGAGCGAGGGCGTGGACGCGGGCGCCGCGGGCGGCCAGCCGCGCGCCCGCCCACAGCGCGTCACCACCGTTGTCACCGGAACCGGCGAGGACGACGATCCGGGCGCCGTACACCCGGTCGAGACGGCGGACCGCGTGCGAGACGAGGCCGGACACGGCACGCTGCATGAGCCCGCCGGAGGGCAGGGACGCGAGCAGGGGCGCTTCGGCGTCCCGTACCTCGGCCACGGTGTGTGCTTCGAGCATGCGGTCATGCTCCCGCCGGAACTGCTCCCGGTCGCGCGGATCGGCCGCAGGCGCGGCGCGCTGCCGGACGGCGCCACACCGCGCGTACCGCGATGGGCGGGTCAGACGGCTCCGTGCTGGCGACCGTGCCAGGCGACCGTGGCCTCCCAGAGCACGTCCGCGACGACCTCGTTCTCGTCGGCGGCGTCGAGGAGCGTCTCCACCAGCTCCGCCCGCGGGACGCGGCTCAGGAACACCCGGATCGCCGCGTGCACGGGATCGTCGGCGAAGAGGTCCTCTGTGTGGCCCTCCTCCTCGTCGTCGTCGTCCGCCATCCCGGCCGAGCCCGTGGCGACCAGCGCGACCGCCACGGCATGGCGGCAGAAGACGCCGCCCGAACTGTCGGAACAGGTACAGGTGGAGCCGGGACCGTCCTCGCCCGCCTCCAGCCGGACCTGCTGGTGCCCGTCGTCGTCGACGGTTCCCGACGCGTTGGTCGGCCGGATCCGCAGCTGCTCCACCCGGCCGAGCAAAGCGAGGCTGACGCCCTCCATGAAGACGGCAGTGCCCGCGCGCTGGGCACACGCGCGTTCCTCGAAGGCGGCCTCGAGGGGGGTGACCGCCCCCTCACCGTGCCCGTCGCCCTCCGACGCCGAAATGATCATTCGCCAATCCTACGGAACGACGGGCCTGGTCTGCCCGCTAGGTGGAGACCAGGGGGTAGCCATCCGCTCCATCGCGATATATCGTGAACGTACGCGAAGCAACGCGATCCATTTTCAAGGGAGATCACAATGAGTTCACACGCCATGCCGGGATGGGATGCCCGCTGGGACACCTGGGGCCGCTACCTGCCGTTCGACCCCACCCGGTTCCTGGATCCCGCCCGGCTTTTCGCACTGGCCGAGGCGGCGAGAGGCTCGTGCCGACCGGGCGAGCACAGCCATGTTCACGGCGGGCACCGCGAGCACCACGGGCACGCGCACGGCGGGCACCGCAGCCACATGCACGACGACCACGGTCCCGGTGGCCACGGCCCCGGCGAGCACGGCCCCGGCGACCGTGGCGGTGAGCCCGGCCCCGGCCCGCGCGGGCGTGGGGGTCGGGGCGGCCGCCCGGGCGGGCCCTTCGGGCCGGGCGGGTTCGGGCCGGGCGGCTGGCCGTTCGGCCGCGGCTTCCCGCCGGGGCCCGGTTTCGGACGCGGGGCCCGGGTCGCCCGCGGCGACGTCCGTGAGGCCCTGCTCGCGCTGCTCGCCGAGGAGCCGATGCACGGCTACCAGATGATCGGCGAGCTGGCCTCCCGCAGCGGCGGGGTCTGGCGGCCGAGCCCCGGCTCGGTCTACCCCGTGCTGTCACTGCTCGCCGACGAGGGGCTGGTCCGCGCCGAGGAGCGCGACGGGCGCCGCGTCTTCCACCTCACCGACGCCGGCCGCGCCCACGTGGAGGCCCGCGCCGGAACGGCCAAGCCGTGGGAGACCGCGGCGGCGAGCGCGGACGACGAGACCACGGCGCTGCGGACGCTGGCCTTCGGGGTCGGCGCGGCGGTCGTCCAGGTCGCGCAGGCCGGCGACGCCGACCAGATCGCCGCGGCCCGGGATCTCCTCACCGAGACCCGGCGGGGCCTGTACCGCATCCTCGCCGGCGACCTGGCGGACGCGCCGGCGGCCGACCGACCGGCCGAGGACGGCGGCGACGGCTCAGGGCCCACCGGCACGACCGGTCCCGCGAAGCCCGGCCCAGCCGGTGGCGGCACGGGCGCGCCGGGCGGACAGCCGAAGGACCTGAGCTGACACCCGGACGAGGCGTGCCGGTCACCGCGCCGGCACGCCTCCCCGGCCCGGTGCTTCGACAACCCGGTGCTTCGACAACCCGGGCCTGGGCCTCCCTGGTCGGGCCCGGACCCGGCCCCGGGGCTGTCCCCGGGTCCGGACCCGGGGCCGGGCCCGGACCGACAAGCGTGTTGTCGGGCCAGGGCACAGACAGGCTGAGCCAACACAGTTCGGCGATCCCCGGCGGCACCGGCACCGAGGTTGAGCTGGGCTGGTGCTATTCGACCGTGACGGACTTGGCCAGGTTGCGCGGCTGGTCGACGTCCAGCCCACGGGCGAGCGCGAGCTCGCAGGCGAAGACCTGCAGCGGCAGCGTCGTGACCAGCGGCGCGAACAGCGACGACGTGGCGGGCACCCGGATCAGGTGGTCCGCGTAGGGCTCGACGGCGGTGTCGCCCTCCTCCGCGATCACGATCGTCCGGGCACCGCGGGCCCGGACCTCCTGGATGTTGGAGACGATCTTCCCGTGCAGGCTCGCCCGCCCGCGCGGCGACGGCACGATCACGACCACCGGCAGGCCGGGCTCGATCAGCGCGATCGGGCCGTGCTTCAGCTCCCCGGCTGGGAAGCCCTCAGCGTGCATGTAGGCCAGTTCCTTCAGCTTGAGCGCGCCCTCCAACGCCACCGGGTAGCCGACGTGGCGGCCGAGGAAGAGCACCGCCTTGGCGTCGGCCAGGCCGCGGGCGAGCTCCCGCACCGGCTCGACGGTGGCGAGCGTGCGCCGGACGAGCTCCGGGACGCGCTGTAGCCGGTCCACGTAGGCGGCGACCTCGTCGCCGTAGAGGACACCCCGGGTCTGGGCCAGGAACAGCCCGACGAGCAGGCAGGCCGCCACCTGCCCGAGGAACGTCTTCGTCGCCGCGACGCCCACCTCGGGGCCGCACCGGGTGTACAGGACGGCGTCCGACTCACGCGGGATCGTCGAGCCGTTGGTGTTGCAGATCGCCAGCACGCGGGCCTTCTGCTCCCGGGCGTGCTTGACCGCCATCAGGGTGTCGAGCGTCTCGCCGCTCTGGCTGATCGCGACGACCAGCGTCGAACGGTCGAGCACCGGGTCGCGGTAGCGGAACTCCGAGGCCATCTCGACCTCGCAGGGCAGCCGCGTCCAGTGCTCGATCGCGTACTTGGCGATCAGGCCGGCGTGGTAGGCCGTCCCGCAGGCCACGATGAAGACCTTGTCGATGTCGCGGAAGTCCTGGTCGGAGAGGCGCTCCTCGTCCAGGACGATCGTGCCCTCCGCGGAGAGCCGGCCGCGCAGCGTGTCGGCGAGCGCCGTCGGCTGCTCGCTGATCTCCTTCAGCATGAAGTAGGGGTAGCCGCCCTTCTCGGCGGCGCTCGCGTCCCAGTCGACGTGGTAGCGGCGGCCCTCGACGACGGCACCGGCGAAGTCGTAGACGGTCACGCCTTCGCGCCGGGCCTCGACGAGCTGGTCCTGGCCGATCTCGAGCGCCTCGCGGGTGTGCGCGATGAACGCGGAGACGTCACTGGCCAGGAAGGTCTCGCCCGCGCCGAGACCGACGACGAGCGGGCTGTTGCGCCGCGCGCCCACGACGACCTCGGGATGGTCGCGGTGCAGGACGACGAGCGTGAAGGCGCCCTCCAGTCGGCGGCACACGTTGCGCACCGCCTCGCTGAGCGGGTGCGCGATCGCCGCCCCGGCGGCCGACCCCGCCGACCCGGCCGATCTCGGCGCCGCCGCGCCGGCCGCGCGGGTGCCGGGGTCGCGGGCCATCTCGATCTCGAGCAGGTGGGCGACGACCTCGGTGTCGGTCTCGCTGGCCAGCTCGTGGCCGGCCGCCTCCAGCTCGGCGCGCAGCTCGGCGAAGTTCTCGATGATTCCGTTGTGGATCACCGCGACGGTGCTGGTGCAGTCGGTGTGCGGGTGGGCGTTGACGTCGGTCGGGCCGCCGTGGGTCGCCCAGCGGGTGTGCCCCATCCCCGTCGTGCCGGGCATGGGGTCGTTGTCCTCGCCGAGGACCTTCTCCAGGTTGGCGAGCCGCCCGGCACGGCGCGCGGTACGCAGCGCGCCCGCGCCGACGACGGCGACCCCCGCGGAGTCGTAGCCGCGGTACTCCAGCCGGCGCAACCCGCTCAGCGCGACGTCCAAGGCCGATTGATCACCGACGTAACCAATGATCCCGCACATGTTGCTCAGCGTACGCAGTCCGGTCCGGGCGCCGGGCACGGACCGCTCGGTTGCCGGGGATGTCCCTTTGCCGGGCGGGAACGTTGGATCAGCGCAGGGCGCGCTGCACGACGTCGGCGAGCCGACCGGCGACGTCCCGGGCCAGCTCGTCCGTCGGCGCCTCGACCATCACCCGCACCAGCGGCTCGGTGCCGGACGGCCGCAGCAGGACCCGGCCGGTCCCGCCCAGCTCCGCCTCGGCGTCGGCCACCGCGGCCCGCAGCTCGTCGGAGCTCTCCGCGCGCGCCCGGTCGACGCCGCGGACGTTCACCAGGACCTGCGGCAGCCGGGTCATCACCTTCGCCAGCTCGTGCAGCGGCTGGCTGGTCTCCGCCATCCGGCCGAGGATCTGCAGGGCGGTGAGCAGCCCGTCGCCGGTGCCGGCGTGGCGGAGGAAGACCACGTGCCCGCTCTGTTCCCCGCCGAGCGAGTAGGCACCGGAGCGCATGGCCTCCAGGACGTAGCGGTCCCCGACCGGGGTGGTGACCACGTCGATGCCGGCGTCGCGCATGGCGTGGTGGAAGCCGAGATTCGACATCACGGTGACGACGACGGTGCCGCGCTCGAGCTCGCCGCGCTCGGCGAGTGCCAGCGCGCAGAGCGCGAGGATCTGGTCACCGTCGACGATCTCGCCGGTGGAGTCCACGGCCAGGCAACGGTCGGCGTCGCCGTCGTGGGCGATGCCGGCGTCGGCGCCGTGCGCCAGGACGGCGTCGCACAGGCTGTCGAGATGGGTCGCCCCGGACCGGTCGTTGATGCGCAGGCCGTCACCGTCCGCGTGCAGCGCGATGACGTCGGCGCCGGCGGCGCGCAGGACCCGCGGGGCGAGGTCGGAGGCGGCGCCCTGGGCGCAGTCCACGACGACCCGCAGGCCGCGCAGCCCACCAGGGCCGCCGGGCAGGGTCGCCAGCAGGTGGTCGACGTACCCGTCCACGAGCGTGCTGTCGTCGCGGACCCGCCCGACCGCGGCCGCCGTCGGACGGCGCGCCGCCGGGGCGGTCATCCGGCGCTCGATGGCGTCCTCGACGTCGTCCGGCAGCTTCAGCCCGCCCGCGGCGAACAGCTTGATCCCGTTGTCGGGCATCGGGTTGTGGCTCGCGGAGAGCATCACGCCCAGGTCCGCGCCGGTCGCGGCGACCACGTAGGACACCGCGGGGGTCGGCACGACCCCGATCCGGGTGACGTCCGCGCCCGCGCGGGCCAGACCTGCCACGACCGCGGCCTCGAGGAACTCACCGGAGGGGCGGGTGTCCCGCCCCACGACGACGAGCGGCCGGTGGTCGATCCCGTCGGCGTTCGCGGACCGGGCGACCGGCACGCCGTCCACCGGACCGGGCGGCGGGGTGCCGCGGTCCGCGACCTCCTCCACCGCGGCGGACGCCAGCGCGAGCGCCAGCTCCGCCGTCAGGTCGGCGTTCGCGACACCGCGGACGCCGTCGGTGCCGAAAAGCCTCGCCACTGAGGCCTCCCAAGGGATCGGAGCAGCACCGCCGCGCGCCACCGGCACGCCGCGCGGACAACGGAACGAGACCACTGGATGGAACGAAACCACCGCGCGACTGTGAGCCCGGCAGGACGTGCCTGCCGGGCTCGACCACCGCACGCAGTGGGCAGCGGGTCAGCGCTTGCTGTACTGAGGCGCCTTACGGGCCTTCTTCAGGCCGTACTTCTTCCGCTCCTTCACCCGGGCGTCCCGGGTGAGGAAGCCCGCCTTCTTCAGAGTGGGGCGCGCCTCCTCGTCGACGATGAGCAGCGCCCGGGCGATGGCCAGGCGCAGCGCGCCGGCCTGGCCGGAGACGCCACCGCCGTGCAGGCGGGCCACCACGTCGTAGGACTCAGCCTTCTCCAGGGTCTTCAGCGGCTCGTTCACGAGCTGCTGATGCACCTTGTTGGGGAAGTACTCCTCGAGCTTGCGCCCGTTGAGGGTCCAGTTGCCGGTGCCCGGGATCAGGCGCACCCGGACGACCGCCTCCTTGCGCCGCCCGGTAGCACGGGGATTGCCCTGGGCGTCGGTCACGACAGCCACGTCGCGTTCCTTCCTTGTTTGTAACCAGATCGCTCGAGGCCACCCGAAACGGCCCGATCGGTCATGTCGGGCCGTCAGTCGAACGGGCGCTGAACGCCACCCGCGCGGTTCGGGATGCCCATCGAGCCGCGACTACTGCGCGACCTGCTTGATCTCGTACGGGACGGGCTGCTGCGCCTGGTGCGGGTGAGTCGGGCCCGCGTACACCTTCAGCTTGCTGCCCTGCGCGCGGCCGAGCCGGTTGTGCGGCAGCATCCCATGGATCGCCCGCTCGACGATCACGTGGGGACGCGTGTCGAGCAGCTCGCCGTAGGACGTGCTGCGCAGACCACCCGGGAAGCCCGAGTGCCGGTGGTACTTGGCCTGCTCGCGCTTGTTGCCGGTCATCGCGACCTTGCCGGCGTTGATGATCACTACGAAGTCGCCCGTGTCGATGTGCGGGGCGAAGTACGGCTTGTTCTTGCCGCGCAGGAGCTGGGCCGCCTGGCTGGCCAGCCGACCGAGCACGACGTCGGTGGCATCGATGATGTGCCACGCGCGCTGTACGTCCGCGGGCTTGGGCTGGTACGTGCGCACAGGTCTGCCTTCTCGTTCGGACGAACTCGCGGGGAGCCTCGTCGATGTCGCTAGCGAGGTGCCCTGCAAGGCGAGGTGCGTTGCAAGGCGAGGTGTGCCAGATGCATTGCCAAGAGTCGCGTTACCCGAAGTGTGGGTGCGGGCCCCCAGCATTTGGACCCACAGCATTTGGACCCACAGCACGCGGGTCCTCTGCATACGAGCCCTCTGCACGCGGGGCTTCACCCACGAGGGGGCTGAGGACCGCAGCAGTCTTTGAGGTTACCAGGCGATCGGCGGAGCAGGACCTACGGCTCCCGGCCGCGGGGCGGACGCCCGGCCGGATCGCCCCGGACACCCGGCCGATCCGGCCGCCCGGCGGCGTCATCTCCATGGCCCGGCCCGTCGCGCGGCCGCGACGGGCGACCGGAACAGCCCTGACTGGCCCATATGACTAGCTCCTATATTCTTTCGCCCACCGGCCGGGCGCGTCGGCTTCCACGGGAGCCGCGCCGCCCTCCGCCGGCCGAGCGCCGCACGGAGCCGTAGCAGGCACCGGGCAGCAGGCGGCAGGCCGTCGGGGGGACGAGCGAGGAGGAGCGCATGCCACCCGAACCCGGCAGCGGCGGGCCATCCACCGGCGCGACGGGGCCGCACGGCGGCCCATCGCCCCATGACGACCTCCGGTGGGCCCTGGATCCGAACGCCGTCGCCGCGTCGCCCTGGTACGGGGCTCCGGGCGGTCCGCCCGACCCGGTGGACCCCGCTTCCGGCGGGCCGGCGCCACGGTGGGGCGCCCCGGACCCGTTCCAGCCCGGCACGAGCCCGATGGACGTGGCCCCGGACGCGGCCCCGGACGCGGGCCCGGGGGACGCCGCCGCGGGCTGGGCCGCGGCGGACTCGGGCGGCCTGCCGGACTCGGGCGGCTGGACGCCTCCGGTCGAGGATCCGCTCTTCGGCCCGATGCCCACCTACTCCACCGGCGCCTATCCCCTCGCCGGCCACACGCCGGGCGGCTATCCGACCGGCGGCCATCCGCTCGGCGGACCTCCCACCGGCGGGCATCCGCTCGGCGGCCAGTCCGCCGACAGAACGCCGCCGTACGGGCAACCGTTCACCGGCGCGACCAGCTCGACCAGCTCCACCGGCCCTGTCCTCGCCACCGGCCCTGTCCTCGCCACCGGCCAGGGTGGCCCGGCAGCCGCCGGTCCCGCGACGGACGGCGCGGTCCTGGGCGGTGGCGGCGCCGGGGCCGGGCCGGCGGGTGACCCGTCGACCGGTCCCCGGACGGACGGCTATTCCTTCCAGGTCCGGACCGCCACGAGTCCGCTTCCCGTTCTCACGAAGTCGGCGGAGCCCGCGGCCACGGAAAGGCCCGCCCCTGACCATGCCCACCCGGCGGGTGCGCCGGGCGGGCCCAGATTCGACACCGCGCACGACGATCCCTATCCCGAGGACGAGCCCGTTCCCGGGCGGTTCGCCGCCTTCCAGCCGAGACGCTTCCAACTGCCGGCGGAGAGCGACATACCGGCGGCGGGTTGGCGGTGGGCCTTCCGGTCGCGAGGCGTCCTCGCGGTGGCCGTCGGCCTCGTCCTCGTCGTCCTCGCCGCGGGAGCAGTGGTCACGGTGCTTCGCGGCGGCGACGGTGGATCCACCGCGGCCGGCGCCAGGCCGACCGCCCCGTCCGTCGACCCGAACTTCATCAACAGCGCGCGGTCCGACTCCACCGCGGTGCGGCCGAACGAGTTCTTCGCCGACGAACGGGTCACCATCCAGGGGCACAACTACACCCGCATCGCCAGCAGCCTCGTCACGGGATGTCCGGACCTGAGCGGGGAGCTCGTCACCGCGCTCAAGGGCAGTGTGTGCCGCCAGCTCGTCCGTGCCCTGTATGTCAGCGTCCCGGTCGCCGGTCAGCCGCAGGTGCTCGCCGGCCTCTCGGTCTTCGTCGTTGACGAGCAGGCCACCGCGACGGCGGCGGCGAAGATCGCGGCGGAGGGGCGAGGTGGGGTGGCGGCACCGCCGATCCCGGCGGGCTCCATCCAGAACCCGCGGATCCTCAGCCCGGGCGGCGACAACTCCTGGCGCGCCGCGATCGCCCGCGGGCACTACATGATCCTCACTCAGCTCGCCTACGTGGACGGCAGCCAGGGCTCGGCCAGCGACCCGGCCCTCCGGAACATGATCACGGATCTCGGGCTGATCGCCACCGAGCCGATCGCCCAGCGGATGCTCGTCGGCGGGACCGGCACCGCGCCCAGCCCGACCTCCGGCACCCGCTGACCGGACCCGCCGGGCGGCGCTAGCGGGGCGGCGTCAGCCGGACGGCGTCGTCGGCACGCGGACCGCCCGGGTCACCTGGGCCCGTGCGGCGAGGGCGGTGTCCGGCGGGTAACGGACCTCCACCAGGGTCAGCCCGTGGGCCGGCAGGACGGTCACCGCGGGGTCGCGCATGCCCCGGCCCAGGACCCCGGCCACCCACTCCGGGCGCCGCCGGCCCTCCCCCACGGCCACCAGCGCACCGACCAGGGCCCGCACCATGGAGTGGCAGAACGCGTCCGCCTCGACGTCGGCGAGGATGAGGCCGGGGGAACGGGAGACGTCCAGGCGCAGCAGGGTGCGCACGGTCGTGGCGCCCTCACGCCGCCGGCAGAAGGCCGCGAAGTCGTGCTCGCCGAGCAGGAGCAGCGCCGCCTCGGCCATCGCCGGGACGTCCAGCGGCCGCGGCGAGGCCAGGGTGTCGAAACGGCGCAGCGGGTCCGCGCCGTACGGGGCGTCGGTGATCCGGTAGACGTATCTGCGGGACAGCGCCGAGAAGCGGGCGTCGAACCCGTCCGGGGCGGGGGCGAGGCCCTTCACCCGGACGGCGCGGTCGAGCACCCCGTTCAGCCTGCGGGCGAGCCCGCCGACCGGTGTGTCGTCGGGAATGTCGACGTGGGCCACCTGGCCGGCGGCGTGCACACCGGAATCTGTCCGCCCGGCGACGGTGAGCCGGACCGCGGGCAGCCGCGCGACCCGCATCAGCGCGTCCTCGACGTCGCCCTGGACCGTCCGCTGGCCGGGCTGGCGGGCCCAGCCGGCGAAGGCCGTGCCGTCGTAGGCGAGGTCCAGGCGCAGCCGGATCAGTCCCTCGGCCGGTCTCATGAGCGCGCGTCCCTCGTGTCGAAGCTGCGCCGGCCGATCAACCCCGCGCACGGCCTTCCCGGGGCCATGGCCAGCACCGTCGCCACCAGGGCCACCGCCACCAGGGCCACCGCGACCAGGGGCACCGGCCCCCGGTTCCGGCGCCTCGCCGGTGGCCGGTGGTCCCATCACGTTCTCCCACCCCACGACACGGCCGCCACGGGTCGCCCCGGCCCGGACCGCCGTGAGCGGCAGGACGCCCGGCGGGGCGCCACAGGGCAGGAGCCCGCCGCCCATGATGGGCGACGGGCTCCTGCCTGGACCAGAGACCAACGTGAGCGGTCGGACCGGGCGACGGCCGACCGGCATCATCAGCTCTCCGGCTTGGTGTCCTCGGCCTTGGTCGTCGCCGCGTCGTCCGCGGCGCCGGCCTCGGCGGTGGGCTGCTCCGCCTGGGCCTCGGCCGCCACCGCGGCGGCGGTCGGCGACTCGTTCTTGAGGTCGTCGGCGGCCTCCGCCGTCGCCCCGGTCGGAGCCTTGCGGGCCGCGAAACGGGTGCCACGGGCACGCTCGGCCTCGGCGACGGCCGTCTGCGCGACGGTCAGCGCCTCTACCAGCTCGATGCGGGCCATCGGCGCCGCGTCGCCCCGGCGGGGGCCGAGCTTCACGATCCGCGTGTAGCCACCGGGACGGTCGGCGTAGCGCGGGCCGATCTCGGTGAAGAGCGTGTGGACGACCGAGTTGTTCCGGACGACCCGCATCACCCTGCGCCGCGCGTGCAGGTCACCACGCTTCGCGTGGGTGACCAGGCGCTCGGCGTAGGGACGCAGCCGGCGCGCCTTGGCCTCAGTGGTCGTGATGCCACCGTGCTCGAACAGCGCGGTGGCGAGGTTGGCCAGCAGCAGCCGCTCATGTGCGGGGCTGCCGCCGAGCCGGGCGCCCTTGGTTGGCGTGGGCATGATGGGTGCTCCTCGTTCCTTTCGCTGCTCTCCGGGCGCCGCCGGGAAGCACGGCTAGGCCCCCGGTGGACGTGCGCCCCGGGCGACCGGCTGGAACCGGGCGACCGGGGACACACGGTCAGATCAGTACTGTTCGGTCTCGACGAACTCGCGACCGTCGTCGGACGGGTCGGAGAACGACGGGTTGTACGTGTCGGTGCCGTACGTGTCGACGGCCTGACGCGGGTCGAACCCGGGCGGGGAGTCCTTGAGCTGCAGGCCCATGGCACCCAGCTTGGTCTTGACCTCGTCGATCGACTTCTGCCCGAAGTTACGGATGTCGAGCAGATCCGCCTCGCTGCGGGACACCAGCTCACCGATGGTGTGGATGCCCTCGCGCTTGAGGCAGTTGTACGAGCGGACGGTCAGGTCCATCTCCTCGATCGGCAGCGCCAGGTCGGCGGCCAGGGCGGCGTCCGCCGCGGACGGGCCGATGTCGACGCCCTCCGCCTCGGCGTTGAGCTCCTGGGCCAGCCCGAACAGGCCGACGAGGGTCTTGCCGGCGCTGGCCATCGCGTCCCGCGGGGAGATCGACTGCTTCGTCTCCACGTCGACGATGAGCCGGTCGAAGTCCGTGCGCTGCTCCACACGGGTCGCCTCGACCTTGTAGGTCACCTTCAGCACCGGGGAGTAGATGGAGTCGATCGGGATACGACCGATCTCCTGCCCCGGCTGCTTGTTCTGGGCGGCGCTGACGTAGCCACGGCCCCGCTCGACGGTCAGCTCGATCTCGAGCTTGCCCTTGTCGTTGAGGGTGGCCAGGTGCAGGTCGGGGTTGTGCACCTCGACGCCGGCCGGCGGCGCGATGTCGGCCGCGGTGACCTCACCAGGGCCCTGCTTGCGCAGGTACATCACGGTCGGCTCGTCGTTGTCGGAGCTGACGACCAGTTCCTTGAGGTTCAGGATCAGGTCGGTCACGTCCTCCTTGACCCCGGGAACCGTGGAGAACTCGTGCAGGACGCCGTCCACCCGGATACTCGTCACGGCCGCGCCCGGGATGGAGGACAGCAGGGTGCGACGCAGCGAGTTGCCGAGGGTGTAGCCGAAGCCCGGCTCGAGCGGCTCGATCACGAAACGCGACCGGAACTCGGAGATCGGGTCCTCGACGAGCGAGGGACGCTGAGCGATCAGCATGAGAGAACTTCCTTCCGAACACGGCGACCGCCATATGACGCCGTGGGAGCTCCCGACAAGGAGCCGGCACGGGGGCATCGGTCCGCCCCCGCACCACACAACAGTACGCCGGGCGGGAATGATCCGCGGCCCGGCCGCCACCCGACCCCGGCACGGGACCGGGGACCGACGCCAACCCGGCGCCGGCACGAGACCGGCGCCGGACGACGGCGACTACTTCGAGTAGAGCTCGACGATCAACTGCTCCTGCACCTGGGTGTCGATCACCTGGCGCGCGGGCAGCGAGTGGACGAGCAGGCGCATCTGGCTGGGGATGGCCTCGATCCACGGCGGGACGGTGCGGCCGGACCCCGCGGTCTCGCGGGCCACGATGAACGGGGTGAGCTCGCGCGACTTCGGCGCGATCTCCACGATGTCGTTCTCGGTGACCCGGTAGCTCGGGATGTCGACCTTGCGGCCGTTGACCTGCACGTGACCGTGCCGGACGGCCTGGCGGGCGGCGTCCCGGGACGGCGCGAAGCCACCCCGGTACACCACGTTGTCCAGGCGCGACTCGAGGATCTTCAACAGCTCGTCACCGGTCTTGCCGGCACGCCTGTTCGCCTCGTCGTAGTAGCCCCGGAACTGCTTCTCCAGAATGCCGTAGATGCGCGCGCACTTCTGCTTCTCGCGCTTCTGCAGCAGGTACTCGGAGTCCTTCGTGCGGCCACGGCCGTGCTCGCCCGGCGGGTACGGCCGGATCTCGATCGGGCACTTCGGGGTCTCGCACTTGCTGCCCTTGAGGAACAGCTTCGTCTTCTCGCGGCGGCAACGCTTGCAGTCCGCGCCGGTGTAACGGGCCATGCTCGTCCTTCTCTCTCGTATCCCTGGCGCGGACTTCAGACCCGGCGACGCTTCGGCGGGCGGCAGCCGTTGTGCGGGGTCGGGGTGACGTCCTGAATCGCCCCGACCTCCAGGCCGGCGGCCTGCAGCGAACGGATCGCGGTCTCCCGGCCGGAGCCGGGGCCCTTCACGAAGACGTCGACCTTGCGCATCCCGTGCTCCTGCGCCTTGCGAGCCGCGTTCTCAGCGGCCATCTGCGCGGCGAACGGAGTGGACTTGCGGGAGCCCTTGAAGCCGACGTGGCCGGCCGACGCCCACGAGATCACGTTACCGCTGGGGTCCGTGATCGAGACGATCGTGTTGTTGAACGTGCTCTTGATGTGAGCGTGCCCGTGGGCGACGTTCTTCTTCTCTTTCCGCCGGACCTTCTTGACGCCGGCGGTGCGTGTCTTGGGAGGCATAGCCCGTGGTCTCCGTCTACGAGGTCGTCGATCAGCGGTCGCGGAACCCGGGCGCCGGGGCCCGGGTGGGACCGGTGACTACTTCTTGCCGGCCTTCTTCTTCCCGGCGATGGCACGGCGCGGGCCCTTGCGGGTACGCGCGTTGGTGTGCGTGCGCTGGCCGTGGACGGGAAGGTTGCGGCGGTGACGGAGACCCTGGTAGCAGCCGATCTCCATCTTGCGGCGGATGTCCTGCTTGATCTCGCGGTTGAGATCGCCCTCGACGCGGTAGTTGGCGTCGATCCACTCCCGAAGCTTCTGGACCTCGTCGTCGGTGAGGTCCCGGACCCGGGTGTCCGGGTTGACCCCGGTCGCGGCGAGGGTGTCCCGAGAACGGCTGCGGCCGATCCCGAAGATGTAGGTCAGCGCGATCTCAACCCGCTTTTCGCGGGGAAGGTCGACGCCGGAGAGGCGTGCCATGACGCGGTGGTTCCTTCCTGAACCCGGAGGTCTCGGGCGACACCGCCCCCGCCTCGGCCCGGAGAGCGACGCCTCCCTGACGGGTGGCATCGGTCCGTGAAACCGACGAGGCCCCGGCCTCCGACCGGGGGTGGGACCGCGTGACGCGGCCTGGTGTCGCTTCTGGCGGCGGGCCCATCAGACCCGCCGGATGTCACCGGCGGGCGCCTGGCCCGCCGGTGACCGTCGGCAGGCCCGCTGGCCCGCCGACCGCGATCAGCCCTGGCGCTGCTTGTGGCGCAGGTTGTCGCAGATGACCATGACACGCCCGTGACGGCGGATCACCTTGCACTTGTCGCAGATCTTCTTCACGCTCGGCTTGACCTTCACGGCCGCACGAACCTCCACACGCAGCCGTGGGCCGCGCTCGCTGGTGAGTTGACGACTACTTGTAGCGGTAGACGATGCGACCGCGGGACAGGTCGTATGGCGAGAGCTCCACCACCACCCGGTCCTCGGGAAGGATCCGGATGTAGTGCTGACGCATCTTGCCACTGATGTGGGCGAGAACACGATGACCGTTCTGGAGCTCCACCCGGAACATGGCGTTCGGGAGCGGCTCCACCACTCGGCCTTCGATCTCGATGGCCCCGTCCTTCTTCGGCATGTCCTCCGCTGTCCTGACGTCGACGCTGGGATGACGGCCCGGACCCGCCTGGGGCGAGCGATCGCGCACCCGAGAGTGCGTTCACGCGAGATCACCGCGCGGAGCCACCGTACAAAAAGATGGACACCGACAACGCTGTAGACCGTCGACTCATGAGTGTACGTGCCGCATCCGTCAAGGGCCAACACGGGCCCCACACGACCCTGATCGGACCGGCTGGTGCGCCTGACCGCTCAGCCGGTGGGCGCGTCGGCGGGCTGCCCGCAGGCCACCCCCAGCTCCGCGAACCTCGCCACGCCGCCGTCCGGCTCGGTGAGCACCCACGGACCACGCGGGGTGACAGCGACCGAGTGCTCGGTGTGCGCGGCGAGCGAGCCGTCCCTGGTCGCGACCGTCCATTCGTCCTCGAGGATGACGGTGTCCGGCGAGCCGAGGGTGATCATCGGCTCGATGGCCAGCGCGACGCCCTCGACCAGCTTCATCCCGCGGCCGGCCCGGCCGTAGTTCAGCACGTGCGGCGGCTGGTGCATCTCCGACCCGATGCCGTGCCCGCCGTAGTGGTCGACGATCCCGTACCCGTGGGGGAGGATGGCCCGCTCCACCGCGTTGCTGATGTCCGTCAGCCTGCCGCCGAGCTGGGCGGCGGCAAGGCCCCGCCACAGCGCCTCGTCGCAGACCCGGAGCATGTCCAGGACCTCGGTGGGCACCTCGCCGACCGGGACGGTGATCGCGGCGTCGCCGTGCCAGCCGTCGACGATCGCGCCGCAGTCGATGGAGATGATGTCCCCCTCGCGCAGCACCCGGCGCCGGCTGGGGATCGCGTGCACCACCTCGTTGTTCACCGAGCTGCAGATCGAGGCCGGGTACGGGGGGTGCGCGTAGCCCTTGAAGGAGGGGATGCCGCCGTCGGCGCGGATCGTCCGCTCCGCGAGGGCGTCGAGATCCTCCGTGGTGACGCCCGGAGCCACCGCCGCGCGCAGCGCCGCCAGGGTCTTCGCGACGAGCAGCCCGGCCACCCGCATCTTGGCGATCTCGGATGCCGTCTTGATCTGGACGTGCTCTCGTCGTGCCACGCTCTACCGGTCCCGTCCCTCAGTAGTGTTCGCGACGTACGACTGCCCGTCGCCTCGGCTGAGCCCGGCCGGGACCCGTACCCCGCCGGCGCAGCCGCCCCGGCACGGACCTGCCGCGCTCACGTTCCCTGCCGCGCTCACGTGCCTGCCGTGCCCACGGGCCCCGCCGGCGCGTTCCCGCGCCCGTCCCCTACCGACGATAACCGTCCGCGGTGACGGAGATGGGAGCTCGTTCGTCGAGAGCGGACGTCGCCGGCGGAAAACGCGGGCATACGGCGACCGCGGGCCAGCGGACGACCTCGACCGCGGCGCAGGCCGCGAAGGACCGAGGGCCCGCTCCGTACCGGAACCGCCGCGGACGCGAGGTATGGCGGTGTCACGACGCGACTGACCGGGGTCGGCCCCGGTCAGTCGCCGTAGTGGCGTAGCGCGTCGAGGGCGCGGTCGGTCACGTTGTCGACCGGGCCGGTCGCGTCGATGCCGATGAGCACGCCCTTGGCCGCGTAGTACGCGACGAGCGGGGAGGTCTGCTCGGCGTACACCTCGAGGCGGTGGCGCACCGTCTCAGAACGGTCGTCGTCGCGCTGGAACAACTCCCCCGAGCACCGATCACAGATTCCCTCGACCCGGGACGGGTCGAAGTCGAGGTGCCAGATGTGGCCGCAGTTCCGACAGGTGCGCCGCCCGGAGAGCCGCCGCACCACCTCGTCGTCGTCGACGACCAGCTCGAGGACCACATCGAGACGCGTGCCCATAGCGTCCAGCATGCCGCCGAGCACCTCGGCCTGCGGGACGTTGCGTGGGAAGCCGTCCAGGAGGAAGCCCTTGACCGCGTCGTCCTCGGCGAGACGGTTGCGCACCATGCCGATGGTGATCTCGTCGGGGACGAGGTCACCGGCGTCCATGTACGCCTTCGCGAGGACACCGAGCTCGGTTCCCTCGCGGACGTTCGCCCGGAAGATGTCGCCGGTCGAGATCTTCGGAATGGATCTCGCCTGCGCGATGAAGGCGGCCTGCGTCCCCTTGCCGGCGCCTGGCGGTCCGACCAGTACGAGGCGCACTACCGGAGGAATCCTTCGTAGTTGCGCAGCATGAGCTGGCTTTCGATCTGTTTCACGGTCTCCAGCCCCACTCCCACCATGATCAAAACCGAGGTACCAGCGAACGGGAAGGGCTGGTCCTTCGTCAGGTTGAGAAGCGCCAACGGCAACACCGTGATGACCCCCAGGAACAGCGAGCCAGGGAGAGTGATGCGGGACAGCACGTGATCCAGGTATTCGGCCGTGGGCCGGCCGGGTCGGATCCCGGGGATGAACCCGCCGTACTTCCTCATGTTGTCGGCGACCTCCGTCGGGTTGAAGGTGATCGCGACATAGAAGTACGTGAAGAAGATGATCAGTGCACCGTAGGCCACGAGGTAGAGCGGGTGGTCCCCGCGCGACAGGTAGCGCTGCTCGAAGTCCTGGAAGGTCTGGTTGCTCCACACCTGACCCACGAGCTGCGGGAGCTGGAGCAGCGAGGAGGCGAAGATGACCGGGATGATGCCGGCCTGGTTCACCTTGATCGGGAGATAGGTGGAGGTCCCGCCGTACATCCGGCGCCCGATCAGCCGCTTCGCGTACTGGACCGGAATGCGGCGCTGCGACTGTTCGACGAACACGACGAACACGACGATGGCCAGACCGAGCAGAATCACCAGGCCGAACACGACGCCACCGGCGACCTGCAGGATCCGCCCGCCCTGGGAGGGCAGGGCCGCGGCGATCGAGGTGAAGATCAGCAGCGACATGCCGTTGCCCACGCCGCGGGCGGTGATGAGCTCACCCATCCACATGATGACCGCTGTTCCCGCGGTCATTGTGATCACGATGGTGACGATGCGGAAGAGGCTCGTGTCCGGGATGATCTGGGCGCTGCAGCCGGGGAAGAGCCGGCCACTGCGGGCGAGCGCCACGATGCCGGTGGCCTGCAGGATGCCCAGGGCGACCGTCAGATAGCGGGTGTACTGGGTGAGCTTCTGCTCACCCGAGCTGCCTTCCTTCTTCAGCTGCTCGAGTCGCGGAATCACCACCACCAGAAGCTGGATGATGATGCTCGAGGTGATGTACGGCATGATGCCGAGCGCGAACACCGAGAGCTGAAGGAGGGCGCCACCGCTGAAGAGGTTGATCAGCGAGTACACGTTGTTGCTTTCGGCGCTGGCCGAGTCCAGACACGCGTTCACCGCCGCCGTGGAGACACCGGGTGAGGGCATGACGCTGCCCAACCGGAACAGGACGACGACACCAAGGGTGAAGAGCAGTTTCTTCCGCAGGTCGGGCGTGCGGAAGGCCCGCGTGAAGGCGGTGAGCACGACTCCTCCTGCTGATCCTTACGGCTGACGGGACGGACTCGATGTCCGGTACGGATCGCCGCTGGCCGCCGAAGCCGACCGTACGCGGTGAGGCGACTCTAACAGCACCCGAGGCCCACTCGTCCGGACATCACTCGCGGTAGGCACCGGTGTACTCGAGACGCAGAGCGAGGAGGCACCCGTTGCAGCGTCACCGGCGAGCCGTTACGTCGGCTGTCGCCCTCCGCCGCGCTCCACAGTGGCCACTACGCGGTGTCACGATTCAGGCTCCTGGACTCCGGTGGCCCAAGGGCCACCGGGCCTCGGTGACACCGGCGGCCAACTGCGGCGCGCCGGTGCGGAAACGCACGAACGCCTCGGGACGGCTAGGTCGCCCCACCCGCCCCGAGGCCACTCTCACGCCTGGGTGACACTGCCCCCGGCGGCCTCGATCTTCTGCTTCGCCGAACCGGAGAAGGCATGCGCCGTCACCTGGACGGCCACGCCGATCTCGCCGTCGCCGAGCACCTTCACCAGCGACTTGCCCCGGATCGCGCCGGCGGCGACCAGGTCGTCGACGCCGATCGCGCCGCCGTCGGGGAACAGCTCCTCCAGGGTGGCGACGTTCACCACCTGGTATTCGGTGCGGAACCGGTTACGGAAGCCCTTGAGCTTGGGAACCCGCATGTGCAGGGGCATCTGGCCGCCCTCGAAGCGCGCCGGCACCTGCTTGCGTGCCTTCGAGCCCTTGGTGCCACGGCCGGCCGTCTTGCCCTTGGAGCCCTCACCGCGGCCCACGCGCTGCTTCTTCTTGTGGGCGCCCGGCGCCGGGCGAAGGTGGTGGACCTTCAGCCCGCGGCCGCGCTCCTCCGCGGTGGCGGAGTCCGACTTCTCCAGCGTCTTCTCGGCCATCAGGAGTCCACCTCCTCGACCCGCACGAGATGGGTCACGGTCGCGATCATCCCGAGGACCTCGGGACGGTCGTCACGGACGGTGCTCGCGTTGATCTTGCGTAGCCCCAGCGTGCGCAGCGTCTCGCGCTGGTTACGGGTGCCGCCGATCTCGGAGCGGATCTGCGTGATGCGCAACTTGGCCATTACGCACCGACCCCGGCCGCCCGCGCGCGCAGCATCGCCGGCGGAGCGACATCCTCCAGCGGCAGCCCACGGCGGGCGGCGATCTCCTCGGGACGCATCAAACCGCGCAGCGCGGCGACAGTCGCGTGCACGATGTTGATCGGGTTGGACGACCCGAGTGACTTCGACAGTACGTCGTGCACCCCGGCGCACTCCAGCACGGCGCGCACCGGACCACCGGCGATGACACCGGTACCGGGCGAGGCGGGCTTGAGCAGCACGACACCGGCGGCTTCCTCACCCTGCACCGGGTGCGGGATGGTGGAGCCGATCCGCGGGACCTTGAAGAAGTGCTTCTTGGCCTCCTCGACCCCCTTGGCGATCGCCGCGGGGACCTCCTTGGCCTTCCCGTAGCCGACGCCGACGGTGCCGTCCGCGTCGCCCACCACGACGAGCGCCGTGAAGCTGAACCGACGCCCGCCCTTCACGACCTTCGCCACGCGGTTGATGGCGACGACCCGCTCGACATAAGCGGTCTTCTCCTGCGCCGGGCCACCGCCCGAACGGTCGCGGCGCTCGCGGCGGTCGGAACCGCCGGAGCCGCCTCCGCGGCGCTGCTGGCCTGGCATCTAGAACATCTCCCTAGTGGATGTGGTCATCAGAAGTTCAGCCCGCCCTCGCGGGCCGCGTCGGCCAGCGCGGCGATCCGGCCGTGGTAGGTGCGACCGCCCCGGTCGAACACCACGGCGTCGATCCCGGCGGCGCGCGCACGCTCCGCGACGAGCCGACCGACCTCGCGGGCCTTGCCGCTCTTGTCCCCGTCGGAGGCGCGCAGCCCGTCCTCCAGCGTGGACGCCGAGGCCAGGGTGTGCCCGGCGACGTCGTCGATGACCTGGGCGTAGATGTGCCGCGAGGACCGGGTGACGACGAGACGCGGCCGGATCGGGGTGCCCGACACCTTCTTGCGCACGCGGACGTGGCGGCGGAGCTTGGCCGTCCGCCGGCGCGCGCTGGCGCTGAGGCTCACTGCCATGTCTGTCTACCTACTTCCCGGTCTTCCCGACCTTGCGGCGAACGACCTCGCCCTGGTACCGCACACCCTTGCCCTTGTACGGGTCGGGCTTGCGCAGTCCGCGGATCTTGGCGGCGACCTCGCCCACCTGCTGCTTGTCGATGCCGTGCACGACGAAGCGGGTGGGGGTCTGCACCTCGAACCGGATGCCCTCGGGGGCCTTCACCGGTACCGGGTGGCTGTAGCCGAGGGCGAACTCGAGGTCCGAGCCGCGAGCCTGGACCCGGTACCCGACCCCGACGATCTCCAGGGTCTTCGAGTACCCGGTGGTGACCCCGACGACCATGTTGGACACCAGGGTGCGGGTGAGGCCGTGCAGCGAGCGGCTGCGCCGCTCGTCGTTCGGCCGGTTGACGATGAGCTGACCGTCCTCGCGGACGACCTCGATCGGCTCCGCGACCGTGTGGCTCAGCGAACCCTTGGGGCCCTTGATCGTGACCTTCGGGCCGTCGAGAGAGATCTCCACGCCGGTGGGAACACTGATGGGCTGGCGCCCGATCCGTGACATCGTTCGCCTTCCTTACCAGACGTAGGCGAGGACTTCCCCGCCCACGCGCCGCTTGCCGGCCTGCCTGTCGGTCAGTAGACCCGACGAGGTGGAGATGATCGCGACGCCCAGGCCACCGAGGACCTTCGGCAGGTTCGTCGACTTGGCGTACACACGCAGACCCGGCTTGCTGATCCGCTTCACACCCGCGATCGACCGCTCCCGGTTGGGGCCGTACTTCAGGTCGACGATCAGCGTGCGGCCGACCGCGCCTTCGGCGGGGTCCTCGACGTGCCAGCCGAGGATGTAACCCTCCTGCTGGAGGATCTCGGCGATGTGCGTCTTGATCTTGCTGTGCGGCATCACCACCCGGTCGTGATAAGCCCGGTTGGCGTTGCGGACACGGGTGAGCATGTCCGCGATCGGATCGGTCATCGTCATGGCTTGACGCCTTTCTCACGGGGGTTCCCGCCGCTCGCGCACGAGGTGCGCGGGCCTACCGCGATCGTGTGTTGAACTACCAGGAGCTCTTGGTCACGCCGGGCAGCTCGCCGCGGTGGGCCATCTGCCGCAGGCACACCCGGCACAGGCCGAACACGCGGTAGACCGAGCGCGGGCGGCCACACCGCTGGCAGCGGGTGTAGCCGCGGACGGCGTACTTGGGCTTGCGGGCGGCCTTTTCGACCAGCGCCTTCTTCGCCATTTCTCAGCTCTCCCGGAACGGGAAGCCCAGCGCCCTCAGCAGCGCCCGGCCCTCGTCGTCGTTGGTCGCGGTGGTCACGACCGTGATGTCCATGCCCCGGACCCGGTCGATCCGGTCGATGTCGATCTCATGGAAGATCGACTGCTCGGTCACGCCGAACGTGTAGTTCCCGGCGCCGTCGAACTGCTTCGGCGAGAGTCCGCGGAAGTCGCGGATGCGGGGCAGCGCGATCGTGACCAGGCGGTCGAGGAACTCCCACATCCGGTCACCGCGCAGGGTCACCTTCGCCCCGATGGGCTGGCCCTCGCGCAGCTTGAACTGGGCGATGGACTTCTTCGCCCGGCGCACGGCCGGCTTCTGGCCGGTGATGGCCGCGAGGTCCCTGGTCGCGCCGTCGATCAGCTTCGCGTCCCGGGCCGCGTCGCCGACGCCCATGTTGACGACGACCTTCACCACGCCGGGGATCTGCATGACGTTGCCGTAGGAGAACTCCTCCCGCAGCGCCGGGGCGATCTCCTCGCGGTACCGCTGCTTCAGCCGCGGGACCGGCCGGGCTTCCGTGGTCACACTCATGTCTCGTTTCCTAGCCTTGCGCCGGGGGCCTAGAGCTCGGCACCGGTGCGGCGCGAGATCCGGACCTTGGTGCCGTCGTCGTTGAAGCGGTAACCGACGCGGGTCGGACGGCCGTCGGACGGGTCGACGATCATCACGTTGCTGACGTGGATCGGCGCCTCCTGGGTGACGATCCCGCCGGACTGCGAGCCACGCGAGCTCTGCTGGACGCGGGTGTGCTTGGTGATCCGGTTCGCGCCCTCGACCACGACCTTGTTCTGGTCGGGGATGGCCCGGATGACCTTGCCCTTCAGGCCGCGGTCCTTGCCCGTGACGATCTGGACCGTGTCACCCTTCTTGATCTTCATACCGGCCACGGTCTACAGCACCTCCGGCGCCAGCGAAATAATCTTCATGAAACGCTTGTCCCGCAGCTCGCGGCCGACCGGCCCGAAGATGCGGGTACCACGGGGGTCTCCCCCGTCCCGGATGAGCACCGCGGCGTTCTCGTCGAAACGGATGTAGGAGCCGTCCGGGCGCCGCCGTTCCTTCTTGGTGCGCACCACGACCGCCTTGACCACGTCGCCGCGCTTCACGCCGGCGCCGGGCAGGGCGTCCTTCACCGTGCCGACGATGATGTCGCCGATCCCCGCGTAACGACGCCCAGAGCCGCCGAGCACCCGGATGCACAGAATTTCCCTGGCTCCGGTGTTGTCGGCGACCCGAAGTCGCGACTCCTGCTGAATCACTTTCCGCTCCTGATCACCCGTTGCCGCCCGACCGCCGCCGACCGGCTCTGCTCTCTGCCACCGGTGACGACCGCGAGGTCTGCGTGTCCGGCCGGCGGCGGGCCCGCCTCACGCGAGCCCTGCCACCGGCCGATCCACCGCGATCCCCAGAGGGACCTACTTCGCCTTCTCGAGGATCTGGACGACCCGCCAGCGCTTGGTGGCCGACAGCGGCCGCGTCTCCATCAGCAGGACGCGGTCGCCGACACCGACGGTGCCGTTCTCGTCGTGCGCCTTGACCCTCTTGGTACGACGGATCGTCTTGCCGTAGAGCGGGTGCTGGACCCGGTCCTCGACGGCGACGACCACCGTCTTCTGCATCTTGCCGCTGATCACCAGACCCTCACGCACCTTGCGGAAGCCGCGCTCGGAAGGCGCCTCCGCGGTGTCGGGAGTGCTGGTGCTGTCCGTGCTCACTTCGCTCACGTCGTCTCCGCTCACTGCGCTCACGCCCGATCCGACTCGGCGGCGTCCACCGCGACGGCCGGATCACCGCTCATGCCGAGCTCGCGCTCACGCATGACGGTGTAGATCCGGGCGATGTCCCGGCGGACGTCACGCAGCCGGCGGTTGTTGCGGAGCTGCCCGGTCGCGGCCTGGAAGCGGAGGTTGAACAGCTCCTCCTTGGCCTCGCGCAGCTTGTCGACCAGCTCGGTGGCGGACAGGCCGCGCAGGTCGTCCGTGGTCGTGACGGCCATCAGGCACCACCCTCACGGGTCACGAAACGGCACTTCATCGGCAGCTTGTGGATGGCGCGCCGCATCGCCTCACGGGCGACCGGCTCGGCCACGCCGGAGAGCTCGAACATGATGCGTCCGGGCTTCACGTTCGCGACCCACCACTCCGGCGAGCCCTTGCCGGAACCCATCCGGGTCTCGGCGGGCTTCTTCGTCAGCGGGCGGTCCGGATAGATGTTGATCCAGACCTTTCCACCACGCCGGATGTGCCGGGTCATCGCGATACGCGCCGACTCGATCTGCCGGTTCGTCACGTAGGCCGACTCCAGCGACTGGATCGCGTACTCACCGAAGGCGATCCTCGTGCCGCCCTTGGCCGCGCCCGTCCGCTTCGGGTGGTGCTGCTTGCGGTGCGCGACCTTCCGGGGAATAAGCATGTTTTCCTAACCCTCCGCCTTCTCCGGCGCGCCCTGGGCCTCGGCGGTCGTCACGGCGGCCGGGGCCGCGGTGGTCTCGGGCGCGACCGCCGGGGTCTCCACCGGCGTGCCCTCGACCGCGGCCGACTCGGTCGTCGGCTTCTCCGCCGTGGCCTTCTCGGCGCCGGAGGCCTTCTCGGCCGAGCCGCCACCGCCACCGCTGCCACCACGGCCGCGGCGGTCGCCGGCGCGGGCCGCGGCCCGACCGGCGTCCGTGCCGCCCTGCGTGGTGCCGGACGAGCCCGAGCGCGGCCCGCGGCGCGGGCGCTCCCGGCGCTGCTGACGCAGCAGGGCCTCCTGGGCCTCCCGCTCCGCCCGGCTCTGGACGATGTCGCCCTTGTAGATCCAGACCTTCACGCCGATCCGGCCGAAGTTCGTCCGGGCCTCGTAGAAGCCGTAGTCGATGTCCGCGCGCAGCGTGTGCAGCGGCACCCGGCCCTCGCGGTAGAACTCCGACCGGCTCATCTCGGCGCCGCCGAGGCGGCCCGAGCACTGGACCCGGATGCCCTTGGCACCGCTCTTCATCGCGGACTGCATCGCCTTGCGCATCGCGCGGCGGAAGCTGACCCGGCTGGAGAGCTGCTCGGCGACGCCCTGCGCCACGAGCTGCGCGTCGACCTCGGGGTTCTTCACCTCGAGGATGTTGAGCTGCACCTGCTTGCCGGTGAGCTTCTCGAGGTCACCGCGGATGCGGTCGGCCTCGGCGCCACGCCGGCCGATCACGATGCCCGGGCGGGCGGTGTGGATGTCCACCCGCAGCCGACCCTGGGTGCGCTCGATGTCGACCCGGCTGATGCCCGCCCGCTCCATGCCCTTGGACATCATCTTGCGGATCTTGACGTCCTCACCGACGTACGCCTTGTACTGCTTGTCGGCGTACCAACGGGAGGTGAACTCCGACGTGATGCCAAGTCGGAACCCGTGCGGGTTTACCTTCTGCCCCACTACCGGGCCCTCCTTGTAGTCCTGGCGCCGGCGCCAGTGGACACCGGTTCCCGGCTCTCCACCACGACCGTGATGTGGCTGGTGCGCTTGCGGATCCGGTAGGCCCGGCCCTGCGCGCGCGGCCGGATGCGCTTGAGCGTCGGCCCCTCGTCCACGTAGGCGGCGCCGATCCAGAGCGTCGCCGGGTCGAGGTTGTGGTTGTTCTCCGCGTTCGCCACCGCGCTCGCCACGACCTTGTAGACATCCGTGCTCGCCGCCTGGGGGGCGAACCGGAGGATGTCGAGCGCCTCGCTCGCGGACCGGCCGCGGACCAGGTCGACGACCCGGCGGGCCTTGGTCGGCGAGGTGTGCACGTAGCGGGCGGTCGCCTTCGCGCCGGGCAGACCGGCGCGGGTCAGGCCGTCGACGAGGTCGTCAGCCACGGCGTGACCTCCGGTCCTCCTTGACGTGCCCGCGGAAGGTGCGCGTGGGCGCGAACTCGCCGAGCTTGTGCCCGACCATTCCCTCGGTGATGAACACGGGGACGTGCTTGCGCCCGTCGTGCACGGCGATCGTGTGGCCCAGCATGTCGGGGATCACGGTCGAACGACGAGACCAGGTCCGGATGACGTGCTTGGTGCCCTTCTCGTTCTGTACGTCCACCTTCTTGAGCAGGTGGTCGTCGACGAACGGGCCCTTTTTAAGACTGCGTGGCATGGCTGTGTCTCCTCCTTCCTGCTCAGTGGTGGGTGTGGCTCGGGCTGGCCGGCGGCCGGGCGAGCAGAGTCATGACTAGCGCCGCCTGTTCTGCTTGCGGCGCCGGACGATCAGCGCGTCGCTGGACTTCTTGGTGCGGCGGGTGCGGCCCTCCGGACGGCCCTTCGGGTTGACCGGGTGGCGGCCACCGGAGGTCTTGCCCTCACCACCACCGTGCGGGTGGTCGACCGGGTTCATCGCGACACCACGCACGGTGGGCCGACGGCCCTTCCAGCGCATGCGGCCGGCCTTGCCCCAGTTGATGTTGCTCTGCTCGGCGTTGCCGACCTCGCCGACGGTGGCGCGGCAGCGCACGTCGACGTTGCGGATCTCACCGGAGGGCATCCGGAGCTGCGCGTACGGCCCGTCCTTGGCCACGAGCTGCACACTGGTGCCGGCGCTGCGGGCGATCTTGGCGCCGCCGCCGGGACGCAGCTCGATGGCGTGCACCACGGTGCCGGTCGGGATGTTGCGCAGCGGCAGGGCGTTGCCCGGCTTGATGTCCGCGCCGACACCCGAGCTGACCAGGTCGCCCTGGCGCAGCTTCACCGGGGCGAGGATGTAGCGCTTCTCGCCGTCGACGTAGTGCAGCAGAGCGATCCGCGCGGTGCGGTTCGGGTCGTACTCGATGTGCGCGACCTTGGCCGGCACGCCGTCCTTGTCCCGCCGGAAGTCGATGATCCGGTAGGCGCGCTTGTGACCGCCGCCCTGGTGCCGGGTCGTGATCCGCCCGTGGACGTTGCGACCGCCCTTGGAGTGCAGCGGGCGGACGAGCGACTTCTCCGGGTGATCACGGGTGATCTCGACGAAGTCCGCGACGCTCGAGCCACGACGCCCCGGCGTCGTCGGCTTGTACCTGCGAATACCCATGTTCTACTTCCGATCCGACGCCGGGCCGAGCGGCACCCGGGTACGCCCCACGCGGGTGTCAGGCACCGGGGCCTCCGAAGATCTCAATGCTGTCACCGGGCGCGAGGCTGACGAGCGCCCGCTTGGTGGCCGAGCGGTGTCCCCAGCCGTGCTTGGTCCGCTTGCGCTTGCCCGCCCGGTTGATCGTGTTGACCCGGGTCACCCGCACGTTGAAGATCTTCTGTACGGCGAGCTTGATCTGGGTCTTGTTCGCGTCGGGGCGAACGATGAACGTGTAGACGTTCTCGTCGAGCAGGCCGTAGCTCTTCTCGGAGACGACCGGCCGGAGAATGATGTCTCGCGGGTCGGGGATCACTTGTCCTCCTCCTCGCCGGCTGAGGTCGCCGGACGGGAGGCCCGACCGAGGTACGCGGTGAGCGCGCCCTCGGTGAACACCACGTCGTCACTCACCAGCACGTCGTAGGTGTTGAGCTGGCCCGGGTCGAGCAGGTGGACCTCGGCCACGTTGCGCAGGCTGAGCCAGGTCAGCTCGTCCGAGCGCAGCGCCACGACCAGGACGCGGCGCGCGTCCACCAGGCTGGTCAGCGCGGCCACGGCCGACTTGGTCGACGGGGTGTCCCCGGTGACCAGCGACGAGACCACGTGCAGCCGGTTGTTGCGGGCCCGGTCCGACAGGGCCCCGCGCAGCGCGGCGGCCTTCATCTTCTTGGGCGTCCGCTGGTCGTAGTTTCGCGGCGTCGGGCCGTGGACGATGCCACCACCGGTGAACTGCGGCGCGCGCAGCGAGCCCTGCCGGGCCCGGCCGGTGCCCTTCTGGCGGTAGGGCTTGCGCCCACCGCCGCGGACCTCGCCACGGGTCTTCGTGGAGTGCGTGCCCTGCCGGGCCGCGGCGAGCTGCGCCACGACGACCTGGTGGATCAGCGGCACGTTCACCGGCACGTCGAACACCGCGCCGGGCAGCTCGACGCTGCCGGCGTCGCCGCCCGCGGGGGCGTGCACCGGGACCGTGCGGTCCACCGGCGCGTCCGCCTCGGCGGGGGCTTCCTTCGTTATCGTCGCCGTCGGGCTCATGCCGAGGCCTCCTCACCGGTGCCGGTGGCCACGGCGGCCGCCACCGGAGCGGCCGGCTCCGGAGCGGGGCGCTTGGCCGCGCTGCGAACGAAGACCAGACCGCCGTCGGGGCCGGGAATCGCGCCCTTGATCAGCAGAAAGCCACGCTCGGTGTCGACGGCGTGGATGGTCAGCCCGGCCACGGTCACGCGGTCGTGCCCCATCCGGCCCGCCATCCGCAGGCCCTTGAAGACCCGTCCCGGAGTGGCGCAGCCGCCGACGGAACCCGGGGAGCGATGCTTGCGCTCGACACCGTGACCGGCGCCCAGGCCCTTGAAGCCGTGTCGCTTCATGACACCGGCGAAGCCCTTGCCCTTGGAGGTGCCGGTGACGTCGACCACCTGGCCGGCGTCGAACACCTCACCGGTCAGCTGCTGGCCGGGCCGGTAGTTGCCGGCGTCCGCGGTGCGCAGCTCGACGAGGTGCCGCCGGGGGGTGGCACCGGAGGTCTCGAAGTGACCACGCATCGGCTTGTTGATCCGGCGCGGGTCGATCTCGCCGTAGCCGAGCTGGACGGCCGAGTAGCCGTCGGAGTCGGGTGTCTTGACCTGGGTCACGACGTTGGGGCCGGCCTGGATGACGGTGACCGGCACGACGCGGTTGTTCGCGTCCCATACCTGGGTCATCCCGAGCTTGGTGCCCAGGAGCCCTCTGTAATTGCGGTTGAGCATGACTGGCGCCGGCCCCTCTTACAGCTTGATCTCGATGTCCACGCCGGCGGGCAGGTCGAGGCGCATCAGCGAGTCGACCGTCTTCGGCGTCGGGTCAAGAATGTCGATCAGCCGCTTGTGCGTCCGCATCTCGAAGTGCTCGCGGCTGTCCTTGTACTTGTGCGGCGACCGGATGACGCAGTAGACGTTCTTCTCCGTCGGCAGCGGCACCGGACCCGCGACCTGCGCACCGGTACGCGTCACGGTCTCGACGATCTTCCGCGCCGAGCTGTCGATGACCTCGTGGTCATAGGCCTTGAGCCGGATGCGGATCTTCTGTGCCGCCATGGTGGGCTTCGCCTGTCCTGTCTGTCTCGTCCGGCCGGTATCACTACCGGGTCCCCGTCGACCTCTTCCCGTTCCGCGGCGCGGGCCGCCGCCGGAAGGGGCTGGCGGCCCGGCGGGTCCGGGTTCGTGCCGGGTGTACCGCCTTGTCTGGTGCCCCGTCGGCCGCGAGTACGCGGCCGACGTGGGCGGCTTGCGATCCCGGTCGCGGCACGGGGCGTGACACCCCGGCGTTGCCGGCCGGCAACAGCGGGCGGCGGGGACCCCGTGGGGCACCCGCCGCCCGCCACCACTACTTGATGACCTTCAGAACCTGGCCCGCACCGACGGTCCGGCCACCCTCACGGATGGCGAACCGCAGGCCCTCCTCCATGGCGATCGGCTGGATCAGCTCGACCGTCATCTCGGTGTTGTCGCCCGGCATGACCATCTCGGTGCCCTCGGGGAGGGTCACGACGCCGGTCACGTCGGTGGTGCGGAAGTAGAACTGCGGGCGGTAGTTCTTGAAGAACGGCGTGTGCCGGCCACCCTCGTCCTTGTTGAGGATGTAGACGCGCGCCTCGAACACCGTGTGCGGGGTGATCGACTTCGGCTTCACGATGACCTGGCCGCGCTCGACGTCCTCGCGCTTGATGCCACGCAGGAGGAGGCCGACGTTGTCACCGGCCTGGCCCTCGTCGAGCAGCTTGCGGAACATCTCGACGCCGGTCACGGTCGTCGTGGTGGTCTCCGGCTTGATGCCGACGATCTCCACGGTCTCGTTGACCTTGACGATTCCACGCTCGATACGACCCGTGACGACCGTGCCACGACCCGTGATCGTGAAGACGTCCTCGATCGGCATGAGGAACGGCCGGTCGATGTCACGCTCGGGCTCGGGGATGGACGCGTCCACCGCGGCCATGAGCTCGAGGAGCTTGGCGCCCCACTCCTTGTCACCCTCCAGCGCCTTGAGCGCGGAGACACGGATGACCGGGACGTCGTCGCCGGGGAACTCGTAGGTGTTCAGGAGCTCCCGGACCTCGAGCTCGACGAGCTCGAGGATCTCCTCGTCGTCGACCATGTCGGCCTTGTTCAGCGCCACGACGATGTACGGCACGCCGACCTGGCGGGCCAGGAGCACGTGCTCCTTCGTCTGCGGCATGGGGCCGTCGGTCGCCGAGACCACCAGGATCGCGCCGTCCATCTGCGCGGCACCGGTGATCATGTTCTTGATGTAGTCGGCGTGCCCAGGGCAGTCGACGTGCGCGTAGTGCCGCGCGTCGGTCTGGTACTCGACGTGCGCGATCGAGATCGTGATCCCGCGGGCCTTCTCCTCCGGCGCCTTGTCGATCTGGTCGAACGGCGTGAACGGGTTGAGGTCCGGGTGCGCGTCGTGCAGGACCTTCGTGATCGCGGCCGTCAGCGTCGTCTTGCCATGGTCGATGTGACCGATGGTGCCGATGTTGACGTGCGGCTTGGTCCGCTCGAACTTCTGCTTCGCCACTGGTGTCCCTCCAAGGACGGGTGGTGTCGTGCTGTGTAGTCGTCAGTGGTGCCGGCAGGCCGGCCCGGGGGGCCCGCTACTCGCCTCGCGCCTTCGCGATGATCTCCTTGGCCACGTTCTGCGGAACCTCGGCGTAGGAGTCGAACTGCATCGAGTAGCTCGCCCGGCCGGAGGTCTTCGACCGCAGGTCGCCGACATACCCGAACATCTCGGAGAGCGGCACCAGGGCCTTGACGATCCGGGAACCGCCCCGCTCGTCCATCGCCTGGATCTGCCCACGACGCGAGTTCAGGTCGCCGATCACGTCGCCCATGTGGTCCTCGGGCGTGGTGACCTCGACCGACATCAGCGGCTCGAGAATGACCGGGTCGGCCTTCCGTGCCGCGTCCTTGAAGGCCATCGAGCCGGCGATCTTGAACGCGAGCTCGGAGGAGTCGACCTCGTGGAACTGGCCGTCCCGCAGCGTGACCTTGACGTCCACGAGCGGGTAACCGGCCAGGACACCGAACTCCATGGCCTCCTGGCAGCCGGCGTCCACCGACGGGATGAACTCCCGTGGGATGCGGCCGCCGGTCACCTTGTTCTCGAACTCGTAGCCGCCGCCGTCGCCGCCGGAGGGCTCCAGGTCGATGATCACCCGGGCGTACTGGCCGGACCCACCCGTCTGCTTCTTGTGGGTGTAGTCGACCTTCTCCACCTTGCGGCGGATGGTCTCGCGGTAGGCCACCTGCGGCTTGCCGACGTTCGCCTCGACGCCGTACTCACGGCGCATCCGGTCGACGAAGACCTCGAGGTGCAGCTCACCCATCCCGGCGATGACCGTCTGACCGGTCTCCTCGTCGGTGCGGACCTGGAAGGTCGGGTCCTCTTCGGTGAGCCGCTGGATCGCGGTGCCCAGCTTCTGCTGGTCAGCCTTCGTCTTCGGCTCGATGGCGACGTCGATGACCGGGGCAGGGAAGATCATCGACTCGAGGATGACCGGCGAGTTCGGGTCACAGAGCGTGTCGCCGGTGGTGGTGTTCTTCAGGCCCACCACGGCCACGATCTGACCCGCGCCCACGCCGTCCCGGTCCTCCCGGTGGTTGGCGTGCATCTGCAGGATGCGGCCGATGCGCTCCTTGCGGTCCTTGGTCGAGTTCAGCACCGCGGTACCGCTGGTGATCTTGCCGGAGTACACCCGGATGTAGGTCAGCTTGCCGACGTACGGGTCCGACATGATCTTGAAGGCCAGCGCCGAGAACGGCGCGTCGTCGTCGGCCTCGCGGACGATCTCGGTCTCTTCCTTCCCGACCGCGTGACCGGTCACCGAGCCGATGTCCGTCGGCGAGGGGAGGAAGTCGACGACCGCGTCGAGCATGGGCTGCACGCCCTTGTTCTTGAACGCGGAACCGCAGAGCACCGGGTTGATCTTGCTGGCCACCGTGGCCCGCCGCAGCGCCGCCATGAGCTGCTCCTCGGTGGGCTCGACGCCCTCGAGGTAGAGCTCCATGAGCTCGTCGTCGTTCTCGGCGACGGTCTCGACCAGCTTCTCCCGCCATTCCTGCGCGGCCTCGGCGTGGTCGCTCGGGATGTCGACGGTCTCGAACGAGGCGCCCTTGTCCTCGGTGTGCCAGAGCAGGCCCTTCATGCGGATCAGGTCGATCACGCCGCGGAAGTCCGCCTCGACACCCCAGGGCAGCTGGATGACGGCGGGCGTCGCGTCCAGCCGGTCGACCATCATGTCGACGCAGCGGTGGAACTCGGCGCCGACCCGGTCCATCTTGTTGACGAACGCGATCCGCGGGACGTCGTAGCGGTCGGCCTGCTTCCAGACCGTCTCGCTCTGCGGCTCGACGCCGGCGACGGCGTCGAACACCGCGACCGCTCCGTCGAGGACGCGCAGCGACCGCTCCACCTCGACGGTGAAGTCGACGTGGCCCGGGGTGTCGATGATGTTGATGGTGTGGTCACGCCAGGAGCAGGTGGTGGCGGCGGAGGTGATGGTGATCCCCCGCTCCTGCTCCTGCTCCATCCAGTCCATCGTGGCGCCACCCTCGTGGACTTCACCGATCTTGTAGTTCACACCGGTGTAGAAGAGGATGCGCTCGGTGGTCGTGGTCTTGCCTGCGTCGATGTGGGCCATGATCCCGATGTTTCGGGTCGCGGCCAGTGCGGCACGTGCGTCAGCAGCCATGATGAGTTACCAGCGGTAGTGGGCGAAGGCCTTGTTGGACTCCGCCATCTTGTGGGTGTCCTCCCGGCGCTTCACACTCGCGCCGAGGCCGTTGCTCGCGTCGATCAGCTCGTTCATCAGGCGCTCGGTCATCGTCTTCTCACGACGACCGCGGGAGTACCCGACGAGCCAGCGCAGCGCGAGCGTGGTGCTGCGGCCCGCGCGGACCTCGACCGGAACCTGGTAGGTGGCGCCACCTACTCGGCGGCTGCGCACCTCCAACGTGGGCTTCACGTTGTCCAGCGCACGCTTGAGCGTGACGACCGGGTCGTTGCCGGTCTTGTTCTTCGCACCCTCGAGCGCGCCGTACACGATGCGCTCCGCGACCGACTTCTTGCCGCTCAACAGCACCTTGTTGACCAGGGCGGTCACCAGCGGCGAGCCGTAGACCGGGTCGACGACGACGGGGTGCTTGGGCGCGGGCCCCTTGCGCGGCATTAGCCCTTCTCCTTCTTCGCGCCGTAGCGGCTGCGAGCCTGCTTCCGGTTACGGACGCCCTGCGTGTCGAGAGCGCCCCGGACAATCTTGTAGCGAACGCCCGGGAGGTCCTTCACACGGCCACCACGCACCAGGACGATCGAGTGCTCCTGCAGGTTGTGACCGACCCCGGGGATGTAGGCCGTGACCTCGATCCCGCTGTTGAGCCGGACGCGAGCCACCTTGCGCAGCGCCGAGTTCGGCTTCTTGGGGGTGGTCGTGTAGACGCGGGTGCACACGCCACGACGCTGCGGGCTCCCCTTGAGTGCCGGGGTCTTGGTCTTCTCGACCTTGTCCTGCCGGCCCTTGCGGACCAGCTGCTGGATCGTGGGCAACGCCGCTCCCGTTCCTTCGTGCCTCGTCGTACTCGCCGGCAGCCATCCCGGATGGCCGGCCTGTCTGCCTGCTGTGTCGCGGTGCCGCTCCTCGCCTGGTTGGCACGGAGCGTGAGCGCCGGAGTGTCTGTCCCCGACCCACGCGGTCGGGCGTGTCGCGCCCTCGGTAAGTACCGGAAGCCCGATACGTCCCAGAAGGAGCGCGCCTACCCGCCCGACTCTGTCGGACCGAACCCGACTGTCACCGACGGCGGCCTGAGTACCTGACCTGAGCGGTCGGTTCTCGGCGCCACGGCGCCACGTCTGGGCGCAGGACACACGCCAGAGTCACGTGGACTCCGGCCACAGGCGCCAACACTACTCCACGCCCACGTCAAGTGTCGAACGGGGTATCACCCGACGACCACGACAGGCGCCACCGGACGACGGACGTCCTGCCTGCGCCTGGCCGTTGCGCGCTCCACGGACGGACCGGTATCCGCCAACCCGCCGGACCGGTACCGACACAACCGTCCTCCCACCGGGAAAACAGCCAGGGCGAACCCTACCGCCGACCCCTCCGGCCTCCACGAACGCCCGGCCGAAAGGCACCCGCCAATTCCCCGCCCGGGCCACGGGCCCGCGAAGCCGGCCGCCGAGACCCAAGCCCAGACCGAGGCATCGACCATCCGACCACCATCACAACCCCACCGTCGGCCATAAAAACCACTCTGACCAAAACCCGCCCCCCTCTCCCCCGACGCCCCATGGGGATGCGTGGTGGGCCGGTAGGGGCCGCCTGAGGTCCGGCGGGCTGTTGGGAGGGGGAACAGGGTCCCGGGTGGGGCGGATGATCCGCGGGGGTGGTGACACACGAGGATGCCAGGATGGCCAGCACCAGACCGCCCAGCCAGGGCACCGCGCCGGACCAGCCGACCCCGGCCAACCAGACACCAGAAGACACACCGTCGCCGGTAATCACCCCGTCCACGGGCCGCACGCTGCCAGGAGAAGACGCGCCGGCAGGAACGGAAGACACTCCGCCGGGAACGGAGGAGGCCGCGCCGGCGCGGGAAGCCACCTCCGCGCAGGAGGCCGCCGACCCGCAGAAGGCCGTGCCGGCGGCGCTGAGGTCACCGAAGCCGCCGCGACGGCCCCGGCCGGACCGTGCGGAGCTTCTCGCGGCCTATGGGAAGACCGTCCCGGACCTCGTCGGCCCGGAGACCCGGGTGCTGCTGTGTGGCATCAATCCGTCGCTGGAGTCCGGCGCCACCGGGTTCCATTTCGGGACGCCCAGTAATCGGCTCTGGCCGGTCCTGCACTTCGCCGGGTTCACCGGGCGCCGGTTGCATCCGTCCGAGACCGAGCAGCTGCGGGCCCGGGGCATCGGAATCACGAATCTGGTGCACCGCTCGACCGCTCGCGCCGATGAGATCGCCGATGACGAAATCAGAGCCGGCGTGCCGGTACTCATTGAGCTTGTCGAACGGATCCGCCCGGAATGGGTCGCCTTTCTCGGGCTCGCCGCGTACCGCCTCGGCTTCGGGCGGCGGACGGCGAAGGTCGGCCGGCAGCCGGAACGCCTCGGGCCCGCCGGGGTGTGGCTGCTACCGAACCCCAGTGGGCTGAACGCGCACTACCAGCTGCCCGACCTTGTCCGGGTCTACGGCGAACTGCGGGAGGCCGCCTTCGGGCCTGTCACGGCCACCACGCCGGCGGCGGACCCGGGCTCAGGTCCGGACCCGGGATCCGGTCACAGCGACGACTGAGGGCGGCTGAGGGCGGCTGAGGGCGACGCGGCCGCCGATCCGGCCCGCGCCCCGCACACGCCCCCGCCCCCGCCCCGCCCAAACGCCGAACGGCCCGGTGAACCGCGTACCCGCACGGTTCACCGGGCCGTCCCGGTCACAGCGTCAGACGCCCGGTGTCGGCGTCAGGCGCCCTGGCTCAGCGGTAGTCGCCCGAGCTGCGGTAGTCGAACTCGTCCAGCGGGACGGCCTGGCCGGATCCGGTGCCGAAGGCGCCGTACTCGACCGAGCCGCCGTCCTCGTAGCCGCTGACCGAGTACATCGCCGCCCGCGCCTCGTCGGTCGGCTCCACCCGGATGTTGCGGTACCGGGAGATGCCGGTACCCGCCGGGATGAGCTTTCCGATGATGACGTTCTCCTTGAGGCCGACCAGCGAGTCCGAGCGGGCGTTGATCGCCGCGTCGGTGAGCACCCGGGTGGTCTCCTGGAAGGACGCGGCCGACAGCCACGACTCGGTGGCCAGCGAGGCCTTGGTGATGCCCATGAGCACCGGGCGGGCCGAGGCCGGCTGGCCGCCGGTCTCCACCACGCGCCGGTTCTCGCCCTCGAAGCGGGCCCGCTCGACGAGCTCACCCGGCAGCAGCGTGGTCTCCCCCGACTCCAGCACGTTCACCCGCTTGAGCATCTGGCGGATGATGATCTCGATGTGCTTGTCGTGGATCGACACACCCTGCGACCGGTACACCTCCTGCACCTGGTCGACCAGGTGCAGCTGCACCTGGCGCGGGCCGAGGATGCGCAGCACCTCGTGCGGGTCGACGGCGCCGTCGATCAGCTGGGCGCCGACGTCGACCCGCTCGCCCTCGCGGACCCGCAGCCGGGAGCGACGGGAGACCGGGTAGGCGATCTCCTCGCTGCCGTCGTCGGGGACGATGACGACCTTGAAGGTCTTCTCCGTCTCCTCGATCTTGACCCGGCCGACGACCTCGCTGATCGGGGCCTTGCCCTTGGGGCTGCGGGCCTCGAACAGCTCGACGACACGCGGCAGACCCTGGGTGATGTCGTCACCGGCGACGCCACCGCTGTGGAAGGTACGCATCGTGAGCTGGGTTCCCGGCTCACCGATGGACTGGGCGGCGACGATGCCGACGGCCTCACCGACGTCCACCAGCTTGCCGGTGGCCAGCGAGCGGCCGTAGCAGTGCGCGCAGACACCCATCCGCGACTCGCAGGTGAGCGCCGAGCGCACCCGCACCGACTCGATCCCGGCCTCGATGATCTGGCCGATGACCACGTCGCCGGCGTCGGCGCCTGCCGGGACGACGACCTCGCCCTGGGCGTCGACGGCGTCGGAGGCGAGCGAGCGAGCGTACGCGGAGGTCTCCGCGTAGCGGTCGCGCACCAGCACCCCGTCCGGACCCTTGCGGGCGATCCGGGTCAGGATGCCGCGCTCGGTGCCGCAGTCCTCCTCGCGGACGATGACGTCCTGGCTGACGTCCACCAGACGACGGGTCAGGTAACCCGAGTCGGCGGTCCGCAGGGCGGTGTCGGCGAGACCCTTACGGGCACCGTGCGTCGAGATGAAGTACTCGACGACGGTGAGGCCCTCACGGAAGTTCGCCTTGATCGGCCGCGGGATGATCTCACCCTTGGGGTTGGAGACCAGTCCACGCATGCCGGCGAGCTGCCGGATCTGCATCATGTTTCCGGCGGCCCCGGAGTTGACCAGCGTGTAGACCGGGTTGGTCTCCGGGAAGTTCGCCTCCATGGCCTCGGCGATCTTGTTCGTCGCCTCGGTCCAGATCTGCACCAGCTCGCTACGGCGCTCCTCGTCGGAGAGGAAACCGCGGCCGAACTGCTTCTCGACCCGCTCGGCCCGCTGCTCGTACTCGTCGAGGATCTGGGCCTTGTTCGGCGGGGCCACGACGTCCTCGATCGCCACCGTGACACCGGACCGGGTGGCCCAGTAGAAACCGGCGCTCTTGAGGGCGTCCAGCGTCGCCGCGACCTGGATCTTCGGGTACCGCTCGGCGAGGTCGTTGACGATCGCCGCCTGCGCCTTCTTGTTCAGCTGGGCGTTGATGAAGGGGTAGCCCTCCGGCAGCGCCTCGTTGAGCAGGCAGCGCCCGAACGTGGTCTCCAGGGTGAACGGGTCACCCGGCAGCCAGTCGGCGGGCGGCGCCCACTCGGCGGGGGGCGTGCTCTCCCGCAGCCGCACCTGGATGCGGGCCTGCAGGTGGATCTCCCGCGCGTCGAAGGCCATCTGGGCCTCGGCGACGCTGGAGAAGAGCCGGCCCTCGCCGATCGCACCCTCGGACACCCGGGACAGGTGGTACACCCCGGTGACCATGTCGAGGCTGGGCATGGCCAGCGGACGGCCCGACGCCGGCGACAGGATGTTGTTGCTCGACAGCATCAGGATCCGGGCCTCGGCCTGCGCCTCGGCGGACAGCGGCAGGTGCACCGCCATCTGGTCGCCGTCGAAGTCCGCGTTGAACGCGGTGCAGACCAGCGGGTGGATCTGGATGGCCTTGCCCTCGACCAGCTGCGGCTCGAAGGCCTGGATGCCGAGGCGGTGCAGGGTCGGCGCCCGGTTGAGCAGCACGGGGTGCTCGGTGATGACCTCTTCGAGGACGTCCCACACGACCGGACGGGCCCGCTCGACCATGCGCTTGGCCGACTTGATGTTCTGCGCGTGGTTGAGGTCGACCAGGCGCTTCATCACGAACGGCTTGAACAGCTCGAGCGCCATCTGCTTGGGCAGGCCGCACTGGTGCAGCTTGAGCTGCGGACCGACCACGATGACCGAACGGCCCGAGTAGTCGACGCGCTTGCCGAGCAGGTTCTGGCGGAACCGGCCCTGCTTGCCCTTGAGCATGTCGGACAGCGACTTGAGCGGACGGTTGCCGGGCCCGGTGACGGGCCGGCCGCGGCGGCCGTTGTCGAACAGCGCGTCGACGGCCTCCTGCAGCATCCGCTTCTCGTTGTTGACGATGATCTCGGGCGCGCCGAGGTCGAGCAGCCGCTTGAGCCGGTTGTTCCGGTTGATCACCCGGCGGTACAGGTCGTTCAGGTCGGAGGTGGCGAACCGGCCACCGTCGAGCTGGACCATCGGCCGCAGGTCCGGCGGGATCACCGGAACGCAGTCGAGCACCATCCCCATCGGGGAGTTGCGGGTGTTCAGGAACGCCGACACGACCTTGAGCCGCTTGAGCGCGCGGGCCTTCTTCTGCCCCTTGCCGCTGCGGATGGTCTCGCGCAGCGACTCCGCCTCGGCGGCCAGGTCGAAGTCGGCCAGCCGGTGCTGCAGCGCCTCGGCGCCCATGCCGCCCTCGAAGTACTGGCCGAACCGGTCGCGCAGCTCGCGGAAGAGCAGCTCGTCGGGCTCGAGGTCCTGCACCTTCATGTTCTTGAACCGGTCGAAGACCCGGTCCAGGTCGTCGATCTTGCGCTGGGAGCGGTCCCGGATCTGGCGCATCTCACGCTCGGCCGACTCACGCACCTTGCGGCGGGCGTCGCCCTTGGCACCTTCGGCCTCGAGCTGCGCCAGGTCCTCCTCCAGCTTGCGCTGGCGGGTCTCGACGTCGGCGTTCTTCTTGTCCTCGAGCTGCTGCTTCTCGACGCCGATACGGGCCTCGAGGGTCGGCAGGTCGCGGTGCCGCGCGTCGATGTCGACCTTGGTGATCATGTAGGCGGCGAAGTAGATGACCTTCTCGAGGTCCTTCGGCGCCAGGTCGAGCAGGTAGCCGAGCCGGCTCGGCACACCCTTGAAGTACCAGATGTGGGTGACGGGGGCGGCGAGCTCGATGTGGCCCATCCGCTCGCGGCGCACCTTGGCGCGGGTGACCTCGACGCCACAGCGCTCACAGATGATGCCCTTGAACCGGACCCGCTTGTACTTCCCGCAGTAGCACTCCCAGTCCCGGGTCGGACCGAAGATCTTCTCGCAGAAGAGCCCGTCCTTCTCCGGCTTGAGGGTGCGGTAGTTGATCGTCTCCGGCTTCTTGACCTCACCGAACGACCACTGGCGGATGTCGTCCGCGGTGGCCAGGCCGATGCGCAGCTCGTCGAAGAAGTTGACGTCCAGCAAGACTGTCGCCTGCTCTCTCTTTCTCAGTCGGGACGCTGCCGGGGCCCCCGGGCCGGGGCCTGTGGGCTCCTACCCGGGTGGCACGAGTGGACGGGGGCGGGGGCCCGCCATGACCGGCCGCGGCCGGTCGACCGACAGCGGCCAGTCGACCGACAGCAGCCGGTCGGCGCATCCGTCGGGCGGACCCCCCGTCACGTCAGACCTCTTCGACGCTGCTGGGCTCGCGCCGTGACAGGTCGATTCCGAGCTCCTCCGCCGCGCGGAAGACGTCCTCGTCGGTGTCCCGCATCTCGATCGAGACTCCGTCGCTGGACAGCACCTCGACGTTGAGGCACAGCGACTGCATCTCCTTGATGAGGACCTTGAACGACTCCGGGATACCGGGTTCCGGGATGTTCTCGCCCTTGACGATCGCCTCGTAGACCTTCACTCGGCCGACGACGTCGTCCGACTTGATCGTGAGGAGCTCCTGCAGGGCGTAGGCGGCGCCGTACGCCTCGAGCGCCCACACCTCCATCTCACCGAACCGCTGGCCACCGAACTGGGCCTTACCACCGAGCGGCTGCTGCGTGATCATCGAGTAGGGGCCGGTCGACCGGGCGTGGATCTTGTCGTCGACCAGGTGCAGGAGCTTGAGGATGTAGATGTAGCCGACCGCCACGGGGTACGGGTACGGCTCCCCGGTGCGGCCGTCGTACAGCTCGGCCTTGCCGGAGGAACCGATCATCTGCTGCCCGTCCCGGTTGGGCAGGGTGGCGTCGAGCAGGCCGGTGATCTCCTCCTCGCGGGCACCGTCGAACACCGGCGTCGCCACGTTGGTCCCGGGCGGGGCGGCGTCCGCGCCGATGCCGCGCAGCCGCTCCTTCCAGTCCTCCGTGCCGGAGTCGACCTGCCAGCCGGTCTTGGCGACCCAGCCGAGGTGCGTCTCCAGGATCTGGCCGATGTTCATCCGGCGCGGCACACCGTGCGGGTTGAGCACGACGTCGACCGCGGTGCCGTCGGGGAGGAACGGCATGTCCTCCACCGGCAGGATCTTGGCGATGACGCCCTTGTTGCCGTGCCGGCCGGCGAGCTTGTCACCGTCGGTGATCTTGCGCTTCTGGGCCACGTAGACGCGGACCAGCTCGTTCACGCCCGGGGGCAGCTCGTCGCCGTCCTCGCGGGAGAACACGCGGACACCGATGACCTTGCCGGACTCACCGTGCGGCACCTTCAGCGAGGTGTCCCGGACCTCCCGGGCCTTCTCACCGAAGATGGCGCGCAGCAGGCGCTCCTCCGGGGTCAGCTCGGTCTCGCCCTTCGGGGTGACCTTGCCGACCAGCACGTCACCGGGCGACACCTCGGCGCCGATCCGGATGATGCCGCGCTCGTCGAGGTCGGCGAGGACCTCCTCGGCGACGTTCGGGATGTCCCGGGTGATCTCCTCCGGGCCCAGCTTGGTGTCGCGGGCGTCGACCTCGTGCTCCTCGATGTGGATCGAGGAGAGGACGTCGTCCTGCACCAGGCGCTGGGAGAGGATGATCGCGTCCTCGTAGTTGTGCCCCTCCCACGGCATGAAGGCCACCAGGAGGTTCTTGCCCAGGGCCATCTCGCCGTTGTCGGTGCACGGGCCGTCGGCGATGACCTGGCCGGCCTCGACGCGGTCGCCCTCGAACACGATCGGCTTCTGGTTGATGCAGGTGCCCTGGTTCGACCGGCGGAACTTCGCCAGCCGGTAGGTGCGCCGCGTCCCGTCGTCGTGCATGACGGTGATGTAGTCGGCCGAGAGGTCCTCGACGACGCCGGACTGGGCGCAGACGACCACGTCGCCGGCGTCCTTGGCCGCACGGGCCTCCATGCCGGTGCCGACCAGCGGCGCCTCGGAACGCAGCAGCGGCACCGACTGGCGCTGCATGTTCGAGCCCATCAGGGCGCGGTTGGCGTCGTCGTGCTCGAGGAAGGGGATCATCGCCGTCGCGACGGACACCATCTGCCGCGGCGAGACGTCCATGTAGTCGACCTCGTCCGGCGGGATGAACTCGACCTCACCGCCCTTGCGGCGGACCAGGACGCGGTCCTCGGCGAACGTGCCGTCCGCGTTCAGCGGGGTGTTCGCCTGCGCCTTGACGTGGCGGTCCTCCTCGTCCGCGGTCAGGTAGTCGATCTGGCCGGTGACCCGGCCGCTCTCCACCTTGCGGTACGGGGTCTCGACGAAGCCGAACGGGTTGACCCGCGCGAACGTCGACAGCGAGCCGATCAGGCCGATGTTCGGGCCTTCCGGCGTCTCGATCGGGCACATCCGGCCGTAGTGGCTGGGGTGCACGTCGCGGACCTCGAAGCCGGCCCGCTCCCGGGACAGACCGCCGGGGCCCAGCGCGGACAGGCGGCGCTTGTGGGTCAGGCCGGCCAGCGGGTTCGTCTGGTCCATGAACTGGGAGAGCTGGCTGGTGCCGAAGAACTCCTTGATGGAGGCGACGACCGGCCGGATGTTGATCAGGGTCTGCGGCGTGATCGCCTCGACGTCCTGGGTCGTCATGCGCTCACGGACGACACGCTCCATCCGGGCCAGGCCGAGGCGGACCTGGTTCTGGATGAGCTCGCCGACCGTGCGCAGGCGCCGGTTGCCGAAGTGGTCGATGTCGTCGACCTCGTAGTTGTCCGGGTCCTGGCCCGCGTGCAGCTTGACGATGTACTCGATCGTGCGGACGACGTCGTCCTCGGTGAGGACGCCGACGTCGTGCGCGACCTCGAGGGTCAGCTTCTTGTTCACCTTGTAGCGGCCGACCTTGGCCAGGTCGTAGCGCTTCGGGTTGAAGAAGAGGTTCTCCAGCAGGGTCTGCGCCGACTCCCGCGTCGGCGGCTCGCCCGGGCGCAGCTTGCGGTAGATGTCGAGCAGGGCGTCGTCCTGGCTGGAGGTGTGATCCTTCTCCAGGGTGACCCGCATCGACGGGAAGTCGCCGAAGCGCTCCAGGATGCGGGCCTCGTCCCAGCCCAGAGCCTTGAGCAGGACGGTGACCGACTGGCGGCGCTTGCGGTCGATGCGGACGCCGACGGTGTCCCGCTTGTCGATCTCGAACTCGAGCCAGGCCCCACGAGAGGGGATCACCTTGCAGGAGAACAGGTCCTTGTCGGACGCCTTGTCGATCGCCTTCTCGAAGTACACACCCGGGGACCGGACGAGCTGGCTGACCACCACGCGCTCGGTGCCGTTGATGACGAACGTGCCCTTCGGGGTCATGAGCGGGAAGTCGCCCATGAACACCGTCTGGCTCTTGATCTCACCGGTGGTGTTGTTGGTGAACTCGGCGGTGACGAACAGCGGCGCCGAGTAGGTCATGTCCTTGTCCTTGCACTCCTCTACGGAGTACTTGGGAGGCTCGAACCTGTGATCCCGGAAGGACAGGGACATCGAGCCGGAGAAGTCCTCGATCGGGGAGATCTCCTCGAAGACCTCCTCGAGCCCGGAGGTGATGGGGACATCGTTCCTGTCGGCGTCGATGGCCTCCTGGACCCGCTCCGCCCAGATGTCGTTGCCGATCAGCCAATCGAATGACTGCGTCTGCAGGGCGAGAAGATCCGGGACCTCGAGAGGCTCGATGATCTTTGCGAACGAGATGCGGGAAGCGGAACGCGAGGCGGCCAAGGTGGTCCTTCCGGTGGCCTGATCGTGGGGCTGGCGTCGCGGATGTCAAGGATCCGTAAGGGGGTGGTCAGGTGATCAGTGTCTCGCTACGGTTGTGCGGAACGTCGGCGGGGGGTACCCCGGCAATGCGAGGATCCCGAGATGGAGACTGCGTCGCGGATGCGGCAACCAGCGGGGCGGCGACCGCCCGCGCGGACGCCGACGCGGGCGGAACTGTGGGGCCGAGCGCCCGCGTGACACCCGGAGTCCACTGGCTCGGGGCATGACGGAGCGGCCGCGGGTCTGGTCGGCACGCGTGTGGCACGGCCACACGGCGCCGGCGCGGCGATCTCGGATCGACGTGTCGGTGCAGCAAAGGCGAAGAGTCTCGTTCGGGTCTCGGTTCGGACAGCCGGGCCGCCGTGCCCGCAAGCGAGACACGGCCACGCCGCTCTCGCGTCACCCCGAACCCGCTGAGGCGGCAGGTGCCCGGCCAATGGGCCGAAGGACCGCGGACCGCCCCGCGGCGCGAATCCGATCACCCCAGGGGATCGGATCCCGATGTCGAACGTGTTACCGACGAGCCCGTTGCAACGAGAAAGACAGCGCAAACTAGCAGTGTAGCCGACGGCTTCACTGCTGGCAAGGACGAGACCTGATCACGTCGCGCGCCGCTTCCCTACGAAGGTTCGCGAAATGATGGAACTCCGTAGCCCCGGAGCTAGTCAAGGCCTCAAGGGCAACATCGTCTCGGCCCGATCTCGCCGTTGACACGCCGCTCCGGGTGGGCCGGACCGCCGCCGACCGAGCGCCCCGGCCGGCCCGTCCCGCGGAAGATGCCCCGTGAGAAGGCCATTCATGCATGAAACGGGCGAAGGCGCCGCCCTGATCACGCCACCGACCGGCCGCCCGAACGGCCGATCACGGTCTCTCCGGCCGTCCCGCGGGCCCACTCCACGGCCCGACGACGACACCGAAGTCTTACCACCACCGGCCCCGCCCGCCAGTCGGATCACCACCCGCCGCGCCGCCCCACCGGACCGCGGACCGCCGTGCCACCGGACCGCGCCGCCGCGCCGCACCCGGTCGCGCAGCGCCGGACACGCCGAAGCCCCGCCCCGGACGTACCGGGACGGGGCTCAAGGTCATCCGCCCCCGGCCGGCGGGAGGCCGGCCGGGGAGCGGGATGTCCGCCGCGACGACAGCGCGCCGGCGCCGGGGCCACGGCGGACCGGTGCCGGCAGGCGGCACCGGTACCGAACTACTTGACGGTGACGGTGGCGCCGGCGCCCTCGAGGGCCGCCTTGGCCTTGTCCGCGGCCTCCTTGGCGACCTTCTCCAGGACGGGCTTGGGGGCGCCGTCCACGAGGTCCTTGGCCTCCTTGAGGCCCAGGCTGGTGAGCGCGCGGACCTCCTTGATGACCTGGATCTTCTTGTCACCGACGGACTCGAGGATCACGTCGAACTCGTCCTGCTCCTCGACGGCGGCGGCCTCGCCGCCCGCGCCACCGGCCACCGGGCCGGCCGCGATGGCGACCGGGGCGGCCGCGGTCACGCCGAACGTGTCCTCGAACTGCTTCACGAACTCCGAGAGCTCCAGGAGCGTCATCTCCTTGAACGCGCCGAGGAGCTCGTCGGTCGAAAGCTTCGCCATGGTGGCGGTTCCTTCCTTGTAATGCCGATCAGATGATCCGGCGCCCGGCCATGCCGGGGGGTGTCGTCAGGTGGGTGGTCGGTCGTCGCGTCCCGTGGGACGCGGCCCCGCCGGGGCACCACCCCGCGAGGGCGGCTCGGTGCGGGCCAGCCGCGGCCGCACCGGGACACCGCCCGCGGGACGGGGGTCCCGTCAGGCGTCGCTCGTCAGGCGTCCACGGAGACCGGCTCGGCGCCGGCCGTCTCCTCCCGCTGCGCGCGCAGGGCCTCGGCGAGCCGAGCCACCTGCGACAGCGGGGCGGCGAAGAGGCCAGCCGCCTTGGCCAGCGAGCCGTTCATGGCTCCGGCCAGCTTGGCGAGCAGGACCTCGCGGGACTCCAGGTCGGCGAGCTTGCGGATCTCGTCCGCATTCAACGCCTTGCCTTCGACGACCCCGCCCTTGACGACCAGGGCCGGGTTGGCGCGGGCGAAGTCCCGCAGGCCCTTGGCCGCCTCGACCGGGTCGCCGCCGACGAACGCGACGGCCGTCGGACCGACGAGCAGGTCGTCGATGCCGGACACGCCGGCCTGGGCCGCGGCGATCTTGGTAAGGGTGTTCTTGACCACCGCGTAGCGGGTGGTCTCGCCGAGGGCGCGGCGCAGCTCGGTGAGCTGACTCACCGTCAGGCCGCGATACTCGGTCAGCACCGCGGCGGTCGAACCACGGAACTCCTCGGCGATCTCCGCCACCGCGGCGGTCTTCTCCGAGTTCGCCATCGGGCTCCTTCAATGGTCGGCCGGCCATACCGAAGGACCCGGAAACGACGAACGCCCCGGCGCAGGAGGCGCGGGGCGTCAAGGGCGACGATCTTCACCCGCCGGCCGTACCCATCTGAGTGAGTTCGGAGCCGGCAGAGCGGCGATGCGTGAGCCACTTCCCGTCCGCCACCTGCGCGGGCCGCTCGGGGAAACCGAGCCTTCGGCCTCCGACGACAGATCTCCGAAAAACTCGGGACCCGACGGCCGGAGTACGACCAGCGGTCTTCGGTGTGGAACTGTTCATCATCGTAGCAGGAGCAACGCGGAACGAACGAAGGGCACCCACCGCGGACGGTGCGTGCCCTCGTCGTGCCGTTCGATTCGAACTGGTCCGGCCCGGTCGTACGATTCCGGTCGAACTCGTCCGGTCTGCCGGTCGTGCGGTCTTCCGGTCGTGCGGTCGGTGCCGTTCCGGTCAGGCCGGAACCTCCTCGAGGAGGTTCCGGGTCCGGTTCGGGTCCACGGGGATGCCGGGGCCCATCGTCGTGGCGAAAGTGATCTTCTTGAGGTACCGGCCCTTGGCCGCCGACGGCTTGACCCGGACGATCTCGTCGAGGGCGACGGTGTAGTTCTCGATGAGCTGGGTCTCGGAGAAGCTCACCTTGCCGATGACGATGTGCAGGTTGCCCTGCTTGTCGACCCGGAAGTTGATCTTACCGCCCTTGATGTCGCCGACGACCTTGGCGACGTCCAGGGTGACGGTGCCGGTCTTCGGGTTCGGCATGAGCCCACGAGGCCCGAGGATGCGGGCGATCCGGCCGACCTTGGCCATCTGGTCGGGCGTCGCGACCGTGGCGTCGAAGTCGAGGAAGCCCTCCTGGATGCGGGCCACCAGGTCGTCGCTGCCGACGACGTCCGCGCCCGCGGCGGTGGCCTCGGCGGCCTTCTCGCCGGCGGCGAACACCGCGACCCGCGGGGACTTGCCGGTGCCGTGCGGCAGGTTGACCGTGCCACGCACCATCTGGTCGGCCTTGCGCGGGTCGACGCCGAGCCGGAGGGCGACCTCGACGGTGGCGTCGTACTTCGTGGACGACGTCTCCCGGGCCAGCCGGGCCGCGTCGAGCGGGCTGTAGAGAGCGGTCGCGTCGATCTTCTCGGCCGCGGCGCGGTAGGCCTTGCTGCGCTTCATGAGTTCTCCTCGTGGTGTTGGCGGGTCCCGCTCCGCGCCGTCCGACCCGGGCTCCACCCGGGCCGTGGCAGCGACGAGCCCTCCCACATACCTGCGTTCACCCGCGTGTTCGCGCGGGACACCGCCGTCCGGACACAGTCGTCCGGACACGGTCACTCGCCGACGGTGATACCCATCGAGCGCGCGGTACCGGCGATGATCTTCTCCGCGGCCTCGATGCTGTTCGCGTTGAGGTCCGGCAGCTTCGTCTGGGCGATCTCGCGCACCTGGGCCGGGGTCAGCTTCGCGACCTTGACCCGGTGCGGCGTGCCGCTGCCCTTGTCCACGCCGGCGGCCTTGAGGATCAGCCGGGCGGCGGGCGGGGTCTTGGTGACGAAGGTGAACGACCGGTCGTCGTACACGGTGATCTCGACCGGCACGACGTTGCCGGTCTGCGACTCGGTGGCCGCGTTGTACTGCTTGCAGAACTCCATGATGTTCACGCCGTGCTGGCCCAGGGCGGGACCGACCGGCGGCGCCGGGGTCGCCTTGCCGGCGTTGATCTGGAGCTTGATCAGCGCAGTGATCTTCTTCTTCTTGGGAGGCATCTGTTCGTCTTCCTACCGGGGTTCTACGGGCGGATCAGATCTTCGCGACCTGGTTGAACTGGAGCTCGACCGGTGTCTCCCGACCGAAGATGGAGACGAGTACCTTCAGGCGCTGCGCGTCGAGGTTGATCTCGCTGATGGTGGCCGGCAGGGTGGCGAACGGGCCGTCCATGACGGTGACGGACTCCCCGACCTCGAACTCCTGGGCCTTGACCGTCTCGACCTTCTTCTCCTTCGGCGCCGCCGGCGCGAGGATGGAGACGACCTCCTCGCGGCGCAGCGGCGACGGCCGGTTCGTCAGGCCCACGAACCCGGTCACACCCGGCGTGTTGCGGACCGCCGACCACGACTGGTCGGTCAGATCCATCCGGACGTAGATGTAGCCGGGGTACTTCTTCTGCTGGACGAGCTGGCGCTTGCCGTTCTTGACGACCGGGACCTCTTCGGTCGGGACCTCGATCTGGAAGATGTAGTCCTCCATGTTGAGGCTGGAGATCCGGGTCTCGAGATTGGTCTTGACCTTGTTCTCGTAGCCCGCGTAGGAGTGCACGACGTACCACTCGCCGGGAGCGTCCTCGAGCGCCCGGAGCAGGTCGTCGCCGTCGTCCTGAGGCTCGGGCTCGGGCGTCACGACCACGGTGGCGGCCGGCACGGCGCCAGCGGCCGGCACGGCCTCGGCCGCCGCCGTGTCGGCGGTGGAGCCGCCGTCGGACCCGAGGTCGTCCTCGAGGTCGTCCTTCTCAGGTGCGGCCGCGGCGTCCGTGCTCGCGACCTCGTCGCGCTCGAACGCCGCAAGGGGGTCGAGACGGTCGAGGGCCTCTCCCTGCTCGGAGGAGGCGTGCTCGGGAGACTGGGACACGCGGTCGTTCCTTCTCTCGTGGACGGGTGGACAGTGGGTGGTTCTCTCGCCGGCGGACCTGACCCGCCGGGCGGTCGACCGGCGACCGGGTCGCCCGCCGCGACCCGTACCAACGAGACGCGCCCCGATCGCACAGAGCCGGAACGACGGCGCGGGCCGGTACCCGGGCCGGGCGCCGTGCCGCACCGACGATCGGTCGGCGCGGACCGGTGCCCGCGATGGCTCCGGTGTCAGCCGAAGACCGCGAGGACCGCCTTCGTCAGGCCGAAGTCGAGGCTGGCCACGAAGGCCGTCATCACCGTGACGAAGACGAGCACGACGATCACGTACGTGATCAGCTCGCTCCGACCCGGGTAGACGACCTTGCGAAGCTCCGCGATGACCTCGCGGACGAACTGACGAATCCTGCGGACAATCGAGAACGGCGACCGTCGACGGTCAGCCCGCGCGGACCTGCCGGCCCGCGGTGCCGCGTCACGCGTATCGGTCGCCACTCAGCTCCACCCACTCGTTCGTCGGTCCAACGCAGGGGCGACAGGACTCGAACCTGCAACCGCCGGTTTTGGAGACCGGTGCTCTACCAATTGAGCCACGCCCCTTAGACGTACCCGGACCGCCGCCTGGTTCCCACCTTGTCGCCTTCGCTCTCCGCCAGGCTTCCGATGATCTCCAGAAGATCTTTCGGGTGGGCCGTTCGGTGGAGCTTCCAGCTGCAGGCGGGGGCTGACAGGCCGAGCGGAACGAGCATACCCCTTCATCGACCGGAAGCCGTCCGCACGGTGCTCTTAGACGTCCGCAGGTCGCCCCAGGAGGGGCCGGACGGGCCGGCCCGATCCCCTACTCACGTGGCAGCATGGCTGCCATGAGCAGGATCTCCCACCGCATCGCGGGCATCGCGCCATCCGCGACCCTCGCCGTCGACGCGACCGCCAAGGCGATGCGCGCCGCGGGCCGGGACGTGATCGGCTTCGGTGCCGGCGAGCCCGACTTCCCGACTCCCGAACACATCGTCGCCGCCGCGGAGAAGGCGTGCCGCGAGCCGCGCATGCACCGCTACACCCCGGCTGCCGGCCTCCCCGAGCTGCGGGAGGCCGTCGCGGAGAAGACCAGGCGCGACTCCGGCCTGGTCGTCGAGCCAAGCCAGGTCCTCATCACCAACGGCGGCAAGCAGGCCGTCTACCAGGCGTTCGCGACACTGCTCGACCCAGGGGACGAGGTTCTCCTGCCCGCCCCCTACTGGACGACCTACCCCGAGGCGATCCGCCTCGCCGGTGGAGTGCCCGTCGACGTCGTGACCGGGCCCGAGGCCGGGTACCGCGTCACCGTCGAGCAGCTTGAGGCGGCCCGGACCCCCCGCACCAAGGTCCTGCTGTTCTGCTCCCCCTCCAACCCGACCGGCGCCGTCCACACCCCGGAGGAGGTCCGCGCGATCGGCCGCTGGGCCGCGGAGGCCGGTATCTGGGTGCTCAGCGACGAGATCTACGAGCACCTGGTCTACGGCGGCGCCCGCTTCGCCTCGATGCCCGTCGAGGCACCCGAGCTCGCCGACCGCTGGGTCGTCGTCAACGGTGTCGCCAAGACCTACGCGATGACCGGCTGGCGGGTCGGCTGGCTGATCGGCCCGCTCGACGTCGTCAAGGCGGCCACCAACCTGCAGTCGCACGCCACCTCGAACGTCTCGAACGTCGCCCAGGCCGCGGCGCTCGCCGCCGTCGCCGGCCCGCTCGACGCCGTCCACGAGATGCGGACGGCCTTCGACCGCCGCCGCAAGACCATGCACGAGATGCTCGTGCAGATCCCCGGCGTGCGCTGCCCGCTGCCGGACGGCGCCTTCTACGCCTACCCGTCGCTGGAGGGTGTGCTCGGCCGGACGCTACGTGGCCGCACGCCGGCGACCTCGGCCGAGTTGTGCCAGTTCATCCTGGAGGAGGCCGGCGTCGCGATCGTGCCCGGAGAGGCTTTCGGCACCCCGCGTTTCGCCCGGCTGTCCTACGCCCTGGGGGACACCGACCTGGTCGAGGGTGTCCGCCGACTCGGCGCCCTGCTGTCCGAGGCTGTCTGAGGCCGGCTCAGGTCAGCTGAGCGCACCGTCCGCCTCCACCACCCGCACCCTGGTCGCGACGAGGTCCGCCTGACGGACACCGGCCGACCGACGTGCATCCGGCCGTCGTAGCGACGACAGCCGGCAGCGGGCCCCGCGGATCACCTCCGCGGGGCCCGCTGCCGTGTCGGGCCGGCGCCGACGGCGTCAGGCGAGCTGGACGGTCGCCCGCGCCGCCATGAGAACCTTGGCACCCTCGTGTCGGACTGTGAGGTTGACCACGACCCGCCGGCCGTCGAGCTTCTTCTCCACAACGCCCCGGACAGAGACCTGTGCGCCCTCGCCGTCGTCCGGCACGACCACGGGTGAGGAGAACTTCACACCGAACTCGACGACGGCCGCCGGGTCGCCGACCCAGTCGGTGACCAGCCGGCCCGCCGTGGCCATCGTCAGCATGCCGTGCGCGAGCACACCGGGGAGCCCGGCCTCGGCGGCCGCCCGCTCGTTCCAGTGGATCGGGTTGAAATCGCCCGACGCGCCGGCGTAGCGCACCAGATCGGCCCGCCGGAGCGGAAAGACCCGATCACCGATCTCGGTACCGACGTCGACGGCGTCATAGGTGACGGTGGTGGGCATGCCGGCTCCAATCGAACCCCTGGCGGGACGCCGTGTCAGCGGGGCGGCGTAGTCAGCCGCGCGGGGCGGCGTGGGGTGGCGGGTCGGCGCGGTCAGCGGGGCGGCGCGGTGCCGCGGGAGACCAGGCTGCACGTTCCCTCGGCGATCAGCTCACCGCTCGTCGTGGTGAACTCGTAGGCCGTCACCAGCACCTCGTTGCGGCCGATCGAGCGGATGGACGCCAGCGTCGAGCGCACCACGAACTCGTCGCCCGCGACGACCGGGCGGTGCAGGGTGAATCGCTGGTCACCGTGAACGACGAGGGAGTAGTCCAGCCCGAGAGCGGGGTCGTCCGTCGGCAGCCCGAGGTCACCCGGGATCGCCGTGACCAGGAAGGTCGGCGGGGCGAGCAGATCGGCGTGACCGGCGGCCTCCGCCGCCTCCACGTCGTGGTAGAGCGGGTTGCCGTCGCCGATGGCGCGGGCGAACTGGCGGATGTGCTCACGTCCCACCTGGAACGGGACGTCGGAGGTGTAACTGCGTCCGACGAAGTCCTGGTTCAGTGGCACCACACGCTCCGATCTCGACGTTGCCGATCCCGAGGTCACCCGATCCCGAGAGCGCCGGAACCCGGGCTTACCGGACCGGTTCGAGACCTTATCGGGCCCGCGCCCGCGAGCACAGCCTCGCCGCGCGGACCGCGCATCACGCGGACCGCGCATCACGCGGACCGCGCCGCCGCCGGGTCGGCGTGCCACCGGCCGGCGGAACGACGAAACCGGGCGGGTCCGTGTGTCATGGACCCGCCCGGTGTAACTCACGTGTCGCTGTCACCGCCCGCGTCGGGGGCTCGCCCCGCCCGGTGGACGGCGCCTCACCAGCCGTGGTCGGCCGACGGGTCAGCGCGTCTCGCGGTGCTCGGTGTGCGAGCGGCAGTTCGGGCAGAACTTGCGCAGCTCGAGACGGTCGGGGTCGTTCCGCCGGTTCTTGCGCGTGATGTAGTTGCGGTGCTTGCACACCTGACACGCCATTGTGATTTTCGGACGAACGTCGGTGGCAGCCACGGCGAGATGCCTCTTCCTGTCTCGAATTCTCTGCAGGCCAAGGGGCCGCGACTCACCAGACCCCTGGAGGGTGACACGGTGTGCCGCGACCCGATGGTAGCGGTGGCCGGACTTGAACCGGCGACACAGCGATTATGAGCCGCTTGCTCTGCCAGACTGAGCTACACCGCCATGACGGATCACCAGTGAGCGAAGACCCGACTGACAGTATAAGCGGACAGACCACCAACTGCCGATCACGATCCTGCCCGATACCGGACCGCCTGAGCCCCTTTACGGAATCGAACCGTAGACCTTCTCCTTACCATGGAGACGCTCTGCCGACTGAGCTAAAGGGGCGTTGCTCGCGCGGGACTTACGTTACACGACTCCGGCGACTTCGTGGCGGGCACCCCCCCACACTTCCGCCCCGCGCCTCCCGGCCGGCTCACGCGCCCCCGCGCGGGGCCGGCCCGGCCGGCCGGGGACCGCGCCGACCGCCCTCGACGGCGCGCGGGTGACCAGACCCCGCGAACACGGCCAGAAGGCCGACACGGCGAACCAACGGTGACGTCGGGCCCGACACGCACCCCTCGCTGATAGCTGTAAGTAATCGCATGAGTGCCTAGCGTGTTGCTTGGCCGTGGACGCGCGCCTCACAGGTGCTACCGCAGCCGCCGCCGCGCCTCCCAGCATCGAGGGTTGCTCATGCCGCTCACGTACCGTCACTCCCGAGATCCACAGACTCCGGACGCGGCGCCCATCGTCCCGCGTGCGCCGGGGAGAAGCCAGCCGGCCACCGCGCCGCCGATCCCCCGCGCCGGGGTACCCGTCCCCGCCGGGACCTCACTGCCACCTGGAACGTCCTACGCGACGCTGCGCGCCGCGTTCCCGGACCGGCCCGGCCCGAGGCCACCGGCACCAACGAGACCACAGGATGTCGCCGCCGGGGTTGCGGGCCCGGCGGCCGGTCGGCTGACGGTCGACGAGGCGCTGGCCGTCTGGCGCCTGCGCAATGGCGGACGGTTCTCGGCGCGGGTCCTCAGCGCGGCCACGGTGGCCGTCACCGCCGTCGCGCTCTCCGCGCCGGCCGCGGGCGCGCTCTCCACCCCGCCAACCCCCGTCTCCGCACCATCCGCACCATCCGCACCAGCCACACCGGCCACACCGGCCACACCGGAGGCACAGGCTCAGGCCACACCCCAGGCTCAGCTCACCCCGTCGACGCAGGCCTCGCCCGCGACACAGATCGCACCGGCCGCGGCGGCACCCGGGGCCGCGGCATCCGCCACGCCGACACCCGCTGTGCCCACACCCACGACCGCGGCGCCCGCGCCGGCGCCACCTGGGACGACCCCACCCGCGCCACCTGGGACGGCTCCATCTGTTCCCCCCGAGGCCGCCCCACCCGAGGCCGCCCCACCCACGCAGCCTGGAACCGTCCCGCCGGCGGCGGCCGGTGTGACACCGGTGTCCGGGCCGGGGACGGCCGAGCGCGTCGTGCTCGCGGAGCCGTCCCCCGCCTGGCCCAAGGGCGTCGACATCGCCTCGTGGCAGCACCCCGGGTCGGCGCCGATCGACTGGAACGCGGTCAAGGCCGCCGGCATGAGCTTCGCGATCGTGAAGGCCACCGAAGGAACCAACTACACGAATCCCTTCTTCGTCGGCGACCGGGACGCGGCCGGCAAGGCGGGACTCGTGGTCGGCGCCTACCACTACGCCCGCCCGGCGGCCCCGCTCTCCACCGCCGTCGACCAGGCTCGGCACTTCCTGGCCGTCACCGGCCTCACCCGCGCGGCCGGTCAGCTCGCCCCGGTCCTGGACCTGGAGACCACCGGTGGCCTCGATCCGGTGGCTCTCGCGGCCTGGACCCGGGCCTTCCTGGAGGAGGTCGAGTCCCAGACCGGCCGGGCGCCCGTCCTGTACACGTACCGGTCGTTCTGGACGGACAGCATGGCCGACACGAAGGAGTTCGCCCGGTACCCGTTCTGGTTCGCCATCTACAACAGCGAGTCCGCCCCGGGCTGGCTGCCAGGCGGCTGGCCCGGCTGGGCCCTGTGGCAGTACACGTCCTCCGGCGTGGTCCCAGGCATCATCGGGAACGTCGACATGAACGTCGTGTGCTGCTCGGCGCCCGCGCTGACCGGACTCGCCGACGGGACGCTGTCCGAGATCGACAAGCGGTACGCGGCGGCCGGGCTGCTGCAGGTCGCCCTCGGGGCGCCCACCGGCCCGGAGGTCGTCGCGGGCGGCGGCGGCCGCTGGCGCCCGTTCACGAACGGGCTCATCTACTGGTCCGTCGCGACCGGACCGCGGGTGCTGCACGGCGACATCGCGACGAAGTACCTGGGCCTCGGCGGGACCAACAGCTTCCTCGGACGTCCGCTCGGCGACGTCGAGTGGGCCACCGCGCCCGGTGCCCACCAGGCGATCTTCCAGGGTGGCTGGATCTACTGGCACCCGGCGACCGGCGCGCACGAGGTGCACGGCCTGATCCTGCGTCGCTATCTGGAACTGGGCGGCTCGACGTCCAGCCTGGGTCTTCCGATCACGGACGAGTACTCCGTACCGGGCGGGCGCGAGAGCGCCTTCCAGTTCGGCAGGCTGCGCTGGACAGCCGCCACGAACGCGGTGACCCTGCTGCCCGCGACGGCGTCCTGACGGCGCCCTGACGCCGTCCGTCCCCCCACCCGCGCCGGCGCCGGCGCCCGGCCGCACCCATCCGAAACGAACGCGAGGAGTGACGAAGACCTACGCGGGGTATCTGACGCCGAGTGCGACGGACTGTGTCCACTTGGCCACACGCTGCGCCGTCGTACAGCCGGGAGGACCAGATGGCAGATCTGCGGCAGGTACGCAACACGGATGGCTGGCTGATCTTCGCGGCCGTCATCATGTTCGTCGTCGGATTCCACAACCTCATCTACGGCATCGCGTCGCTTCGCGACTACATCGTGATCGTGGACAACCTCTACTCCACCTCGACAGGTACCGGGGTGATCTACGCCAACACCACCTTCTGGGGCTGGCTGTGGATCGTCGTCGGCATCATCCAGATGGGGATCGCGTTCGGTATCGCGGCCGGCAACGAGCTCGCCCGCTGGGTCGGCATCGTCATCGCCGCGCTCAACGCGATCGGCCAGCTCGCGTTCATGGCCGCCTTCCCCGTCTGGTCAGTGATCATCATCGCCATCGACATCCTCGTCATCTACGCGCTGGCCACGTACCAGACCCGCGGTCGCGGCGGCGCCGTCGAGCCCTACCCGAGTGACCGTGGGATGGCCCGCGGCGCGGGCACGACGGCTCGCAGCGGCGCGCGGGCCACGGTGGGCGCCGGGCCGGGCTCGGCCGGTGGCTACGAGACCGGCGGCTACGGGCGCGGCCAGGGCGGAGCCGGCACCGGCACCGGCACGGCCCAGGGCGATCAGGGTTACACCTCACAGCCGCGCTACGCCCAGCCGGGTCAGACCGGCCAGACCGGCCGCGGCGAGGGCTACCCGTCGGGCCACAACGACCCCGGTCACCGGTCGGGCGGACCGGGCCTGGAGCCGGGCGACCCCGGCTACCGGGACCCGGGCCGGAAGGACGGCCTCGGGGGTGCCTCGCCCGACGTCCGGTGACGGTGTGACCGCCGGGGCCGCCGCGGACCTGTCACCGCGGCGGCCCCGGCACGACCCACGCGCCCGCCTGTCACCGCGGCGGGTCTGGCGGGGCCGCCACGACCCGCGCACGCCACAGCCGGCAGCGGCGGACGAAGCCGGCCAGGTGCTCGGCCGCGAAGCGGTCCGGATCCCAGTCGGACGTCCGCACGTCGGTCACGTCGCGCCAGAGATAGGCGACCGCCGAGCCGCCCCCGACCAGCGCGAGCTCGCGGGCCTCGTACGGATCGCCCTCGAACAGGTCGAGCAGCTCGCGTTCGGCCCTGGTCAGACCGCTCAGGCACCGGCCCGCGCACACGTCGCCGGGACGCGCGGGGACCAGTCCCGGATAGCTCCGCCCCGGCAGCGCCGCCGCCCGCCAGCCGCCGACCACCGCCGGCGTGATGGTCGGCACCCGGCCGAGCAGCGCGTCGACGACCGCGTCGAAACGCAGCGTCCCGTAGACGAACAACGCTCCGGCCACGTCCGAGGTCATCCCGCGTTCCGTGTGTCCGACGTCAGGCTGTCCGGGTGCTAGCGAGCCGCGTCGAGGTCGGCCCGGGTGAGGGTGGGGAGCAGGGTCAGGCCGATCTCGGCGAGCCGCTCCCGGCCACCCTCCTGACGATCGATGACGCACAGGACGTCCTCGACGACCGCGCCCTGCTCGCGCAGCACCCGGGTGGCGTCGAGCACGGCCCCGCCGCTGGTCACGACGTCCTCGACCAGCACGATCCGCCGGCCCTCGACCTCGCCGCCCTCGGCGACGCGCCGGGTTCCGTACTCCTTCGCCTTCTTGCGGACGAACCTGGCCGGCAGCCCGGTGCGGGCCGAGAGCAGCGTGGCCAGCGGAACGCCGCCCAGCTCCAGGCCGGCGAGGAGATCGGTGCTCGGCGGGAGATGCGCCGCCATCGCCTCGACGATGTCGGCGAGCAGCGCCGGCTCGGCCTCGAACAGGTACTTGTCGAAGTACTCGGTGCTCGTACGACCCGACCGGAGGAGGAACGTCCCAGTCAGGTGGGACGCCGCCCGCACCCGGGCGGCCAGCGCTTCGATGTCGGCCACGTCTGCCGACTCTACGGCCCCGCCCAGTGCGGCCAACCGGACTTCGGCCCGACCGCGGACCGCGGAACCGCCGGCGGCGGAGGCGGACGGCCGAGCGGTGGCACCTGGTCGAAGCGTGCTGGCTGGGCCCCGCCAGGCGCTGCCGCGGCGACTCGCTGACGAACGGACGGGCGAGGGACATGACACAGGCCCCGGAGTGTCCTCCGGGGCCTGTGTCGCAGCTTTGTCCCCGGGTAACCCCGGGGGTGGTGGCAGGTGATGGGTTCGAACCATCGTAGGCTGAGCCGGCGGTTTTACAGACCGCTCCCTTTGGCCACTCGGGCAACCTGCCGTGTTCGGCAAGCATACCGGTTGCACCGAGTGTGCTGACGGGGAGGGTCCCCCCAACACTCCGGCCCGCGCCCGGCCCGCGCGTCACGGGCCGGCGCCCGCCCCCGTACGACTCGACCAGGAGGTCCGTGCCCGTGGCAGATCCGTCCTTCGACATCGTCAGCAAGGTCGACACCCAGGAGATCGACAACGCGGTCAACCAGACGGCGAAGGAGATCAAGACCCGCTTCGACTTCCGGGACACCGGGGCCTCCGCGGCGCTGTCCGGCGAGTCGATCCTGCTGCAGGCCAACAGCGAGGAACGGGTGAAGGCCGTCCTGGACGTCCTGCAGGAGAAGTTCGTGAAGCGCGGCATCTCGCTCAAGTCGCTCGAGCATGGCGAGCCGCGACAGTCGGGCAAGGAGTACAAGCTGACGGTGACCGTCCAGCAGGGCATCGCCGACGAGAAGGCGAAGACCATCGCCAAGAAGATCCGCGCGGACGGACCGAAGGGCGTGCAGGCGCAGATCCAGGGCGACCAGCTCCGGGTCACCGGCAAGAAGCGGGACGACCTGCAGCGGGTCATCCAGCTCCTCAAGGCCGAGGACTTCGACGTACCGCTGCAGTTCGTCAACTACCGGTGACCACCCCCGCCCGCCGGTGCCGGCAGGCGACGGCGACCGGCCGACCGGGCTGACACCACATTTCACGGGCGTATGCACGGGAAGAAGCACGATCGCCGCCCCGGGACAGAAAGCGTCAGGTACATCCGGCGCACATGTCCGAAATAAGTGCACCCCGCCCGATGGGGGGTTTCGGGCGGGGTGCGTGCGGCGGAACCTGGGGGGTACGCTCCGCCGCTGTCTTGGGAGCTTTGAGACTACTCGCTATCCAGCGCTTCAGCGTGCCTTCCCCGGGTCTCGTCGTGACGCGCCGGTGAACTCCGCGTTCCCGACATGTTCCTTCCGCGCCGAACCCGCATGGAGCCCCGCGGGCGCGAGTGGCCCATCCGGCCCGCACCATGACGGGAATACCGACGTCACGGCCTTAATCAGCCGATCCGGCGCGCCACTCCCGGCCGGGAAAGCGACCGGGAGCCGATTCCACCGGGTGGAACCGTGCCGGCGGCGGTACGGATGGACCGAGTAGGCGGATTGGGTGGGGTCACCGGTACGGGTTCATCCTGGCGCGCTGCTCCAGGCGGGCGATCCGCTCCGCGATCGGCGGGTGGGTCGAGAAGAGCCGGCCGACACCGCCACCACGGAAGGGGTTCGCGATCATGAGGGCGGCGGCCGGGCCCAGCCGCGAGTTGGCTGGCAGCGGCCTGGCGGCCGTGCCCGCCTCCAGCTTGCGCAGGGCGCTGGCCAGGCCGAGCGGGTCGCCGGTGAGGGTCGACCCTGATTCGTCCGCCTGGTACTCGCGGGCCCGGCTGATCGCCAGTTGGATGATCGTCGCGGCGATCGGGCCGACGACGATGAGCGCCAGCATCTCCAGCACTCCCGGGCCGTCCTCGTCGCGACCGCCACCGAAAATGGCAAACCACTGCAACATATTTGCCAGATAAACGATGATGCCCGCGAGCGCGCCCGCGACCGAGGCGATGAGGATGTCACGGTTGTAGACATGGCTCAGCTCGTGCCCGAGGACACCGCGCAGCTCACGGTCATCCATGAGCTCCATGATTCCCTCGGTGCAGCACACGGCCGCGTTACGGGGGTTTCGCCCGGTCGCGAAGGCGTTCGGAGACGGTGTGGGACTGAGGTACAGCCTGGGCATCGGCATGCGCGCCCGGGTGGCGAGCTCCTGGACGATCGCGTAGAGCCGGGGCTGTTGAACCTGGCTCACCGGATACGCCCGCATCGCCCGCAGGGCGATCCGATCCGAGTAGAAGTAGGAGAATCCGTTCATCGCGAGCGCGAGAACGACGGCGATGATGAGGCCGCTCCTGCCGAAGAGCGACCCGATCCACACGATCGCGGCGGAGAGAACGCCGAGGAGAAGCGCCGTCTTCAGCCCGTTGAGACTGCGATGAGGCATGGCTGTCGCGTATCCGTCCTGTCGACCTGTCGCACCCGCTTCAACGAAGGAACGCGCTCTCCCTGTTCCCAGCGGCGATCCTTCCCCGCGACGGTCACACCCACCCGCGGTCGCCCGCCGCCGGGGCGTCCGTCGCCGCGGCGCGCACCGCCGCGGCGACGGGCGGCTCGAGCAGGCCGGCCTGCTCGAGCCGGTCCGCGGTGAGGACGGCGAGCGCGGCGTAGGCGTCCGCGAGATGGCGGTCGAGCGCTTCCAGCCCGGCCAGCTGTGCGGTGACCGTGCCGACGTCCCCCCGCCGGACCGGGCCGGTCATCGCGGCCGCGCCGCCGTCCAGCGCGTTCTCCAGCGACGCGCGCAGCAGCGGGCCGAGCGCGCCGGCCGGGTCGGGAACGCCCGCCTCGGCGATCAGCCGCCCGGCGGCCGTCACCAGAGTCGCCAGGAAGTTGCCGCCCAGCACCAGGGCGGCGTGGTAGATCGGCCGCTGTTCCTCGGGGACGACCGCCACCCGCCCGCCGACGTCGGTCACCAGCCGGCGCACGAGCGCGGCCGCCGGCTCGTCGCCGGGGACCGTGGTCACGCCGAAGGTGGCACCGGTGAGGCGGTCGACATCGGCCGGCGTCCCGGTGAGGGTCATGATCGGGTGGATGGCGGCGGTCCGCGCACCGACGGCTCGGGCGGGTGCCAGCGGAGCGATCCCGTGCCGTCCACTGAGGTGCGCGACGAGCGGGAGCAGCGAGCCCCCCGGGACGGAGCGGGTCAGACCGGGGGCGGCCTGGGCGGCGACGGTCTCGATCAGGTCGTCGGGAACGCCGAGCAGGATCACCTCGGCGGCGGCGGCGGCCTGCGCGGGCGTGGCGCAGGCGGTGGCCGTCGGGAAGCGCTCGGCGGCCCGTTCCCGGCCGGCGGGCGAACGCGTGTAGAAGGCGCTCACCTCATGACCGGCGGCGGCGAGCGCGGCGCCGAGCGCCGAACCGGCCCGGCCGACCCCGATGACCGCCACCGTGCGGGCCGGGCCCGCCGCTATCCCCGCGACTGTCCCCGCCACCTGGCCGCCCTCCCCCGCCCACCCACGCGGAGCGGACCGCCACGGTCGTCGCCCCCGCCGCCTCCGCTCGCGACCCGCCGCAGTGACCTCACGCACCGATCCAATCGTCGGAAGTACCACCGGCGCCGGGTACACGACGGTGACCGGGCTCACGGCGGCGCCGAACTCCGTCGGAGCTCACGACCGAACCACCCCGCCCCGCAATGAACGGCCACGGCCACACAGCGGGAACTCCGCTGGAACACACCGTTCATCTCCTGGTGACCGATCAGTGATGCTGCGACACGTCCGCGTCGATCCGTGCCCGCTCGGTGTCATCGGGAGGCTGTGTCGGCGCGGCGCCTATCGCGCCATACGAAATCGCCGGACGCCACCCGCACCGCCGGTCCGGCTAATCGATAGTGTTCACATCGGGGCGCCATCCCCATCCGACCGGGGCCGGGAACACACTTATCTGTGGACGTCGGCCGCACGGCGGGGATGATCGCCGCGATACCACCACGATGCCGGTACCCTCGTTTCCACGACAACACCGGCATGCCGATCTCTGGGCGGAGGTCACCTGAATACGGCCCGTGCTGTACACAGGCGCCCCGAACGGTGTGGACGTCGCCCGTGCGCGCCCCGGGTGACCGCCGCCCCGGGACGCGTCCCGCGGTGCGCCCCACCGACCGGGGGATTCGGGCCCGGGTCGCGGCGCCGGCCGGGGTGTCCGCCTGCGGACACCCGTCGGGGCTCCCGCGGGCAGGTGACGCAGCATGTCCGCGGCCCGAAGGGGGAACCGGCGGCCCTCGCCGCGCGGTCCGCCCGTCGATGTCCGGCCGTCTCCTCCCCGCCACCGGAGCCGATGGTTCGCCCCGGTCGGGACGGCCTCGGAGGGCCCCACGGCGGGGTCGGTCCAGCCCGCCGTGCCGCACTCACGTCCGTTATCAGAAAACGCATACGGCAACCAGCCGCACACTGCCAGGCAGGGTGGGTGACGGGGATAATCCGGTCCCGAGCGGCGTCCCACCGCCCTTCCCGGAGTCGGTCAGGCGTCACGATCCCCGTGGTGTATTGAACCGCCCGGTACGCTGGGGTGGTACCTGAGGAGGTTACTGAAGGTGTCTGAGCAGGTCAGGGAGAGGGAGACCCGCCGGCTCGACCGGGTCGTCGTGCGGTTCGCGGGCGACTCAGGCGACGGTATGCAGCTCACCGGAGAACAGTTCACAAGCGAGACAGCGGCATTCGGCAACGATCTGTCCACGCTTCCGGACTTTCCCGCGGAAATCCGGGCGCCAGCCGGCACCCCGGCCGGAGTTTCTGGCTTCCAGCTACATTTCTCCGATCACGATATTCTCACCCCGGGCGACGCCCCGGACGTCCTCGTGGCGATGAACCCGGCCGCGCTGAAGGCGAACCTGAAGGATCTGCCGCCCGGCGCCGACCTGATCGTCAACACCGACGCGTTCACCGGCGGCAACCTGAAGAAAGCCGGCTACGCGGCCGACCCGCTGACGGACGGGACCCTGGACAACTACACCGTCCACCGGGTCCCGCTGACGTCCATGACGATCAACGCGGTGCACGCCGCCGAGGACGTCGCCGGCTCGGTGAACAAGAAGGAAGCCGAGCGGGCGAAGAACATGTTCGCGCTCGGGCTGATGAGCTGGCTGTACCACCGGCCGACCGGTGGCACCGAGGGCTTCCTCAAGAAGAAGTTCGCCAAGCGGCCGGAGATCGCGGCGGCCAACATCGCCGCGTTCCGGGCCGGCTTCAACTACGGCGAGACCACCGAGTCGTTCTCGGTCACCTACGAGGTCGCCCCGGCGCGCATGCGGCAGGGCACCTACCGGCGGATCACCGGGAACATCGCGCTGTCCTACGGGCTGATCGCGGCCGGCGAGCTGACGAAGCTGCCGCTGTTCCTCGGCACCTACCCGATCACCCCGGCCTCGGACATCCTGCACGAGCTGAGCAAGCACAAGCAGTTCGGCATCCGGACGTTCCAGGCCGAGGACGAGATCGCCGGTGTCGGTGCCGCCCTCGGCGCCTCGTTCGGCGGCTCGCTGGGCGTGACGACCACGTCGGGCCCGGGTGTCGCGCTCAAGAGCGAGACGATCGGCCTGGCGGTCAGCCTCGAGCTGCCGCTGCTGATCGTGGACATCCAGCGCGGCGGCCCGTCCACCGGTCTGCCGACCAAGACCGAGCAGGCCGACCTGCTGCAGGCGATGTTCGGCCGCAACGGTGAGGCCCCGGTGCCGATCGTGGCGCCGCGTTCGCCCGGCGACTGTTTCGACGCCGCCGTCGAGGCCGCCCGGATCGCGACCAAGTACCGGACGCCGGTCTTCCTGCTCTCGGACGGCTACCTGGCCAACGGCTCCGAGCCGTGGCTGCTGCCGACCCGCGAGGAGCTGCCCGACCTCACGGTGACCTTCACGACCGAGCCGAACCACGAGGGGCCGAAGGGTCCGGAGTTCTGGCCCTATCAGCGCGACCCCGAGACGCTGGCCCGCCCCTGGGCGGTTCCCGGCACCCCGGGTCTGGAGCACCGGATCGGCGGCCTGGAGAAGGCCGACGGCTCGGGCAACATCTCCTACGACCCGGCGAACCACGACCGGATGGTCCGCCTGCGCCAGGCCAAGATCGACGGCATCGCCCGGGACATCGCCCCGCTGGAGGTCGACGACCCGTCCGGCATGGCGAGCGTGCTGGTCCTCGGCTGGGGCTCGACCTTCGGCCCCATCGCCGCCGGCTGCCGGCGGGTCCGGGCCAAGGGGCTGCACGTCGCCCAGGCGCACCTGCGCCACCTCAACCCGTTCCCGGCGAACACCGCCGAGGTGCTGCGCTCCTACGACAAGGTGCTGATCCCCGAGATGAACCTCGGCCAGCTCCGCACGCTGATCAGGTCGCAGTTCCTGGTGGACGCGATCGGCTACAACCAGGTCCGTGGACTGCCGTTCAAGGCCGCGGAGCTCGCGGGCGTCTTGGAGGACGTGATCAACCAGTGACCGTCACAACGAACGGCAGCGGGATTACCAACCGACTCCTGGACCTGGTACCCGCCACGCCGAGCCAGCTGACCCGTAAGGACTTCACCTCCGACCAGGAGGTCCGGTGGTGCCCGGGATGCGGCGACTACGCCATCCTGGCCACCGTCCAGGGCTTCCTGCCCGAGCTGGGGATCGCCCGGGAGAACATCGCCTTCATCTCGGGCATCGGGTGCTCCTCGCGCTTCCCGTACTACCTGCAGACCTACGGGATGCACTCCATCCACGGGCGGGCGCCGGCGATCGCGACGGGCCTGGCGACGTCGCGCCCGGACCTGTCGGTCTGGGTGGTCACCGGTGACGGCGACGCGCTCTCGATCGGCGGGAACCACCTGCTGCACGCGATGCGCCGCAACGTGAACATCAAGGTCCTGATGTTCAACAACCGGATCTACGGCCTGACCAAGGGCCAGTACTCGCCGACGTCCGAGGTCGGCAAGATCACCAAGTCGACGCCGTTCGGTTCGCTGGACCGGCCGTACAACCCGGCGTCGCTGGCGCTGGGCGCGGAGGCGACGTTCGTCGCCCGGTCGATCGACTCGGACCGGGCCCACCTGACGTCGGTGCTGCGCGCGGCGGCGGAGCACCCGGGCACCGCGTTCGTGGAGATCTTCCAGAACTGCAACATCTTCAACGACGGTGCGTTCGAGGCGCTGAAGGACCGCGGCACCCGGGACGACGCCACGCTGAAGCTGGTCGACGGCGAGCCGCTGATCTTCGGCGCCGAGCGGGACAAGGGCATCCGGCGCGCGGCGTCCGGCGGCCTCGAGATCTGCGCGGCGACCGACGAGGGCGTTCTCGTGCACGACGCGGCGAACACGGACCCGAGCCAGGCGTTCGCGCTGTCCCGGCTGACCGGGGACGACCACGGCGTCACCCCGATCGGCGTGTTCCGCAACGTCGACATCCCGACCTACGACGAGGCGCTCAACGCTCAGGTCGAGCAGACCCGGGAGCGGCAGGGGACGGGGGACCTGATGGCCCTCATCTCCGGCAGCGAGACCTGGACGATCGACTGACAGCGGGCTGACCTCAGTGCGAGGGGCCGGGGTGGGCACGACTGCCACCCCGGCCCCTCGCCGTTTCGGAGCGCGGGCATCCCACCACCATCGCGCTATCCGCACCTATTGCCCTGTTACAGACGCTAACGCAGCACTTGCCGCTTTCTGATCAGCATGCGGTATCGTGTGCGCCGGTGGGGGTGCCGTGTGGCCCGGGGGGGCTCACAACACCGAAGCAGGCGGAGGCGCAGTGCGGGGTAACGCAGCGCGAGGTCACCGAGTCCGTCACCGGGGCTCGCCGTCGGGGTCGGGTCACGCCCGGCACCAGGTTCCGCAGGGCGTTGGCGGCCACCGTGGGTAGCCACTCGGCCGGTCGGCACTCCCGCGCGGGCTCCACCGCGACCGATCGCCGGAACCGCGCCCCGGTCCCCGGCCCGGCCTCCGACCAGGGGCGGCCGATCGACGACCAGGCTCCCCGGCCCGACCAGACCCCCCGGCCCGACCAGGCGCTCACCTCCCGCGCGCGGACTCCCTACCCGCCGGGCGGCGCGCCGCGATCCGGCTGGGTCGCCAGCGAGTGGAGCAGCAACCCGTCCGCGGCCACGGCCTCGCTGCCGAGACGCCCCCCGCCCCGCCCGGCGACGCGGCCCCCCGGCGAGCTGGACACCGTCACCGGCCCGATCTCGATGAGCACCTCCCAGCGCCGCGAGCTGTTCGGCGACGACCCGCGGCCCGGCCAGGCCGACGCCTACGGCCGCTCCACGCGGCGGGGAGCGCGGTCCGCGGGCGGCGGACGGCCCGGTGGGCGCCTCGACGACACCGCCGACCTCGGCGTCCGCCGGCCCGGAGAGCTCGACCCGCAGCGGGTCGGCGACGAGGCGCGGGCCGCGGGCGGGCCCGACGCATCCCGGTCCTCGCTGTTCGAACCGGCCCGCCCGGCCGGATCCCTGCGGCTCGACACGGCTCCCCGCTCCGGCGCCCGCGCCGAGGGCACCCGCTCGACGACGGCCTCACGCGCGGCGGCCTCACGCCCCGTGGCGCGGCCCACCGGTTCGACCACCGGCCGCGGCGCGCACCGCGCACCCGCGCCGCGGCGCGGGCCGAGCCGGACCCGCATGGTGGTCGCCGGTACCGCGTCCCTCGCCGGCCTCTCCGCGATCGTGACCGGTGTCGCGCTCAGCGGCGACCAGCCGGTCACCGCGGCCGGGCCCACCACGGGCGCCACGCCGCTCGTGCAGGTCGCCGGCGCCCGGCCGGCCGCGTTCGGCTCGGACGACACCCAGGCCTCCCGCGACGGGCGCGCCCCGCTGCCGACCTACCCGACGGCGGCGCCGGCCACGACGGGCGGCTCCGGCACGACCGACCGGAGCGACAGCGGGTACTGGAGCTCACCGAGCGGCCCGTCGGCACCGGCGTACACCGGGTCCGGCACGCAGCAGCAGGGCCTGTCCGGCTATGAGATCCCGTTCGTCCCGCTGACCCCGCGGTCCACGGCGACGCCGTCCCCGGCCGCCGGCGGCACGACCACGCCGGACAGCACCACGTCGGGCACGACGAACCCGGGCACGACGGCGCCGGGGGCCACCACGCCAGGCACCGCCACCCCCGGGAACACCGCACCGGGGACGACCACCCCCGGCAGCACCGCCCCCGGTACCACGACGCCCACCCAGCCGGGAGCGACGGCCTCGCCCACGCACGGCACCACGTCGTCGCCGGCCCCGACGACGACCCGGCCGACCACGTCGAGCTCGAGCACTCCGGCGCCCGCGCCGTCGCGCGCGGGCTCGCTGCCGTTCAACCCGACTCCGGTCGAGGTCACCCCGATCTGGGACCTGCTCTTCCCCGCCCAGGGCCAGAGCACGTCGACGTCGTCCAGCGCCCCGGCGGGCTCCTCGGCGACGCCCGCGCCGACGGCGTCCTCGAGTACCGGCGCCGGCTCCTAAGTCGGGCTCCCGCCGGGAGGGTGCGGGCAGACCCCTCCCGGCGTGCGAGAACCCCGGGCCGGCCACCGCCGCGCAGAGCACGCGGTGGCCGGCCCGGGGCCGAGTCCGGTTCTGGCTTCCTAGCTCGTACGGTCGATCACGAAGTCGGCCAGCGACTCCAGCGCCGTCTTGGCCGAGCCGTCGGGCAGCGGCGCCAGGCACTCGCGGGCCTCGCTCGACCAGCGGATGAGCTCGGCGCGGGCCCGGCCCATCGCCGGATGCTCGCGCAGCAGCTCCAGTGCCTCCACGACCCCGGACTCGGTGACCCCGGCCCCGGTACGCGGGTTCGCCCCGAGCAGGTCGCGCAGCCGGCGGGCCGCCGCGTCCTCGCCCTGCAGGGCGTAGAGCACCGGCAGTGTCGGGATGCCCTCGCGCAGGTCCGTCCCCGGGGTCTTGCCCGAGTCCTCGCTCGGCGACGCCACGTCGATGAGGTCGTCGGAGAGCTGGAAGGCCACCCCGAAACGCTCCCCGAAGGCGGCCAGGATGTCCGTCGTGACCGGGTCGGCGCCGGCCAGCATGGCGCCCAGGCGGGCGGACGTGGCGATCAGCGAGGCCGTCTTCTCCGTGATGACCCGCAGGTAGTGCTCGATCGGGTCCTGCCCGGGCCCGACCCCGACCGTCTCGCGGATCTGGCCCTCGCAGAGGGTCGCGATCGTGCGCGCCAGGATGCGGGTCGCCTCGGGCCCCAGGTCGGCGGTGATCTCGGAGGCGCGGGCGAACAGGAAGTCACCGGTGAGGATCGCGACCGTGTTCGTCCACCGGGCGTTCGCGGACGCGGCTCCGCGGCGCAGCGGGGCCTCGTCCATCACGTCGTCGTGGTACAGCGTCGACAGATGGGTCAGCTCGATCGCCACGGCGGCCGGCACGACACCGGCCGCGTCCGGATCGGCGAACTGGGCGGCCAGCAGCACGACCATGGGCCGGAACCGCTTGCCGCCCGCGTCGACGAGGTGCCGGGACGCCTCGGTCACGAAGGAGAACTCGCTGCGGACGGACCCGCGCAGCAGTTCCTCGACCGAGGCGAGCCCGACCCGCATCGACTTCTCGAGATCAGGGTCGGCCCTGATCCCCATCACTTCCAGCCCGATAGCGCTCATACCGCCATCAGCGTACGAAGCCGGAGGTCGCCGCGGTGGTCGCCAGATCGAGAAGCGGCTGCGGCGCCACGCCCAACAGCAGGGTCATGAGTGCACCTATACCCACCGTAGCGAAGGTAAGAGTCGGCCGGGTGACGACGACCGGTCCGTCGGCGAGCGGCTCGGAGAAGAACATCAGCACGATGACCCGGACGTAGAAGAACGCCGCGATCGCGCTGCACACCAGGGCCACGATCACCAGTGGGGTGGCGTCGCCGTCGATCGCCGCCTGGAAGACCGCGAACTTGCCGGTGAACCCGCTGGTCAGCGGGATGCCGGCGAGCGCGAGCAGCAGGAAGGCGAAGATGCCGGCCAGCAGCGGGGACGTCCGGCCCAGGCCCTGCCACTGGGAGAGGTCGCTGGCCTCCCCGTCACCGGTGCGGACCAGGGAGACGACCGCGAACGCCGCGATCGTGGTGAAGCCGTAGGTCACCAGGTAGAACATGGCGCCGCGCAGGCCGTCGACGTTCGAGCCGGCTATCCCGACGAGCAGGAAGCCGGCGTGGGCGACCGCGGAGTAGGCGAGCATCCGCTTGATGTCACGCTGGGTGAGCGCGAGGACGGCGCCGACGACCATGGTGAGAATGGCCACAGCCCAGATCACCGGCCGCCAGTCCCACCGCATGCCACCGAAGGCCACGTAGAAGACCCGCAGCAGCGCGCCGAAGGCGGCGACCTTCGTCCCGGCCGCCATGAAGGCGGTGATCGGGGTCGGGGCGCCCTGGTAGACGTCCGGCGTCCAGGAGTGGAACGGGGCGGCGCCGATCTTGAAGAACAGGCCGACGCCGAGCAGCGCGAGCGACAGGTAGAGGTAGGTGTCGTTCTGGCCGACCGTGCCGACCGCGTCGGCGATCCGGCCGAGCTCGACGCTGCCGGCGTAGCCGTAGGCGAACGCGACGCCGTACAGGAAGAACGCGGACGAGAAGGCCCCGAGCAGGAAGTACTTCATCGCGGCTTCCTGCGACAGCAGGCGGCGGCGCCGCGCCAGCCCGCACAGCAGGTACAGCGGCAGCGAGAGGATCTCCAGCGCCACGAACATGACCAGCAGGTTGTTCGAGGCGACGAAGAGGAGCATCCCGCTGACCGAGAAGACCATCAGCGGGTACGCCTCGGTCTGGACGTCCGGCGAGGTGCGCTGCGCGGTGGAGCCGCGCGAGCCGGGGACGACCGCGGCGGAGGCGACCAGCGCGCCGCCGGAGGAGTCCAGCCGCCGCTCGGCGACCAGCAGCACCGACAGCAGCGCGAACACCAGGATGGTGCCCTGCAGGAACAGCGTCGGCCCGTCGATGGCCACCGCGCCGGCGGCGAGCACCTGGCGGTGGGCGTGCAGCAGCACCACCGCGACGAACGCGCCGATGAACCCGGCGCCGGCCAGCAGCGGCTGGAGCACCCGCCGGGCCTTCGGCGGCGCGAAGGCGTCGACGAGGACCCCGGCCAGCGCGACGCCGAACAGGATCAGCATCGGGCTGAGGGACGAGTACTCGATCGACGGCGGTGTGATCTTCTGCGCGGCGCCCTGCGCCAGCACAGTCGTTGCGGCGCTCACGAATGGCCTCCGGATTCCGGCGCGGCCACCGGGGCCGTCGGCGCCGGGTCAGACTTCCCGATGTCCGCGAACGTGGCGGTCACCGTGGGCGTGATGATGTCGAGCAGCGGCTTCGGGTACACGCCGAGCCCGATGATCAGTGCGACCAGCGGCGCCACGACCAGTGTCTCCCGCACGCTGAGGTCCTTGACGAGGCGCATCTTCTCGTCCTTGACCGGACCGGTCATCGTGCGCTGGTACAGGTACAGGATGTAGATCGCGGCGAGCACGATGCCGCAGGTCGCGACGATCGCCAGCGCCCGGTACCTGGTGAACGTGCCGACCAGCACCAGGAACTCGCTGACGAAGCTGTTCGTGCCCGGCAGGGCCAGGGACGAGAGCCCGGCGATCAGGAACACCCCGGCGAGGATCGGCGTCACCTGGGCCAGGCCGCCGTAGGCGCTGACGTCCCGGCTGCCCCGCCGGGCGACCAGGAAGCCGACGACCACGAACAGCAGGCCGGTCGACAGACCGTGGTTGACCATGTAGAGCACGGCACCCGTGCCGGCCTGCGAGGTGAAGGCGAACGTCCCGAGCGCGATGAACCCGAAGTGGGCCAGCGAGGTGTACGCGACCAGGCGTTTCATGTCGCGTTGGCCGATGGCCAGCAGCGCGCCGTAGAAGATGCCGACCACCGCCAGGGCCAGCACCATCGGCGCGAAGTACTCGGCGGCGTCCGGGAACAGCGGGATGCAGTACCGGATCAGGCCGAACGTGCCGACCTTGTCCAGCACGCCGACGAGCAGGACGGCGCCGCCGGTCGGCGACTGCGCGCCGGCGTCGGGCAGCCAGGTGTGGAACGGGAACAGCGGCGCCTTGATCGCGAAGGCGATGAAGAAGCCCAGGAACAGCAGCTTCTGCACGCCGGGGGTGATGTCGAGCTGGCGCAGGGTGGCGAAGTCGAAGGTGCCCGTGCCGAGCTGGTCGGCGGCGACCACGTACAGGCCGATCACCGCGGCGAGCATCAGCAGCCCGCCGAAGAGGCTGTAGAGCAGGAACTTCACCGCCGCGTAGGACCGCTGCGCCTTCTCCTCGACCGGCCCGTAGCTCCCGATCAGGAAGTACATCGGGATGAGCATGGCCTCGAAGAAGACGTAGAAGAGGAACACGTCGGTGGCGGCGAACACCCCGATCATGCCCGTCTCCAGCGCCAGCAGCAGCGCGAAGAAGGCGGGGACGGAACGCCGTCCCTCGTCCGCCTCGTCCCAGGAGGACAGCACGACCACCGGGACGAGCAGCGCGGCGAGCAGCATCAGCACCAGTGAGATGCCGTCGGCGCCCACCGAGTAGGAGACGCCGAACTCCTTGATCCAGTCATAGGACTGGCCGAACTGGAAGCCGGCCTTGCCCGGGTCGTACGCGGCGGTCGCCAGCACGGCGAGCACCAGGACGGCCAGCGAGGTGGCGAGCGCGAGTTGCTTGGCGAGCGTGCCGTACCGGCGCGGCAGTGCCGCGACGACCAGCGAACCGACCGCGGGGACGATCAGCATGATCGTCAGCCAGGGGGCTGTGCTCACGTCAACCGGCCCTGGTGAGCAGCAGAGCACCGACCACGAGGACGGTACCTCCCAACATCGACAGTGCGTAGGACCGGACGAAGCCGGTCTGGGTGCGTCGCAGCCGGCCGGACAGTCCGCCCACGGCGGCGGCGCTCCCGCGCACGAAGCCGTCGATGCCGACGTTGTCCGCCCAGACCAGGAAACGGGTCAGGTACTGGCCCGGCCGCATGGCGACGGCCTCGTTGAAGGTGTTCGCGTAGAGGTCGTGGCGCGCGGCGACGGTCACCACACCGACCTCGGCGTCCGGGCGGGCGACGGCCTCGACCGGGCGGAGCTGGTAACGCAGGTAGGCACCGGCGAACCCGCCGGCGGAGACGACCAGCACCAGCGCGGTGACGACCGCGGGCGAGATGTCGTGGTGCGCCTCACCGTGCTCGCCGACCACCGGGGCGAGCCAGTTCTGCATCGAGCTGCCGAGGACGAACAGCCCACCGGCGAAGACCGAGCCGACGGCCAGCAGCATCATCGGACCGGTCATCGTCGCCGGCGACTCGTGCGGGTGCTTGGCCTCGGGCCCGTCGTGCTCCCACCGCGCCTTGCCGTGGAAGGTCATCAGGAACAGCCGGGTCATGTAGAACGCGGTGATCCCGGCGCCGAGCAGCGCGACACCGCCGTAGATGTAGCCGCTGGTGCCGCCCTTGGCCAGCGCCGTCTCGATGATGCGGTCCTTGGTGAAGAACCCGGACAGGCCCGGGAAGCCGATGATCGCCAGATACCCGAGGCCGAAGGTGACCCAGGTGATCGGCATGTGCCGCCACAGGCCGCCGTAGCGGCGCATGTCCTGCTCGTCGTCCATCGCGTGGATGACCGAGCCGGAGCCGAGGAACAGGCCGGCCTTGAAGAAGCCGTGCGCGAGCAGGTGCATGATGCCCAGCGCGTACCCGGCCGGGCCGAGCCCGACGGCGAGGAACATGTAGCCGATCTGGCTGACCGTCGAGTAGGCCAGCACCTTCTTGATGTCGTCGTAGGCGCAGCCGATGACGCACCCGATGAGGATCGTGACCGCGCCGATGATCAGGACGACGGTCCGCGCGGCCTGCGTCTGGTCGAAGATCGGGGCGGCCCGGACGATCAGGTACACACCGGCGGTGACCATGGTGGCCGCGTGGATGAGCGCCGAGATCGGGGTAGGGCCTTCCATGGCGTCCGGCAGCCAGGCCTGCAACGGGAACTGGCCGGACTTGCCGCAGGCACCGAGCAGGAGCAGCAGCGCCATCGCGGTGATGGTGCCGTAGCCGATGACGTCCGCGGCGGCGGCACCGAACACCGAGTCGTAGTTGGTGCTGCCGACGGTGGCGAACATGAACATGATCGCGAGGGCGAGGCCGACGTCGCCGACCCGGTTCATGTAGAAGGCCTTGTTCGCGGCGGTGGCCGCGGCCGGCTTGTACTCCCAGAACTTGATGAGCAGGAAGGACGAGAGGCCGACCAGCTCCCAGCCGCCGTAGAGCACCAGGAAGTTGTTGCCCAGCACCAGCAGCAGCATCGAGGCCAGGAACAGGTTCATGTAGGCGAAGAAGCGCCGCCGGCCCGGGTCGTGCGACATGTAGCCGATCGAGTAGATGTGGATCAGCGTGCCCACACCGGTGATCAGCAGCACGAAGACCGCGGAGAGCTGGTCGAACAGCAGGCCGACGTCGACCTGGAAGCCGTTGACCGGGATCCAGCTGTAGAGGTGCTGGGAGACGGCTCGGTCGTCGCCGGAGCGGTCGAGCAGCCCGAAGAACAGGATCAGGCCGACCACGAAGGAGGCGGCCGCGGTCAGCGTGCCGAGCAGGTGGCCCCACCGGTCGGTGCGCCGCCCGCCGAGCAGCAGGATGGCCGCCCCGGCCAGCGGAAGCGCGATGAGCAGCCAGGTCAGCGAGAACGCCCCGGACGCGGCGGCGTAGTGCACGGCCCCGCCGCCGTGCTCGTCGGCCGCGAGGATGGCGGCCCCTCCGGCGCTCATCGCGGTCCGGTTCCGGGTACGTGCGCCAGCGCCAGGGCCACCGGAGGTGGTCCGGGCTGCGCCGCCCCTGTTGCGCAAAGCGTCACTGCAGTGTCGTCCGTTCTTCCGTGACCGGAGGTCCCGGTCGCGGCCGCGTCAGGGCGGCCGGGAGACAAGCCTCGGAGTGCCCGAGTAGGGAGTGCCGAGTACGTCGAGAGGATCGAGAGGTCAGTACTTCAGCAGGTTCACGTCGTCGACCGACGCTGATCTGCGCGTCCGGAAGATCGACAGGATGATCGCCAGGCCGACGACCACCTCGGCGGCGGCCACGACCATGACGAAGAACGCCATGATCTGGCCTTCCAGCGTCCCGTGGATGCGGGAGAACGTCACCAGGGTCAGGTTCACCGCGTTGAGCATCAGCTCGATCGACATGAACACGACGATCGCGTTGCGCCGGACCAGGACCCCGGTCGCGCCGATGGTGAACAGCAGACCCGACAGGATCAGATAGTTCGCCGGGTTCACCGACCGCTCCCCCTGCCCGCGCCCACCGGCGCCGACCCGCCGACGACGGTCTCGCCGTCGGAGTCCTCAATCGTCCCGTTCGCGCTCGGCCCGCCGTCGGGCCCACCGCCGTCCGGGCCGTCCGTACCGGAACCGCCGGGACCGCCGGAACCGCCCGCACCGGGCCCGCCGTCGTCCGGACCACCCGGACCACCCGTGCCGGACGGGCCGGCACCGGGCCCGCCGAGGTCCGGGCCGCCGTCGGCGACATCGCCGCCGCCGGCCGCGACGAGCTCGGGCTGCTCCGGGCCGGGGTTGGTCGCGAAGACCTTCGGCCCGGGCCGCGGGGTGACCGGGCCGCCCTCGACGAAGCGGGCGCGCATCCGCTCCTTCTGCGTGACCTTCTCACCGGCGTGCTCGCGGTGACCGAGGACCATCGTCCCGACCGCCGCGACGACGAGCAGTACCGAGATCGCCTCGAAGACGAAGACGTACTCGGTGAACAGCAGACGTCCGATGGCGTGGACGTTGCCGCCGGTGTTCGCCGCCTCAAGGCCGGCCGCCTTGCCGCCGTCGATCGCCCGGCCGATCGGGAACGCCAGCAGGCCGGCGAAGCCGAGGCCGAGGATCACCGCGGCGATCCGTTGGCCGCGCAGCGTCTCGACCAGCGAGTCGGACGAGTCGACCCCGACCAGCATCAGCACGAACAGGAACAACACCATGATCGCGCCGGTGTAGACGATGATCTGGACGAAGCCCAGGAAGGGCGCGTCCTGGATCAGGTAGAACACCGCGACGCAGAACAGGTTCACCACGAGCAGCAGGGCGGAGTGCACCGCGCTGCGCATCAGGACCAGGCCGAGCGCCGCCAGCAGCGCCACCGGCGCGAGCAGCCAGAAGGTCCAGGCCTCGCCGTTCGACGTGCTGCTGATCTCCGCCGCCTGGGCGAGAATCTGCGGATTCATCGGGGGCGCTCCGAACCCGCGCCGTGGGCGGGCACCTTGTCCGCCGCCCGGTCGGGCCCGTCGGCCTCGGCGGGCCCGTCGGCCTCGCCGGCCGGCGCGGCGCCGACCTGCCAGGGCAGCGGGGCGTCGGGATCGCGGGTGTAGTAGTCGGTCTCGCTCGCACCGAGGCGCATCGGGTGCGGCGGGTTCTCCATGCCGGCCCGCAGCGGGGCGAGCAGCTGCTCCTTGGTGAAGATCAGGTCGTCGCGGCTGTCGTCGGCCAGCTCGTAGTCGTTCGACATCGTCAGCGCCCGGGTGGGGCACGCCTCGATGCACAGCCCGCACAGGATGCAGCGCAGGTAGTTGATCTGGTAGACGCGGCCGTACCGCTCACCTGGCGAGAAACGCTGCTCGTCGGTGTTGTCCGCGCCCTCGACGTAGATCGCGTCGGCCGGGCAGGCCCACGCGCACAGCTCGCAGCCGACGCACTTCTCCAGCCCGTCCGGATGGCGGTTGAGCTGGTGACGCCCGTGGAAGCGGGGTGCCGTCTCCTTCTTCTGCTCCGGGTACTGCTCGGTCGTCGGCTTCTTGAACATCGTCGAGAAGGTGACGCCGAAACCCTTGTAGGGGTCGAGGATCCCCATGGTTCAGCTCTCCTGTCGCGGACCGGGGCCCGCGGGGATGACGGTGGTGTTTCCCTTGTCGCCGCCGCCGGCGGAGCCGGCCGCGGCGCGGCCGGCCAGTGCCCTCGTCGCGCCGTCGGACGGCGGCGGCCAGGGAATCCTGTCCAGGCTGGGGGCCGATTCGGCGCGTTCCCGCTCGGCCTCCTCCTGCTCGCGCTGCGCCCTGGACGCTCCCGGGTCGATGATCGCGACCACGAGCAGGACGCCCACCACGACCCCGAAGCCGATCAGCCACGGCGTCCGGTCGCTCACGTGCTCCTGGTAGGCGCGGAAGGTCGCGACCGCGAGCACCCACACCAGGCCGACCGGGATCAGGACCTTCCAGCCGAAGGCCATGAACTGGTCGTAACGCAGCCGCGGCAGGGTGCCCCGCAGCCAGATGAACACGAAGATGAACAGCAGCAGCTTGATGACGAACCAGATCAGCGGGTACCAGCCGTGGTCCAGGCCGGACAGGCCCGGGATCGGCGGCGGCTGCCAGCCCCCGAGGAACAGCGTGGTCGCGATCGCCGAGACGGTGACCATGTTGATGTACTCGGCGAGGAAGAAGAACGCGAACTTGATCGAGCTGTACTCGGTGTGGAACCCGCCGACCAGCTCGCCCTCGGCCTCGGGGAGGTCGAACGGCGTCCGGTTCGTCTCACCGACCATCGCGATGCAGTAGAGGATGAACGACGGCAGCAGCGCGATGTACCACCAGTCGTGCTGGCTCTGCACGATCCCGGCGGTCGACAGCGTCCCGGCGTAGATGAAGACCGCGACGAAGGCGAGGCCCATCGCGACCTCGTAGGAGATGATCTGCGCGGCCGAGCGCAGCGAGCCGAGCAGCGGGTAGGTCGAACCGCTGGACCAGCCGGCGAGGATCAGCCCGTAGACACCGATCGAGGCGGCCGCCAGCAGGTACAGCACGCTGACCGGCAGGTCGGCGAGCTGGAGCGTGGTGCGCTCCCCGAAGATCGACACCTCCGGCCCGAACGGGATGCAGGCGAACGCCAGGATCGCCGGCACCGCCGAGATGATCGGAGCCAGGACGAAGACCGGCTTGTCGGCCAGCGTCGGGATGATGTCTTCCTTGAGCATGAGCTTCACGCCGTCGGCGAGGCTCTGCAGCCAACCGCGCGGGCCGTGCCGGTTCGGCCCGACCCGCTGCTGCATCTTCGCGACGACCTTGCGCTCGAAGACGATCGAGAACAGCGTCATCACCAGCAGGAACGCGAAGACCGCGACCGCCTTGATCAGGATGAGCCAGAACGGGTCGTCGGTGAGGACGGACATGTCCGGGTCGCCGGTGTTCGCGGCGAGCAGGAGCGTCGAGGTCCCGGTCATGCCTGGCCTCCGCTGGTGAACTGGCCTCCGCTGGTGAAGGTGTCGACCTCGCCGCCGGGCGCCGTCTCGGTCGGCGGCAGGCCACCGGCACGCAGCCGGACCAGCACTCCGGCGTGCTCGGCCAGCGAGCGCCGCACGTGCGACCCGGGTGAGTGCGTCGGGACCCAGACGACCCGGTCCGGGATGGCGGCGATCTCCAGCGGCAGGGTGACCGAGCCGCGGGAGGTGCTGGCGGTGACCGGCTGCCCGGCGACCGCGCCGATCTCGGCGGCGGTCGTGGCCGAGAGCAGCAGCCGCGGCGGACGGGCGGTACCGGCCAGGTACGGCTCGCCGATCTGCAGGGCCCCGTCGTCGAGGTTGAGGTGCCAGCTCGCCAGCAGGGCCTCCCCCGGGCCGGCGGTGACCGCGGCGGGCACCGGCTCGGTGGGGGCCGGGCCGCGGCCGGTCTCGTCACCAGCGCGACCGAGCTCGCTGAGCTCGCGCGCGGCGGCGCCGGCGTCCGGGATCCGCAGGTCGACGCCCATCTCGGCGGCGAGCAGGTGCAGCACCCGCAGGTCGGGCAGGGCCGGGGTGCCGGTCAGCGCGCGCTGGAAGGGGCGCAGCCGCCCCTCCCAGTTCACGAACGTGCCGGCCTTCTCCGCCACCGGCGCCACCGGGAAGACGACGTCGGCGACCTCCGCGATCGACGAACGGCGGATCTCCAGCGAGACGCAGAACGGCACCCGGGCCAGCGCGGCCAGCGCGGCCGCGGGGTCGGGCAGGTCCTCGGCGTCCACACCGGCGACGACGACCGCGTCTAGCCGGCCCGCCGCGGCGGCGGCCAGGATGCCGTCGGTGTCACGGCCGGGCGCGCCCAGCAGGCGGGCGCCCCAGAAGGACTCCACCTCGGCCCGCGCGCCGACGTCCGCGACCGGGCGACCGCCCGGCAGCAGCGACGGGAGCAGGCCGGCGGAGACCGCGCCGCGCTCACCGGCGCGGCGCGGCACCCAGGCCAGCGCGGCACCGGTGGACTCGGCGAGGCGCAGCGCCGCGGACAGCGCGCCGGGTGACTCGGCGGCCCGCGAGCCGACCAGGATCACCGCTCCGGGCGCCCGCAGCGCCTCGGTGGTGGCCGAGGCGCCGGTGGCCAGCTCGTCCAGCGCGGCGGCCTCGCCGCCGGGGACGACCGGGATCAGCGTGCCGGCCATCTTGCTCAGGCCGCGGGTGATCAGCGGAGCCAGCGCGTGCACGGCGGTGCCGTGCTTGCTCGCCGCCTTGCGCAGCCGCAGGAAGACGATGGGCGACTCCTCCTCCGGCTCGAAGGAGACGAGCAGGACGACGGGCGCGGTCTCGAGGTCGGCGTAGGTGACCCCGATGCCGGTGCCGGCGACGGCGCTACCGAGGAAGGCCTCCTCCTCGGCGGAGTGCGGGCGGGCGCGGAAGTCCACGTCGTTGGTGCCCAGGGCGAGCCGGGCGAACTTGGCGTAGGCGTAGGCGTCCTCGCGGGTCAGCCGGCCGCCGGCGAGCACGCCGACGCCGTTGCGGTCCCGGCACTCGGCCAGGCCGCGGGCGGCGTACTCCAGTGCCTCCGACCAGCTGGCCTCGACCAGCTCGCCGGTGCTGTCGTCGCGGATCAGCGGGGTGGTGAGGCGGTCGGACTGGCGCGCGTAGTTGAACGCGAACCGGCCCTTGTCGCAGTTCCACTCCTCGTTGACCACCGGGTCCTCGGCGGCGAGGCGGCGCATCACCTTGCCGCGGCGGTGGTCGGTGCGCAGCGAGCAGCCGGCGGCGCAGTGCTCACAGGACGTCGGCGTCGACACCAGGTCGAACGGCCGGGCCCGGAACCGGTAGGCGGCGCTGGTCAGCGCGCCCACCGGGCAGATCTGCACCGTGTTGCCGGAGAAGTAGGACGAGAACGGCTGGCCGTCGCTGACGGCGACCTGCTCGGCCGCGCCCCGCTCGAACAGCTCGATGAACGGGTCCCCGGCGATCTGCGCGGAGAACCGGGTGCAGCGCGCGCACAGCACGCAGCGCTCGCGGTCCAGCAGAATCTGGCTGGAGATCGCCAGCGGCTTCGGGTAGGCCCGCTTCGTCTCCTTGAAGCGGGAGGTGGCCGAGCCGTTGGCCATCGACTGGTTCTGCAGCGGGCACTCGCCGCCCTTGTCGCAGATCGGGCAGTCGAGCGGGTGGTTGAGGAGCAGGAACTCCAGTGTCCCGGCCTGGGCCTTCTTCGCCACCGGCGAGCTGACCTGGGTCTTGACCACCATGTCGGCGGCGACCGTGGTCGTGCAGGACGCGACCGGCTTGCGCTGGCCCTCGACCTCGACGATGCACTGCCGGCAGGCGCCGACCGGGTCCAGCAGGGGATGGTCGCAGAACCGTGGGATCTCGATTCCCAACAGCTCCGCGGCCCGGATGATGAGGGTGCCCTTGGGCACGCTCACCTCTAGCCCGTCCACGGTCAGGGTGACCTGGTCGGGTGCGGCCGGCGCGGCCGGCTTCTCTGGGGCGACGGTCATGATCTCAGTGCGCTCCCGCGTAGGCGCCCGGCGTGCCCGCGGCCGCGCCACCCGCGGCCGCGCCGTTCGCCGAGCCGGCTACCGACGTGGTGGAACCCGACGGCCCCACCGGGGTGATCGGGAGGAATTCGTTCCGGAAGAACTTGATCCCGGAGACGACCGGCGAGGTGGCGCCGTCCGCGAGCGCGCAGAAGGCGCGTCCGAAGATGTTGTCGCAGGCGTCGATGAGGGTGTCGACGTCGTCGGGGTCGCCCTGGCCGCGCTCCATCCGGGACAGGATCTGCACCATCCAGGTGGTGCCCTCCCGGCACGGGGTGCACTTGCCGCACGACTCGTGCGCGTAGAACTGGGTGAGCCGCCGGACGATCTTGAGCATGTCGACCGAGTCGTCCATGATCATGAGAGCGGCCGTGCCGAGCAGCGAGCCGGCCTCCTGCACGCCCTCGAAGTCCAGCGGGACGTCCAGGTGGTCGGCGGTCAGCAGCGGCGTCGACGAGCCGCCGGGGGTCCACGCCTTGAGCTTGCGGCCACCGAGGACACCGCCGGCCATGTCGAGCAGCTCGCGCAGCGTCGTGCCCATCGGGGCCTCGTACTGGCCGGGGTGGGTGACGTGGCCGGAGAGGCTGTAGATCTTCGGGCCCGGGGCGCGCTCGCGGCCCATCGACCGGAACCAGTCGACGCCGTAGTTCACGATGAAGGGAACCGTGGCGATCGTCTCGACGTTGTTCACGACCGTGGGAGACGCGTACAGGCCGTGGGTCGCCGGGAACGGCGGGCGCAGCCGCGGCTGGCCGCGCCGGCCCTCCAGCGAGTCCAGCAGCGCCGTCTCCTCGCCGCAGATGTACGCGCCGGCGCCGGAGTGCACCACCAGGTCGAGGTCGAACCCGCTGCCGAGGATGTCCCGGCCCAGGTAGCCGGCCCGGTACGCCTCGGCGACGGCGGCGCGCAGCCGCCGTCCGGCGTGGATGAGCTCGCCGCGCAGGTAGATGAAGGCCCGGTTCGCGCGCACCGCGTAGGCGGCGATCACGATGCCCTCGATCAGCGAGTGCGGGTCCGCCTTCATCAGCGGGGCGTCCTTGCAGGTGCCCGGCTCGCCCTCGTCGGCGTTGATGACGAGGTAGTGCGGCTTGCCGTCGCCCTGCGGGATGAAGCCCCACTTCATGCCGGTGGGGAAGCCCGCGCCGCCGCGGCCGCGCAGGCCGGAGTCCTTGACCAGTTTGATCAGGTCGTCCGGGCCCTGCGCCAGCGCCCGGCGCAGGCCCTGGTAGCCGTCGAGGCGTTCGTAGGTCGCCAGCGTCCACGACTCGGGCGCCGTCCAGCGCCGGGTGAGGACCGGGGTGACAGGCATGGTCAGTTCACCTTCGTCTGCGGGACGCCGGGCGTCCCCGGCGCGGGCGCCGGGCTCGCCGGGGCGGCGGCACTCGACGATGCGGGGCTGCTCGACGCCGGCGCCGCCGGGGCCACCGGGGCCGAATCGGCCGAGGGCGGCGCGTTCGAGGGCAGCGGGGTCAGCGGCGGGGCACCGGCCACGCCGTCCTCCGCCTTCCAGCCGGCGGCCTCGGCGAGCAGGACTCCGGCCAGGGACGGGGTCCCGACCCCCGGCCCGGCGATGCCCTCCGGCCGCGGGTCCTCGAACCCGGCGAGCTGGAAGGAGGACTCGCCGAAGGTGCACAGCGGGCCGCCGCGGGTCGGGGCCGGGCGCTCGCCGCGCCGCAGGGCGTCGACGATCTCCTCGGCCGAGTCCGGGTTGACCTGGTCGTAGAACTCGTAGTTCACGGTCATGACCGGCGCGTAGTCGCAGGCCGCCAGGCACTCGGCGTGCTCCAGCGTGATCGTGCCGTCCTCGGTGGTCTGGTCGTGCCCGACGCCGAGGTTCTTCGACAGCCGCTCGTAGACCTCCTCGCCGCCGCGCAGCAGGCAGGAGAGGTTCGTGCAGACGGAGACCAGCCAGTCGCCGACCGGGCGGCGCTTGTACATCGTGTAGAACGTGGCGACCGCGCTGACCTCGGCGTGGGTGATGCCGAGCTCCTCGGCGCAGAACTCCACGCCCTCCGCGGTGACTGCGCCCTGCTCGGACTGCACCAGGTGCAGCATCGGCAGCAGCGCCGAGCGGGAACGTCCCTCGGGGTAGCGCGCGACGATCTCACGGGCCGCGGCGCGGGTCTGTTCGGTCAGTGGCATCAGCGATCAACTCCCCCGAGCACCGGGTCGACGGAGGCGACGCCGACGATGACGTCGGCCACCTGCCCGCCCTCCGTCAGCGCGGGCACGGCCTGCAGGTTCACGAAGCTTGGGTCGCGCACGTGGACGCGGAACGGCTTGGTGCCGCCGTCGCTGACGACGTGGTAGCCGAGCTCGCCGCGCGGCGACTCGATCTGCGTGTACACCTGGCCGGCGGGCACCCGGAAACCCTCGGTGACGAGCTTGAAGTGGTGGATCAGGGCCTCCATCGAGGTCCCCATGATCTTGCGGATGTGCTCGAGCGAGTTACCCATGCCGTCCGAGCCGATGGCCAGCTGCGACGGCCAGGCGATCTTCTTGTCGGCGACCATGACCGGGCCGGGGCGCAGCCGGTCCAGGCACTGCTCGATGATCTTGAGGGACTCGCCCATCTCCTCCAGCCGCACCAGGTACCGGGCGTAGGAGTCGCCCTCCAGGGCGGTCGGGACGTCGAACTCGTAGGTCTCGTAGCCGCAGTACGGCATGGTCTTGCGCAGGTCCCAGGGCAGGCCGGCCGCGCGCAGCACCGGCCCGGTCGTACCCAGCGCGAGGCAGGCGGCGGCGTCGAGGAAGTTGACGTCGACCATCCGCGCCTTCCAGATGGGCTGGCCGGTCAGCAGCGCGTGGTACTCGCGGATGCGCTTGGGCATGTCGTCGAGGAACGCCCGGATCGCCGGGATCACCTCGTCCGGGATGTCCTGCGCGAGGCCGCCGGGCCGGATGTAGGCGTGGTTCATCCGCAGGCCGGTGATCGTCTCGAGCAGGTCGAGGATCTTCTCGCGCTCCCGGAACCCGAAGATCATGCCGGTGGTGGCGCCGAGCTCCATGCCGCCGGTCGCCAGCCACACCAGGTGCGAGGCGATCCGCTGCAGCTCCATGACGAGCACCCGGATGACGGTCGCCCGCTCCGGCACCTCGTCGGTGATGCCGAGCAGCTTCTCCACCGACAGGCAGTACGCCGCCTCGTTGTACAGCGGCGAGAGGTAGTCGGCGCGGGTGAGGAAGGTGACCGCCTGCGTCCAGGTGCGGTACTCGCAGCTCTTCTCGATCCCGGTGTGCAGGTAGCCGATGACCAGGCGGGTCTCGGTGACCGTCTCGCCCTCGATCTCCAGCACCAGCCGCAGCACCCCGTGGGTGGACGGGTGCTGCGGGCCCATGTTGACGGTGATCCGCTCGCCGTCGTCCTCACCGGTGCCGAGAACCTGCTCCCAGTCACCGCCCGTCACGGTGTAGACGCGGCCGGCCGAGGACTCGGTGAACCCGGCCTCGTAGGGCTGCGCGCCGGTGAGGGTCTCGGCCGGACCGTCGACGGGCGTCTCGGTGTGCGTGCTCATAGCGAACCTCGGAAGTCGCCTCGGGGGTGCCTGGCGGTCACGCGTGACCCCGTCGTGGCCCGCGCCCGGGTGGCGACCGGACAGTGCCCGGTCACGAGTAGCTCCGGCGGGTCTCGGGCGGCGGGATCTGCGCGCCCTTGTACTCGACGGGGATGCCGCCGAGCGGGTAGTCCTTGCGCTGCGGGTGGCCGACCCAGTCGTCCGGCATCATGATCCGCGTGAGCTCGTGGTGGCCCTCGTAGACGATGCCGAACAGGTCGTAGGCCTCGCGCTCGTGCCAGTCCGCGGTCGGCCAGACCGGGGTCAGGCTCGGCAGCACCGCGTCGCCGTCCGCGACGGACACCTCGACGCGCAGCCGGCGCCGGTGCGTCAGCGAGGTCAGGTGCACCACGGAGTGCAGGCGGCGGCCGGTCAGGTCGTCGGGGTAGTCCACCCCGGACAGCGACGACAGCAGCTCGAAACGCAGCCCCGGGTCGTCGCGCAGCGTCCACGCGACGTCGAGCAGCCGCTCGCGGCGCACGTGGATCGTCAGCTCGCCGTAGGCGAAGACGACCCGCTCGACGGCGTCACCGAGCTCGGGGAAGACCCGCTCGAGGGTGTCGTAGACGGTGTCGGCGGCCTCGTCGCCGAACGGCCGGGACGTCGACGCCAGCACGGCCACCGGCGGCACGAGGCCGCCGAAACCCGACGTGTCGCCGCTGCCGCGCGCGCCGAAGGCGTCCCGGCGGCGGCCGCCGGGGCCGCCCGGAACGCCGGCGGAGCCCGGTACCAGGTCAGTCATCGGTCAGGGTCTCCGTGCTCGGTCCGGGACCGTCGGCCCGGGACTCGTCGGTCGGCTTGGCGTCGACGGGCACCCGCTTGCCGCGGCCGAAGACGGACGGCGGCGCGATCGCCGCCGGGCGGCGCTCGTCCAGCACCGGTTCGACGGCACCGCGCCCCGCCGGGACGGGCGCGCCCTCAGGCAGGCTGAACCGCTTGCGGTCGTTGACCGACAGCGTGCGGGTGTCGACCGCGCCGGCGGGCAGACCGGACCACGCCGTGGCCACCTCGATCGGCTTCGGGTAGGGCGACGAGCCGGCCTTGGTGTGCTCGACCTTGCCCGACACCGAGCCGGCGAGGATCTTCTCGTGCAGCTTGATGATCGCGTCCATGAGCATCTCGGGACGCGGCGGGCAGCCCGGCAGGTACATGTCCACCGGCACGATGTGGTCGACGCCCTGCACGATCGCGTAGTTGTTGAACATGCCGCCGCTGCTCGCGCAGACGCCCATCGACAGCACCCATTTGGGCTCGGGCATCTGGTCGTAGATCTGGCGCAGCACCGGGGCCATCTTCTGGCTCACCCGGCCCGCCACGATCATGAGGTCGGCCTGGCGCGGGCTGGCCCGGAAGACCTCCATCCCGAAGCGGGAGAGGTCGTAGCGGCCGGCGCCGGTCGACATCATCTCGATGGCACAGCAGGCCAGGCCGAAGGTCGCCGGCCACAGCGACGACCTGCGCGACCAGTTGGCCAGCTTCTCGACGGTGGTCAGCAGAACTCCACCGGGCAGCTTCTCTTCTAGTCCCATTCCAGACCCCCCCGGCGCCATATGTAGGCGTAGGCGACGAAGATCGTCGCCATGAACGACACCATCGCGCCGAGACCGAAGACCGCGAGACCGTCGAACGTGACGGCCCACGGGAACAGGAAGATGATCTCGATGTCGAAGACGATGAAGAGCATCGCGGTGATGTAGTACTTCACCGGGAACCGGTGCGGCCCGGCCGGTGTCGGCTCGGGTTCGATACCGCACTCGTAGATGTCGACCTTGGCACGGTTGAACCGTTTCGGGCCGACCAGCGCGCTCACCGCCACGGAGCCGACCGCGAACAGCATGGCGATCGCGAGCAGAACGAGGATCGGCACATAACTGTCGAGCATGCCGAACTCCTCTCCTTCGAAAGTTTGGTGCGGACGTCTTGGTGGCGGTTCGCCGGGTGTGGGCCGAACGGGCCTCCCGAGCCAACCGGTGCTTCGTGCTCCTGCCCCCGCGGGTGCCGAGCGCGGGTGCAGCCTACGCGACCTCTGATTTCCCGGTCGCACCGGGATTGTTCCCCTCCGCAGCACCGACGGAGGGATCTCCCTCGAACGTCCGACACAGCCCGGAGCGTCCTGTTTCGGGGCACGCGCGAGTATCGGGAGCCGTCTCGTGCCGGGTCGCGCGTCGGCGTACCGACCGGCGGCCTGGCGAACTGGAGACGCGGCTCAGGCGGCGGGCGCCAGCCGGGTCAGCGCGTTGATCAGTCGGTCCGTGGCGTCACCTCCCCGCGGGTCGGTCAGATTCGCCATGACCTTCAGGACGAAACGCATCAGGGTGGGCCGAGGCAGGCCGTACCTGGTCCCCAGCGCCATCACGGCCGGGTTCCCGATGAGCTGTACGAACAAACGGCCCAGGGTGTAATAGCCCCCGTATGTCTGGGCCAGGATCTCCGGATATCGCCCGAGGGCCCGCTCCCGGGCCGGCCCGGAGTGCCGGGCGAGCGCGAGGACGATCGTCTCGGCGGCGATCCGGCCCGATTCCATCGCGTACGCGATGCCCTCGCCGTTGAACGGGTTCACCATCCCGCCGGCGTCGCCGACGAGGAGCACTCCGTCCTGGTAGTGCGGGGCACGGTTGAAGGCCATAGGCAGCGCGCTGCCGCGGACCGGGCCGGTGGCGTTCTCCTCGGTGTACCCGAACTCCGACGGCAGGCCGTTCAGCCACCGGCGGAGCAGGTCCCGGTAGTCGGTGTTCTGGAAGGCGCTGGTGGTGTTCAGCATGCCCAGGCCCACGTTGCTGGTGCCGTCACCCATGCCGAAGATCCACCCGTAGCCCGGCAGCAGCCGGCTCTCGCGCGGCGGGCCCTCCCACAGCTCGAGGTGGGACTCGAGGAAGTCGTCGTTCGTGCGCGGGCTGCGGTAGTAGCGCCGCACGGCCACCCCCAGCGGGCGGTCCTCCCGGCGCCGGATCCCCAGCGCCTGCGCGATCCGGGCGCTGTTGCCGTCGGCGGCGACCACGACCGGGGCGCGGAACTCGGCCGGGGCCCGGTCGACCCCGGCCCGGGCGGTCACGCCGACCACTCGTCCCGTCCGGTCGTCGCGCACCGGCCCGGTGACGGAGGCGCCCTCCACCAGCCGGGCACCGGCCTTGACCGCGTGCCGGGCGAGCATCTCGTCGAAGTCCGCCCGCGGGCGGACCAGGCCGTAGTCGGGCCAGCTCGCCAGCTCCGGCCACGGCAGCTCGAGGCGCACCCCGCCCCCGATGATGCGCAACCCCTTGTTACGCAGCCAGCCGGCCTCGGCCGATGTGTCGATGCCCATCTCGACAAGGCTGCGCACGGCCCGCGGGGTCAGCCCGTCGCCGCAGACCTTCTCCCGCGGGAAGGTGCTCTTCTCCAGCAGGAGGACGTCGAGCCCGGTGCGCGCGAGGTGGTAGGCGGTGGCCGAGCCACCCGGCCCGGCTCCGACCACGATGACGTCGGCGTCGGGGCGGTCACCCACCTGGGTACCGTCTCGTTCCGTCATCCGCTTGGTCACGCGCCGCTCCGGATTCCCGCGCCAGTCGGCCGATCAGGGCCGTGTCCCACGTCTCCCGCTTGCGCGCTCGTGAAATTCTTCACGAGCGCCACGCCGAGTGTAGGCCCTGCCAAGGCCCAAGGCACCAACCAGGACCTCGAGATGGGCAGACGAGTCAACTTCTCCCGTACTCCGCAACGCAGCGCCACGGCACCGCGACGATAGGCACCTCGGTGGTCCCTCGACCGGGCCAACACCCGCCAGGCGGTGCGGCGCGAGCCGCGACGGCCCGACAGGAGGCCACACCGCGGGCGGCGGCGTGGGCCCGGCCCGCGCCGATCGGGCCGGCGGGCGTCCGACCGGGCCGACAGCCGCACGATCGGGCCGACGGGCGCACGATCGGGCCGACCGTCACCGGTCAGGAAGTGACATGACCAGCCGAGCTGGGTAGTTCCGCAAAGTTGGCTGACAGAAGTTGGCCGACACCACCGGACCCGCGTCTCAAGGATCGACGCGCCCCCACCGGATCCGGAGCCCGCCGACCGCCCGGCACCGATCGACAGGCCCCACCGACATCGGAGATCGACGCGGCCATGACCTCAGAAACTGTCGTTCTCACCACCGCCGACGGCCCGACGCCCGCGGTCATCGCGGAGCCCCGGTGGACCGCCCGCGGTGGCGTCCTCGTCGTGCACGAGGTGTTCGGGCTCACCGACCACGTGACCGACATCTGCCGCAGGTTCGCGGACGCCGGCTGGCGGGCCGTCGCCCCCGACCTGTACCACCGGCAGGGCTCCCCCGTCTTCGACTACCCCGACTCGGCGGCGGCGGTCTCGCTGCGCGGCCGGCTGGCCGGTGACGACATCCTCGACGATCTGGACTCCGGGCTGATGGTGCTCGCGGAGTCGGGGACGGCGGTCGACCGCTGCGCCGTCGTCGGGTTCGGCATGGGCGGTGGCATCGCCTTCCACGCGGCCGTGCGGCGCCCGCTCGGCGCCGCCGTCACGTTCTACGGGGGCGGCATCGAGGACGGGCGGTTCCGCGAGCCCTCACAGCTCGATCTCGCCGCCGGCCTGCAGACCCCCTGGCTGGGGCTGTACGGGGACCTCGACCACTCGATCCCGGCGGAGCAGGTCGAGCACCTGCGGGCGGCGGCCGCCCGCGCCGACGTCGACACCGAGATCGTCCGCTACCCGGGGGTGGGCCACTCCTTCTGCAACGACGAGCGTCCCGACTCCTACGACGACGCCGCGGCCCGCGACGCCTGGGCGCGCACCCTGACCTGGATGGATGCGCACGTCCCGGAGTGACCCGGGGTTCAGTCGTCCCCGCCGGGACGGACCGCCCGGTGGACGGCGACGATCCCGCCGCTGAGGTTGCGCCAGCCCACCCTCGTCCAGCCGGCCGCGCGGATCGACTCCGCCAGCGCGGCCTGCCCCGGCCAGGCCCGGATCGACTCCGCCAGGTACACGTACGAGTCCGGGCTGCTGCTCACCGCCCGGGCGACCGCGGGCAGCGCCCGCATCAGGTACTCCAGGTAGGCCGTACGCACCGGCCGCCACACCGGACGGCTGAACTCGCAGACCGCCAGCACGCCGCCGGGCCGGGTGACCCGTAGCAGCTCGGCGAGGCAGACGTCGACCTCGGCCACGTTGCGCAGGCCGAAGGAGATCGTGACCCGGTCGAAGGAGCCGTCCGCGAAAGGCAGACGCAGGCCGTCACCAGCCGTCAACACCACCCGGCCTTCACCAGCGGCGCCCCTTCCGCCTCCGGTACCCGTTCCCGCTCCGGCGCTCGCGGCCCCGGCACCCGCCCCCGCGCGCGTGGTCGCGTCGGCGAGCCGGCGCCGGGCCTCGGCCAGCATGCCCAGGGAGAAGTCACAGGCCACCACCTCGGCCCCGGCGGCGGCGAAGGCCCGGGACGACGTCGCCGTCCCGGCCGCGAGGTCGAGGACCCGCAGACCCGGCGCCAGGGCCAGGGCCCGTGCGGTCGCGGTCCGCCAGGTGCGGTCCAGCCCGGCCGACAGCACCGTGTTCGTCACGTCGTACCGCCGGGCGACCTGGTCGAACATCGCGGCCACCTGGTCGGGTTTCTTGTCCAGACCCGCTCGGCTCACCGGCTCATCCCTCCGCGTTCGTCATGGCCACCGGTCCCGCCAGGTCGGCGAACGCCGCGGGGGCGGCGGCGAGCGCCGCGGCCTGGGCGGCGTCCCAGTCCGCGCCCGCCCCGAGCGCCGACAGCCGGGAGCGGGTCCGGTCGTCGCACAGCGCGCCGGCCACCCCGGCCTCGTAGAGCCCGGCGAGGGGCACCCCGAGACCCGCCGCGACGGCGTACTCCCGTTCGAGGTCCGTGCCGAACATCGCCGGGTCGTCGGTGGCCAGCGAGCAGCGCAGCCCGGCCGCGACCAGCGCGGGCAGCGGGTGCGCCGCCAGGTCGGTGACGACGCCCGTCCGCAGGTTCGACGTCGGGCAGACGTCCAGCACGACGCCCCGCTCGACCAGTTCGGCGACGAGCCCGGGCTCCTCGAGAGCCCGCAGGCCGTGCCGGATCCGGCGCGCCCCCAGCACGTGCAGCGCGCCGCGCACCGACTCGGCGCCGACCGTCTCCCCCGCGTGCGGGACGGCGGGCAGGCCGACGTCGGCGGCGGCGGCGAAGACCGGCGCGTACGGCTCCGGTGGATGGCCGACCTCCGGCCCGCCCAGGCCGATCCCGACGACACCGCGGTCGGTGAACCGGGCGGCCCAGCCGACGACGTCCATCGCGACCTCGGGCGGCAGCACCCGGTCGATGTCCGGGGTGAGCCGCACCTCGACCCCGAACCGCTCCCGGGCCTCGACGGCGCCCTCGGTGTAACCGATGAAGATCTCCTGCCAGGGCACGCCCCGGTGCACCCGGAACCACGGCGAGAAGATGCCCTCGAGGTAGACGGCGCCCTGCGCGGCGGCCCGGCCCGCGTAGTCGACGACGACCTCGCGGAAGTCCTCGGCCGTGCGCATGACCTGCGTCGTGAGCACCCAGACCTTGAGGAAGTGGTCGAAGTCGCGGAACCGGTACAGCTCGGCTATGCCCTCGACGGTGCGGGCCGGCAGCGCCTCGTCGTTGCGCCGTGCCATCGCGAGCAGCATCTCCGGCCGCACTGTCCCCTCGAGATGGACGTGCAGCTCGATCTTCGGCCCACTGCCCGCGACGGCCGGCCCACCCGTGTCCGGTTCGTGGCTCAGGTCGACACCAGCGGCAGCGCGGTCGAGGAGAAGTGCGAGGCCACCCGGTCGTCGACCGGGTCGAGAGCCGGGTCCCGGTGCACGACGAGGTGCCGGTACAGCGTGTCGCGCTGCGCCGGGATCCGGTCGGCGGCCCGGATCAGGTGGATGAGCTCGGTCCGGTTGGTCCGGTGCCGGGCCCCCGCGGAGGACACCACGTTCTCCTCCAGCATGACCGAGCCGAGATCGTCGGCACCCATGTGCAGGGTGAGCTGACCGACCTCCTTGCCGGTGGTCAGCCAGGAGCCCTGCAGGTGGGCCACGTTGTCGAAGAACAGCCGCGCGACGGCCACCAGCCGCAGGTACTCCAGGGTCGTCGCCTGCGTCCGGCCGCCGAGGTGGTTGTTCTCCGGCTGGTAGGTCCACGGGATGAACGAGCGGAACCCGCCGGTGCGGTCCTGGACGTCCCGGATCATGCGCATGTGCTCGATGCGCTCGGCGTTGGTCTCGCCGGTGCCCATCATGAACGTCGCCGTCGACTCCAGGCCCAGGCCGTGGGCGATCTCCATGACCGACAGCCAGACGTGGCCGGGCTCCTTGAGCGGGGCGATCGCGTGCCGGGGACGCTCGGTGAGGATCTCCGCGCCCGCGCCGGCGAAGCTGTCGAGACCGGCGTCACGCAACCGGGTGATCACCTCGGCGAAGTCCAGGTCGGACGTCCGCGCGATGTGCACGACCTCGCTGGCGCCGAGCGAGTGCAGGGCAAGCTGCGGGTAGGCGGCCTTGATGCCGGCGAACGTCCGCTCGTACCACTCGATCCCGAACTCGGGGTTGTGCCCGCCCTGCAGCATGATCTGGGTAGCGCCCAACTCGACCGCCTCGCCGCACTTGGCGACGATGTCGTCGAGGTCGCGGACCCAGCCCTCGGCGTGCTTCGGCGACCGGTAGAAGGCACAGAACCGGCAGGCCGTCACGCAGACGTTGGTGTAGTTGATGTTCCGGTCGATGATGTAGGTGGCGATGCCGTCCGGGTACCGGCGGCGGCGCACGACGTCGGCCGCGTGCCCGAGGTCGTGCAGCGGGGCGGACGTGTAGAGGAGCAACGCCTCCTCCGGCGAGATCCGCCCGCCGTCGGCCGCCCGGTCGAGCAGCGCGCGGATCTCGGTGTCGGGAACGCGGGCCCGGCCCGCCGGGGACTCACCGTCGGCATCAACAAGGCTCACCCCAGGATCGTACGACCTGCGCCGGGCGGGCCCCGGCCGGCAGGCGGCCGAACCCGGACAACCCACCCCTGAGACCCCCGCCGGACGGCCCGGACCAGGACGGCGCGGGGCTCAGGGAGGCACCGGGCTCAGGGAGGCACCGGCCGGGGAGGCGTCGACTCGACGACGCCCGCCCGGGAGCCGGGCCGGCTCAGAACCGGTCGTATCCCGAGCTGTCGCGGGAGCCGGTACCCGCCCCGGCGCCGTGTCCGTCCGTGCCGGTCGTTCCGGGGCCGGAATGCCCGGCGCCGTTCAGGTCGCCAAGATCGGAACGGTGCACGTCGGAACGGTGCGCGTCGGAGTGCAGGTCCGGCCCGAGACGGGCGTCATGCCCGGCGCCCGCCCCACTCTTGCCACGACTGGTGATCTTGCTGGACAGCTGACGGATCTTCTCGCGGTTCTCCGGCCTGTTCGCCGCGGCCCGTGCCTTGTCGACCATCTGGCGGGCCTTCGGGCTGCGGAGCATCTCCTGGACCTTGCTGCTGAAGTTCGCCATGACGACGGTGTACCTGCGTCAGGCCCGTTTCATGCCGACGACCTCCGAACGGCCGCGGCCCGCGGCCCGGACGGGCCCGGCGGCGGACGCGCGACCGGGACGGACGACCGGGACGCGCGGCCGGCACGGCCGGCACGGTCAGCCGTTCTGGTTCCCGAGCCCGCCGGGCAGCCGGGAGGGCAGGTCGGAGACCTGGTCACCCAGGTCGGGGGCCTGCTCGCGCAGGTTGTCGGTCTTGCCCCACAGATCGTCGATCTGGTTGCCGATGTCATCGCGGAAGGTGCTGACGACCCGGTCCCAGAGCCGCTGGCGCTGGTCGTCCACCATCGTGGCGATCTGGTCGGCCGCCGAGAGCAGAAGCAGCACGAGCGCCACGAAAATGATCGTCTTCTTGAACGGGATTCGTAGGCGCCACCGCCGACGCGGCCGGCGGCTCGGCGCGTACGGCGCCGGAGCGGGGGGCGCCGGCCGGTGCACGTCGCCGTAGTACGGCGCCGAAGCGGGTGGGGGTGCCGGCCGGGGGGCTGGTCGCGGGGCCGGGCGAGGCGCGGGCGGCGGCGCGGCGGGGGCGTATCCACGGGGAGCCGGCCCGGCGCCCGCCGGCCACGCGCCGCCGCCCTGGGCCCGCGGCGGACCGGCCGCGCCCGCACCGGCCACACCGGCGCCGGCCGCGCCAGCTCCGCCGGCCGCGCCAGCCGAGTACCGCCCGTCCGGTCGGGCGACCTCAGGCTCATCTCCGTACTGGACGAATCCACCCTTCCGGCGGCGGCGGGCGGGTTGCGGCGGCCCGCCCGGCGCCGGCCGGGAGGCCTGACGGGCCCCTGGCAGCCCGCCCGGGCCGGCAGCGTCGCCCGGCCGGCCGGAAGCCGACGCCGGCGGGCCCTCCCACCAGCGGTTGCCGCCGTCCGCGGGGCCGGCGACGCGGGTGGGCACCGGACGCCCGGGGTTCTGGCCGGCACCAGCCGTCCCACCCGCCACGCGGGTCGCCGCGGGCCCGCCGCCCGCTCCGGCGGCGCCCGCCGCGCCAAAGGCGTCGCCCGGGCCGAACGCCTCCCCCGGGCCGCCCAGACCCGCGGCACCGGCACCGACACCCGCACCGGCACCGGCACCGGCACCGGCACCGGCCGCGTAACCGGCCGCCGCCGCGGCGGCGGACCGGCCGCGGGGCCACGTTCCGTCGAGGACCTCGCTGGCCACCGCACGCGTGTTGCCGCTCCGGCCGCGGTCACCGAGCAGGCTGAGCAGGATCTGCTCGGCGGACGGCCGCACCCGCTGGTCGCGGCGCAGCGCGGCGGCGACGATGTCACGCAGCTGCGCCGGGACGGGCCGCAGATCGGGCTGGCCGGTGAGGATGCGCTCCGACATCTCGAGATAGGTACCGTCACCGTAGGGGTGGCTCCCGCCCGCGGCGTAGGCGACAAGCAGGCCCCAGGCGAACACGTCGGTCGCCGGGCCCACCGGCGCCGTGCCCTCCATCTGCTCCGGGGCCATCCACCCGGCCGAGCCCAGGACCAGCCCGGACTGGGTGCGCCCGCCCGCCGCGTCAAGCGCCCGGGCGATCCCGAAGTCGATCACCCGGGGGCCGGAGTACGACAGCAGCACGTTGCTGGGCTTGAGGTCACGGTGCACGATCCCGGCACCGTGGATCGCGGTCAGCGCCGAGGCCACCCCGACGGCGACCCCCTGCAGCGTGGACAGCGGCAACGCCCCGGACTCGGCGACGACCTCGTCGAGCCGGGCACCGTCGATGAACTCGGTGACCAGATACGGACGGCGGGCGTGCGGATCGGCGTCGAGAACCTGGGCTGTGCAGAAAGGGGCCACCCGGCGAGCGGCGGCGACCTCGTCGGCGAACCGCTCCCGGAACTCCGGATCCGCCGCGAGATCCGAGCGGATAACCTTGATCGCGACGTGCCGGCCGCTCTGGTCGAGGGCCAGGAACACGGTGCCCATACCGCCGGCGCCCAGCCGGCCGACGACCTCGTAGCGCCCGATCAACGTCGGATCGCCCGGCTGCAGGGGGGCACCCCGCGTTCGGCGTGCCGATCGGTCCGCCACTGGTCTCCCGCTCGTCTCGGGCGCCACCGCGACATGCCGCCACCGTCGATCCCGCGGAAACCCGCGGGCATCCCATCATCACGCCTCGGCCGCGCCGGCGACAGGCCGGCGGTCCGGGTAGCGCCGGGCGGCCGTCGCCCGCGACGGTAACCCGCCCGGCGCCGAACGACCGTACGCTGTCCGTCTTCCGACGGCCGCCCGCCATGACGGCATCCCCCGCAGGCCGAAATGCCGGACAGCCAAAGCGCCGGGCCAGCCGAACCACCGCACCACCAGGCCGTCGGGCAGGCCGGGCTGTCGGGCCGCCGGACAGCCGGGCCGCCGGCTGCCCAGCCGCCGGCGGCTGGGCAGCCGGAGCGGACAGTCGCCGTCTCGACGATCTCCGACCTCGATGGTCAGTGCGATCCCCGACCATGGAGCCAGAACAGACTGCCATTTATCGGACATAAATCCCGCAACCTCGGACAGCCTGCTCGCCTTTTGTTTTCCTTCTCGCCCTTTCAGATCGGAATCCGCCGTCATTCACCCCCGAATCGGCGAGTAAGAAATTGAATGGCGAGAAGGAGGGCTGTGGGCCGAGCTGCCGGGCCCGGGCGGAGTCGGGCGGAGTCGGGCGGGGCCGACGAGCCGAGGCTGGGCCGCCGGTCAACCGCTGTGGATGGGCCCAGCGAGAACGGGTTCCCCCGTCAGCTATCGGGAACCGAGCCACCCTGGCGTCGGCGTCGGCACCTGCCTCGGACACCCGACGCCCGCCGCTGACACCTGCCAGCCGCCGCTGGCGGCAGACTGGAGAGCATGCGCGGTCTCCTGGTGATTGGACACGGCTCGCGGCGGGCGGAGGCGAACGCCACGGTCGTTGAGCTCGCGCGCGCGCTGGCCGGTGCCAGCACCGACAGCCCCACCTCAGCCCCCGACAGCGGGGCCGGCGGGAACGGCAGGGAGCGCGGGGGCCACGGAGACCACGGGGGCGGCGCCTTCGGAGACCCCGGAGAGCGCGGGGGCGGCGGAGAGCGCGGGGGCGGCAGCGGCGGCCCGGCCGCTGCCTGGGACGCGGTGGAGCCGGCCTTCCTCGAGATCGCCCGGCCGGACATAGCGGAGGGCTACGCCGCGCTGGTCCGCACCGGCTGTTCGGAGATCGTGGCGCATCCCTTCTTCCTGTTCGACGGGAACCACACGAGCCGCGACATTCCGGATGCCCTGGCCGCGGCGCAGGCGGACCACCCGGGGACGAGCTGGACGGTCACCCGGCCACTCGGGCTGCACCCGGGGGTCGTGCGGGCCGTGCAGGCCCGTATCGAGGACGCGCTGCACCAGGTCGCCACCATCCCCGCCACGGCGCCGGCGCACTCCTGACCCGCGTATCCGACGGCTGGTCGCCTGCCCGCGCTCCCGCCGCCGCGGGGGGAATCCGTCGCTGTCGCCGTCGCCGTCGCCCGCTCGGCAGCCGGCAGGCCCCCGACCGGGTCTGCCGGCGCCGGGGCCCGTCGGGCTACGCCGTCGGCGCTCGCCGGCTGGCCACGAGGTCGACCACGGCCGCCGCGAGCGGGTAGATCCCCGGCTCGGACGGGACCGCGTCCACCCGCAGGCCCATAGCCTCGCAGGCCTGCGCGGTGCGCCGGCCCATCGCCGCGACCAGGACACCGTCCGGCAACGGCCCGTACAGCTCGACCAGGCAGCGGGCCGCGGTCGACGACGCGAGCGTGACGGCGTCCAGGTCACCGTGCCGCAGTTCCTCGGCGATCCGCGGGTCGGCCTCGGCGGGCGCGTCGACGAGCAGCGGCACGCGGCGCAGCGTACGGATCCCCACCGGCGGCGCCGCCGCCCCGCAGATCACCACCCGCAGTCCGGGCACCGGGACCTCCGTCACCACCGTGTAGGCGACCTGGACCTCAGCCGAGGACCGCACACAGGCCAGCCCCAGCGCGTCGAGCGCGGCGGCGGCCGAGGCGGAGGCCGCGACGAGTGTCAGTCCGGTGAGCGCCCGCACATCGGTGCCCGCGCCCCGCAGCAGCGAGACGACCGCGGCGACCTCGTCGGAGTCGGCCAGCACCAGGCCGTCCGCGCCCGGAAGCGCCTCGCGCAGCGGCGTCGCGTCGCCGGTCGGGAGGAGCCGGCTGACCACCGTCTCGACGGCCTCGGCGCCGAGCTCGCGCAGCCTGCGGGCGAGCAGGCCCTGACGTGCCCTGGTGCGCGGGACGAGAACGCGGATGCCCGCCAGCGGGGCGCCGCCGGCCGCCCCGGGCCACCCCGACCCGGCGCGGGCACCCGGAGCGGCGGTGGCCGCGGCCACGGGCGGGATCGGGACGGCCGCGTCCCGGCGCGCGGCGACCTCGCCGACGACCAGTACCGCCGGCGAGCGCAGTCCGAAGGCGACGGCGTCGACGACGAGGGCGTCCAGGGTCGTGCGGAGCACCCGCTGCGCCGGGGTCGTGCCGCGCTCGACGACGGCGGCCGGGGTCGCGGGCGGACGTCCACCCGCCAGCAGCGCGTCGACGATGTCGACCAGTCGGGCGACCCCCATGAGCACGACGATCGTGGCGCGGGACGCGCCGAGCGCGGCCCAGTCGACCGTCGAGTCGGGGTGCCCCGGCGGCAGGTGACCGGAGATGATCGCGAGGTCCTGCGCGACCCCGCGGTGGGTGACGGGGATGCCGGCGTACGCGGGCACGGCGATCGCGGAGGTCACGCCGGGGACCACGGTGCAGCTGACTCCGGCGGCGGCGCAGGCCTCGGCCTCCTCACCGCCCCGGCCCAGCAGGAACGGGTCGCCGCCCTTGAGCCGCACCACCCGGGCACCGGCCCGCGCGTGCTCGACCAGCAGCGCGTTGACCTCGTCCTGGCTGCGCGAGGTCGTCGGGCTCTTGCCCACGTGGATGACGTGGGCGTCCGGCCGGGCGACGTCGAGGAGGACGGCCGCGGCCAAACGGTCGGTGACGACGACGTCGGCGGTGGCGAGAAGTTCCCGCCCGCGGACGGTCAACAACCCGGGATCACCCGGACCGGCCCCCACCAGCCACACCTCGCCGGGCCGGCTGACCTGGGAAGGTGCCGGATCCGACCCGGATCCGCGGGCTTGCGGCCCAGGTGTCACGACTGCCACGGCGTGCACGGTACAGCGTGGTCCTCACCACCTGCCCTGAACTGTGCGCCACCCGGCTCCCGGCGGCGAGCACCGCGAACTCCCCGAACGCCGCGAACCCCGAGAGCACCGCGAACTCCGCGACGAACTAGTGGATGCCGCATTCCGTCTTGGTCGTGCCGGCCCAGCGACCCGCGCGGCCGGCGCCGCGCTGCGTGCACGGCCAGCAGCCCACCGACTCGTAGCCGTCGGAGAGCAGCGGGTTGACGATCACGTTGTGCTCCTGGACGTACCGGTCGACGTCCTCGTCCGTCCAGGTGGCCAGGGGGTGGATCTTGACCTTGCCGCGGCGCTGGTCCCAGCCGACGACCGGCAGGCTCTTGCGCCCGGCGGACTCCACCCGCCGCGAGCCGGCCGCCCAGGCCCGGTAGGGAGCGAGCGCGCGGTCCAGCGGGACGATCTTGCGCATCCGGCAGCACAGGTCCGGGTCGCTCTCGTAGAGCCGCGGCCCGTGCACGGCGTCCTGCCCGGCGACGGTGAGCTGCGGGCTGGCGCTGATGATCGGCAACGAGTAGGTGTGCGCGACCGCGTCCCGGGTGCCGATGGTCTCCGCGAAGTGGTAGCCGGTGTCGATGAAGACCACCGGGATGTCCGTGCGGATGCGCGCGAGCATGTCGACGAGGACCGCCTCGGCCATGGACGCCGCGACGACGAGACCGGTACCGAACTCGTCGGCGGCCCACTGGAGGATCTCCTCCGCCGGGGCGCCCTCGAGCTCGTCGCCGGCCCGCAGTGCGCGGGCCTTCAGCGCGGCATCCATCAGTTCTTCTCCTCCACGTCCGACGGCGCCACGACGGTGCCGTTCGCCGAACCTGTTCTGGCTGTCGCCAGCGCAGTGAGACTGAGCCGGAAGGCGCGCCGGCAGGACCGGCACGACCAGTGCCCGTGGCCCTCGCCCGTCCCGCCCGGCGCGGGCTCGGGCACGAGGTCCTCGTCACCGCAGTAGGGGCAGTAGAACGGGACGGCGCGGGCGCTCACGTCGCGCCGCCCTTGGTCTGGCCCTCGGCCGGGCCGGCCGTGGCGGGGCCAGCCGTGGCAGGGCCACCCGAAGCGGAGCCACCCGCGGCGGCCCCGGCCCCGGTGAGCAGCGCCTCGTCCGCGTGCTCCGCCCAGTCGGCGAAGGTGTCACCGTCGGACCGGTGTTCCTGGTAGGTCTCCAGGAGGCCCACGACGTAGTCGAGCAGGCCGTCGGCGGTCACCTTGAGACCACGGGACTTCCGGCCGAGCCGGGAACGGGTACCCAGGTGGCCACCGAGGTGGACCTGGAACCCCTCGACCATCTCGCCGTTGGCGTCCGGGACGAGCGAGCCCTTCAGGCCGATGTCGGCCACCTGGAACCGGGCGCAGGCGTTCGGGCAGCCGTTGATGTTGATGCCGATGGGCTCGGTGAAGTCGGGCAGCCGGCGCTCCAGCTCGACGATGAGGTCGCGGGCGTTGCCCTTGGTCTCGACGATCGCCAGCTTGCAGAACTCGATGCCGGTGCAGGCCATCGTGCCGCGGCGGAAGACGCTCGGCCGCACGACCAGGTCGAGCGCGGCCAGCTCGGCCTCGAGCCCGTCGACGCCCTCGCCGGGGACGTCCAGGATCACCAGCTTCTGGGTGGTGGTCGCCCGGATCCGGCCCTGGCCGAACCGGTCGGCGAGGTTCGCGACGGCGGTCAGTGTCGTCCCGGTCAGGCGGCCGGCACGCGGCGCGAAGCCGACCGCGAACAGGCCGTCGCGCTGCTGGTGGACGCCGATGTGGTCGCGGCCCTCGTTGCGGGGCGGCAGCGGCGCCGGGCCGTCCGGCAGCGCCGCGTCCAGGTACTCCTTCTCCAGGGTCGAGCGGACCCACTCGACGCCCATGTCGGCGACGAGGAACTTCAGCCGCGCCCTGGTCCGCATCCGCCGGTAGCCGTAGTCGCGGAAGAGCCGGATGACGCCGTGCCACACCTCGGGCACCCGCTCCGGGGTGACGAAGGTGCCCAGGCGCACGCCGAGCTTCGGGTTCGTCGACAGACCGCCACCGACCCACAGGTCGTACCCGGGGCCGAGCTCGGGGTGCACGACGCCGACGAAGGCGATGTCGTTGATCTCGTGCAGGGTGCACTGGTCGGGGCAGCCCGACATCGCGCTCTTGAACTTACGGGGCAGGTTCGACAGCGTGGTGTCGCCGACGAACCGCTCCACCACCTGGTCGATGACGCCGGTGGCGTCGATGACCTCCTCGGCGTCCACCCCCGCCAGCGGGCAGCCGAGGATGACACGCGGGGTGTCGCCGCACGACTCCTCGGTGGTCATCCCCGCCGCCTCGAGCGCCCCCCAGATGGCCGGGACGTCCTCGATGCGGATCCAGTGCAGCTGGATGTTCTGGCGGTCGGTCACGTCGGCGACGTCCCGCCCGTAACGGGTGGAGATGTCGGCGATGATCCGGAGCTGTTCGGAGGTCATCCGCCCGCCGTCCAGGCGGATGCGCTGCATGAAGTAGCGGTCGTCGAGCTCCTCGGGCTCGAGGACGGCCGTGCGCCCGCCGCTGATTCCCGGCTTCCGCTGGGTGTAGAGCCCCCACCAGCGGAACCGGCCGCGCAGATCCTGCGGGTCGATCCCGTCGAACCCCGTGTGCGGGTAGAGGTTCAGGATGCGCTCGCGCACGGCGAGGCCGTCCTGGTCCTTCTTCATCCGCTCGTTGGGGTTGAGCGGCTCGGAGTAGCCCAGCGCCCATTGGCCCTGTCCCTTGGGTCGGGACGGGCTTTGCGGGCGCGCGGCACGCGGGGGTCGAGCAGGAGAAGTCATGAGATCTCTCGGTGAGCAGGGTCCACGACGGCGTCGAACGCCGGCGCGGGCGGAGTTCAGCGGGAGCGGCGACAGCCGGCGCTGGAGACGCGCAACAGGTCGACGTGCAGACGTGCGACCAGGCGGAGGTCGACGGGGCAGACGTCACCCGGCCGCGACGCGAGCGCGCCGCGAACGCCGGACGGACCGTACGAACGGTGCGGCCCGGCTGGACGGTACGGGTCGGACTGGCCGAAGCCGGGGTGCGCCGACGGTGCCGACGGCACCGCGGGGGCAACGGGCATGCGCCAGCTGACGTCGTTCCCAGACCGTGACGACCCGGCCGGCGGGAACGCGCCAGCGCGCCGGTGACGGGCGACCGTTCGCCCGACCGACGGCTCCAGCAGGTGGACCCGGGCAGTCACGAGAGCAATGTTCCCACAGATGACGCCCCGACGTCGTGGATGTGTCGTCACACCCCATCCGGGTCACAGTCCAGACACAACGCGCGAACCACCAGGTTCGTTCGGGGGTTCAGACGAGGCGCGGGCGCCGGCACATCTGCCGGAGCCGGTCGAGCAGCGCGCCGGTGGACAGATCCTTCTCCATCAACTCGTCCGCGCCGAGCGCCATGACCTCGTCGCGCAGCGCGTTCTCCGAGAAGCCGGTGAAAATCACCACCCGCGCGTCGGGCGCGGCCATCCGCACGTGCGGCAGGGCGCCGATGCCGTCGAGCACGGGCATCGCGACGTCCAGGAGGACCAGGTCGGGCGCGGTCCGGGTGACGACCTCGACGGCCTCCGCCCCGTTCGCCGCCCGGCCGACCACCATGAAGTCCGGCTCGGTGTCGAACAGGAGGCAGAGGAGCTCGCGCAGGCCGTCGGCGTCATCCGCGATGACGACACGGAACGGGCCGGCCCGGAACCGGCCGCGCACGGCCGCCTCGACCTCGGGGACACCCACCCCGGTCTCGACGACGCCCGTACCGATTCCGGGAAGCCCCGCACCGACTCCAGGGAGGCCGGCACCCGCGATGCCAGCCCCGGGGAGACCGACTCCGTTGGCGCCGACGCTTGTGGCGCCGACTCCGGGGGCGCCGACTCCGGGGGCGCCGACTCCGGGGGCGCCGACTCCGGGGGCGCCGACTCCGGGGGCGCCGACTCCGGGGGCGCCGACTTCAGCGTCCGTCGACGGCCGGCAGTCCATCACTCGTCTTTTGTACGCGCCACGGGCGAGTCGTGCCCATCGTCATTCGGGATGGTTTCGCGGTATGACCCGACCGCGCCGGGTGCCTCACCCGTTCGCTCCCGCCCGGAAGCACCGGACGGGCCCCCCGGAGCGGATACCCGGGCTGGTGCGGCGAATTGTCGCGACCAGGCGGCGGGCGCGGGCTTTTCAGGCTTTATTTCCGATCCGTCAATCAAAAACACCGAAGACACAATCGATTCACAATGCCGAACGGCTGATTCCGGGAGAAAAAAGGATGCCCGCGCCGGAGGGGATCGAACCGGTCGCCGAGCGCATACCGGCGAGCGCCGGAACCCACCCCGCACCCCCTCGCGAGCGATCGGGCGGCCCAGACTTCGGTCACGGACCGTGATCAAAAGTGGTACCACGCAGCTACCGCACATCAACAGATCGACGACAACTCTCCGTGTCCGGGACCTTTGGCCCCTAGTCGTCGCCTGCGCCAGCCGGAGTATTCTGATCACACAAGGTGATGTCTCGTATCCGTGACCCGAACGGGCCACACCCTTGGAAACCCACCAGGCACACGACGGCAGGCACCAGATCCGTGCGGTACGTGAGAGCGGTCGACCGACTGCGCCACGCGTCCAGGCGGGAGGGGTGCCGCCGGCGCCCCATAACGGTGAGCAGGCGGCCGACGGTGCTACGTGGCCGGCCCCGACGTCCCACCTCCGGCCATCCGGCGGAAGGTGGGACGTCGAGCGGCCACGTAGCACCGAGCCCCGGGCAGCGGAAGGATCGGCGCAGATGCGGCAACGGAGCCGAGGCCGGCAGGGTTCGAGTACCGCGGAGGACATCCTCCCGACGGAGATCCGGCGGCGCCGGTGTGAACGCGGGCTGTCCCGCGACGAGCTCGCCGGGCGGACCGGCTACAGCCGCCAGTACATCAGCCAGCTGGAACAGCCCAGCCGGGGCATACCGGCGCGGCCGGTCCTCGCCGCCGTCGACGCGGCCCTGGAGGCCGGGGGCGCGCTCGTCGACCTGCGCGAGGCCGCCATCGCCGAGCGCACCGAGCGGCACGGCCGCCAGCCCGACGCGGAGATCGAGTCCCGCCGGCGGATCGGTGATCTCCTCGACCACCGGCGCTCCGACCGCGAGCTCGACTATCTCGACCGGCTCGCCGCCGACCTCATCGCGGCGGCCGACGCGCTGGACCCGGCCGACGTCACCGCCCAGGTCCTCGACCAGCAGGCCTTCGTCGACCAGCTCCTGCGCACCCCGATGCTGCCGCACCAGCAGTTCCGCCTCTTCATGATCGCGGGCCACCTGGCCGGGCTGCTGGCCATCTCCCTGCTCGACATGGACGAGCTCGCGAAGGCCAGCACCTGCTGCCTGGAGGCCGCGGTGTTCACCGAGCTGACCGGCCACGAGGGCCTGCGCGCCTGGACACTCGCCGTCAACAGCCTCATCGACGCGGCCGCCCGGCACGCCGAGGAGTCCGAGCCGGGGGCCACAACAGGTCGGGGCGGGCTCGCCGGCCGCCGAGCGGAGCAGGGGCTGGTGGCGACACGCACCGCCGGTTCCGACCTCCGGAGCGGCACCCGGTCGGCCCGTGCCGGCGCCGCGGACGGCCAGGACGGAATCGACCACCCGCTCGAATCCACCACCGACCACGCTGGGTACATGGAAGGCCGGGGGCGCGGCGGCGGTGTCGCACCTTCGGGCGGCGCGGCCGACCCGCGTTCGACCTGGAGCCACCGGCAGAGCGACGGGACACCGTCACTATCCGCGACAGGCGTCGGCGGTGCCGCGGCCGCGGCACCGCAGCAGCCGAACCTGGATGAGATCCTGATCGCGCCGGGTGGCCGGGCGACACCACCCCGGCTGATCGCTCTCGTCAAAAGTCGGATCGCGCGTTTCGCGACTGCCAGCGCGCAGCGGGCCACACCCCCGACAGGTATCTCCCAGGCATTCCGGCCACCTGTCTAATACGTCACCACTGCGGCCCCGCGGATAGATCACCGGTGCGGCCCGACGCCCCGCCGATCAAACAGATCACCGGCGACCCGGATATCCGGGTCGCTTCCCGGCATCGGCGCACCACCCGGGCATTCATGCCCGCCGCGCCCGCCGCGGGTGACCGGGCGCGGCGGGTGTGGCGGGTGTGGCGGGCGCGGCGTGGGCTGGCATCACACCGACGCGAAAACGATCTCGTCGAGCGGTGGCGCGTCACCGCGTGCCGCGGCGCGGCGGGCGAACTCCAGGATTCCGGCCTGCTGGCGGGCTCCCAGCCGGAAGTCGAGCGTCGTGAAGTAGCGGGCCAGCGTCGCGGGATCGAACACCTCGAAGCGCGCCGCCCGCCGGGCGACCTCGTCCACTTCGAGCAGGGCCGCGTCGAGGCTCGACCGGAATGCCTCGTGAACCTCCTTGACCACACCGGGATGGGCCGCGGCGAACGAGCGCCGGGCGGCCCAGACGGCGAAGACCATCGGCAGGCCGGTCCATTCGCGCCACTCGCGACCGAGGTCGAACACCCGCAGCGGATGGCCCGGGCCGGCCCGCTCCGCGTCGTAGGTAGCCCGCAGCGCCACATCGCCGATCGTGACGGCGAGGTCGGCCTCCCGCAGCATCAGCGGGATGTCGGGCGGCATCGTCACGTACCGCGGGCGCAGCCCCCACCGCTGCTCGAACAGCATGCGCGCGAGCAGCACACTCGTCCGGGACGTCGAGCCCAGCGCGACGGTACGGACCTCGCTGAGCGGGACCGCGCTGGTGGCGACGACCGACAGGACCGGCCCGTCGGAGCCCACGGCCAGGTCCGGGAGGACGGCGAGATCCTCGGCGTGCCGGAGGTACTCGACGAGACTGATCGGGCCGATGTCGAGATCACCGGCGACCAGCGCGTCGTTCAACCGGTCCGGGGTGTCCTTGGTGAGCTCCAGGTCGAGCAGCGCCCCGGAGTGCACCAGACCCCAGTAAAGCGGCAGGCAGTTGAGGAACTGGATGTGGCCGACCCTGGGCCGGCCCGGCCGCTCCGCCGGTTCCGGCAGTTCCAGCCGTTCCGCCGGTTCCGGCTGCTCCGTGTCCGGTGGGTGGTCGGCCGAGTCGCCCGGGGGGGTCACCAGGGCCGACCGCCGCGCCGCGACGCGACGTTGTCCAGGACGGCCCGACGCTGGCGCAGCGCCAGCGGGTAGCTGAGCAGGCCGCTGATCACGGCCGCGAGCGCGAACCCCAGCACGCCCCCCACCCCGGCCAGGAACAGCACCCCGAGGACGGCGCCGAACATCGCCGCGCGCAGTGCGAAGTACCGGAGGTTGAGGCCCATGATCCCGCCGTCCCCCCTGCCGGTGGGGCCGCCGCCGGCGGACGGCGACATGTCGTCAGCGGACATCATGCTCTCCGGTTTCTGGCGGGACGCCCCCGACGGCGGCGCACCCAACCGAGCCGTTGCAGGACCGCGGGAAAGAACCCCAGCCCAACGATGATCACGAGCAGCCCGAGCAGACCGGCCGGACCGATCGCCAGGCCGCACCAGCGCAGCAGGCTGTACGCGACCAGCCCGGGAATCAGAATGACCAGGAAGGCGAGCACGAAAATGGAGCCCATCCCCGGCGCGCCCTGCGGGCGGGCGGGGCGGGCGGGGCGGGTCTCAGCCACGGCAGGGCTGTCGGGTGCGGCCGGACCGCCGGCCGGGGCCGGGATGTCGGGCCGTGATTCGCCGCCCGACCGGGTCGAACTCTCCTCGAACGCCATCGCCGGGTCAGGCGTCGATCGGGACGGGGTTGTCCCGCCGGGTGGTGTCCGGGCCGTCGTACCTGCGCACGACCCGATAGCGGGTGTCCCGCTCGACCGGCCGGAAGCCCGCGTCCCGGATCACCGAAAGGAGATCGTCCCGGGTCATCGTGTTCGGGGTTCCGAAGCCGTCCGCGTCGTGAGTGATCTTGTACTCGACGACCGAGCCGTCGAGGTCGTCGGCGCCGAAGTTCAGGGACAGCTGGGCGGTGGTCAGCCCGTGCATCACCCAGAAGCACTTGACGTGGTCGACGTTGTCGAACAGCAGCCGCGACACCGCGAACGTCTTGAGAGCCTCCGCGCCGGTCGCCATCGGCTGGTTCATCAGGCGGTTGCGTGGATCCCCGACCGAGTCGTGCTGGAAGCGCAGCGGGATGAACACCGCGAAGCCGCCTGTCTCGTCCTGCAGCTCGCGCAGGCGCAGCACGTGGTCGACCCGGTGCCGCGGCTCCTCGACATGGCCGTAGAGCATCGTGGACGGCGTGCGCAGACCCTTGGAGTGCGCGAGGCGGTGGATCCGCGACCAGTCCTCCCAGTGGGTCTCGTGACCGACGATCCTCTGCCGGACCTCCCAGTCGAAGATCTCGGCGCCGCCGCCCGTCAACGACTCCAGGCCCGCGTCGATGAGCTCGTCCAGGATCTCGTCCGCGGACAGGCCGCTGATCTTCTCGAACCAGTGGATCTCGGTGGCGGTGAACGCCTTGAGGGCGACGCCGGGCAGTGCCTTCCCCAGCTCGCGCAGCGAGCGCGGGTAGTAACGCCAGGGCAGCGTCGGGTGCAGGCCGTTGACGATGTGCAGCTCGGTGATGCCGGCCGGCTCCATCTCCTTCGCCAGCCGGACGGCCTCCTCGATGCGCATCGTGTAGGCGTCCGACTCGCCGGGCTTGCGCTGGAACGAGCAGTAGGCGCATGAGGCCGAGCAGACGTTCGTCAGGTTGAGGTGCCGGTTCACGTTGAAGAAGGTCTGGTCGCCGTTTTTTCGAGTTCGCACCTCGTGCGCGAGACCGCCCAGCCAGGCGAGGTCGTCACTCGCGTAGAGGGCCTCACCGTCGGCCCGGCTGAGCCGGGCACCTTCGTGGACCTTGGCTTCGATCTCGCGCTTTAGCCCGGCATCCATGCGATCCAGCGTAGCTCCGCGGGCCGACAGTCCATGACGTCCCGGTCCGCCACCGGTGCCGTGATCCCCGCCGCGGACCGGGCCGCGGCGGCCCCCGGGCCCGGCCGCGGCCGCCGATCTCGCCTCGGCCAGGTGCCCGCTCAGGACGTCGGCGGTTTCCCGGCGGCGCCATCGGCCCTGGCCCGCTCGACGGAGCGCTGCGCGGCCCGCCGTTGCATGCGCCCGAGCGGCCAGGTGAGGAGCCCGGCCACGGCGAAGCCGATGAGGATGCCGAGCAGCGGGGCGATTCCGACGGCGATCAGGACCACACTGAGGATCACGAGCACGGCCAGCCGGATCAGGAAGTACGGGAGCTGGACGCGCAGATCCGGCGCGACCTCGGGTCCCCGCCCCGGCCGCCGCCGGCTCCCGGAGCCCGCAGGCGCCCCCGGCCCGGCCGGCGCCCCCGAACCCGCCGGAGCCCCGGATCGCGCGGGCTTCGCGGGCCCCGGGGACGCCGGGTCGTGGCCGCGTGCCTGTCCGGCCTTCTTCCTCGCCATGCCGTCCCCGCCCATCCCTTATCCGCTGGTCGGGGCGCGCCGAGGCCCGTCCCCCAGCTCTGTTGTACGCGCCGGGGTGGCGCGGGCGCCGCCGAGCTCGCCCGTCCACCGGCGGAACAGCGCGTTGGGGACGCCGGCGGCGTCGAGGACCCGGCCGGCGACGAAGTCCACCAGGTCCTCGGCGGCGCGGGCGCCGGCGTAGAAGCCGGGGCTGGCCGCGGCCACGACGGCGCCGGCGGCGTCCAGGTCGAGCATGTGGCGCAGCGTGGCCCGGGTGTAGGGCATCTCCCGGGGGACCACGACCAGGCGCCGGCCCTCCTTGAGGGTGACGTCGGCCGCGCGCTGGAGCAGGTCCTTGGACAGGCCGAGGGCGATGCCGGCGACCGAGGCGGTGCTCGCCGGGACCACGATCATCCCGCGGGTCGGGTAGGAGCCGCTGCTCGGGCGCGCGCCCATGTCGTCGGGCGGGTGGACGTCCACCAGCAGGTCGACGCGGCCGGCCACCTCGGCCGCGTCGGGCCGGGGCCGCCCGTCGAGCCGGGTGCACAGCCAGCTCGTCAGCGGTTCGCGCCAGGCGCCGTCCCGCCAGCCGATGCCGGTCTCGTCGAGCAGGGTGAGCCGGGCCGCGCGGGAGACCACGATGTCGACGGGCCGGCCGGCGGCCAGCAGGCCGCGCAGGACGGCGGCCGCGTAGGGCGTTCCGCTCGCGCCGCTGACCCCGACGACCCAGGGCCGCCGCGGCTCGTCCGCCGCCGCGGGGCCGTCGGGCGCCAACCCGCCGGGCGCCGCCGCGGGGCCGTCGGACATCCCGCGGATCAGGCGGCCAGGCCGCGGCTGACCAGGTCGGCCAGCGCGAAGGTGAACAGGGCGATCCCGACGAAGCCGTTGGTGGTGAGGAACGCCCGGGTCACCCGGGAGAGATCGGTCGGCGAGACGATCGCGTGCTCGTAGCAGAAGGCCGCCGCGGTCAGCACCAGGCCGGCCCACCACCAGGCGCCGAAGTCCTCCAGCAGGCCGAACACTACGAAGAGCGCGAAGGTCACGGCGTGGGTGACGATCGAGGCGGCGAGCGCGGCCCGGACACCGAACCGCGCCGGGACGGAGCGCACCCCGATCCGCCGGTCGACCTCGGCGTCCAGGCAGGAGTAGATCAGGTCGAAGCCGCCGATCCAGGTGCCGACGGCGAGCCCGAGCAGGACGGCCGACCACGACCACGCGCCGGTGATCGCGATCCAGGCGCCGATCGGGGCCACGGCCTGGGCGATCGCGAGGACCGCCTGCGGGAAGTCGGTGAACCGCTTCGCGTACGAGTAGACGATGAGCGGGGCGACCGCGACCGGGGCCAGGGCCAGGCACAGCCAGGACAGCGCCGCGGCCGAGCCGAGGAACACCGCGAGCGCGACGATCGAGCCGACGACCGCCGTGCGGACGGACACCGCGCCGGTGACGAGCTCACGGCCGGCGGTACGCGGGTTGCGGGCGTCGATGGCCCGGTCGATGATCCGGTTCGTGGCCATCGCGAACGTGCGGGCCGCCACCATCGCGACCGTGACGAGCGCCAGGTCACGCCAGTGCACCGACCGCGAGACCGCGAAGCAGGCCGCGAGGGCCGCCACGTAGGCGAACGGCAGCGCGAAGACGGAGTGCTCGATGACGACGAGCCGCAGGAACGCGCGCACCGGGCCGTGCGTCGGGCCACCGGAGGCCCGGCCGGGCATGCCTGGGGCCAGGGCGGCGTCGCTCACAGGCCGTACTCCTTCCACCGGCGCGTCACCCTGTCCCGGACGGCCTCGTCCATGACGATCTCCTCGGGCCAGCCTCCGTCGCGCCGGTAGCCCTCGGTGGGCAGCTTGCGGGTCGCGTCGACCCCGATCTTGCCGCCGTAGAACTGCTCGTAGGAGGCGTGGTCCAGGTGGTCGACCGGACCCACCGTGGTGAGCAGGTCGTGCGCGTAGTCCACATTGCCGAACGCCCGCCAGGCGACCTCGTGGTAGTCGTGGACGTCACAGTCGGCGTCGACGACGACGATCAGCTTCGACAGCGAGAGCAGGCCCGCGCCCCAGACCGCGTTCATCACCTTCTGGGCGTGCTTGGGGAACCGCTTCTCGATCGAGACGATCGCGCAGTTGTGGAAGACCCCGGCCTCGGGCAGGTCGTAGTCGACGATCTCGGGGATCATCATCCGGATCAGCGGCAGGAAGATGCGCTCGGTCGCCTTGCCCATCGGCCCGTCCTCCTGCGGTGGACGTCCGACCACGATGCTCTGGAAGACCGGGTCGCGCTGCATGGTCATCACGTCGACGTGCAGCGCGGGGAACGGCTCGATCGGCGTGTAGAAGCCGGTGTGGTCTCCGAATGGGCCTTCGGGCAGCCGTTCGCCGGGTTCGAGCCAGCCCTCGAGCACGACCTGGGAGTTCGCCGGCACCTGGAGCGGGACGGTCAGGCAGTCGACCATCTCGACCCGCTCGCGGCGCAGGAACCCGGCGAACAGGTACTCGTCGATCTCGGCGGGCAGCGGGGCGGAGGACGCGTAGGTGACGGCGGGGTCGCAGCCGAACGCGATCGCGACCGGCAGCCGTTCGCCGCGCCGCTCGGCGACGGCGTGGTGCGCGTTGGAGTCCTTGTGGATCTGCCAGTGCATGCCGACGGTGCGGGCGTCGTGCTGCTGCAGCCGGTACATGCCGAGGTTGCGCGCCCCGGTCTCGGGGTGCTTCGTGTGGGTCAGCCCCAGGTTGAGGAACGGCCCGCCGTCGCGTGGCCAGGCGTGCACACCGGGCAGCAGGTTCAGGTCGACGTCCGAGCCCTTGAGGACGACGTCCTGGCAGGGGGCGGTGCGGACCTTGCGCGGGGGCAGCGAGGTGAGCTGCGCGGCCTTGCCGAGCGCGCCGCGCAGGCCACCGAAGCCGACCGGCAGCTCGGGGCGCAGCAGCTCGCCGATGCGGGTGCCGATGTCGTCGAGGCGCTCGACGCCGAGCGCCGCGGCCATCCGGGCCTCGGTGCCGAACACGTTGATCGCCAGCGGCATGTCGGCACCGACGGGCTTCTCGAACAGCAGTGCCGGGCCCCGGTCGCGGACGACCCGGGTGACGATCTCGGTCACCTCCAGGCGGGGGTCGACGGGAACCCGCACCCGGCGAAGGTCCCCACCGCGGTCGAGGTGAGTGAGGAACGCACGGAGATCGGCCCAGGCCATGGCATCCATCTTTGCAGCGCCGGGGAACGGCCGCTGGTCGTACCCTGTCCCAGGGCGCTCCAAGCGTCTGGCGCGTCACATTCGCGACCGGTGAACAGCGCCTTCGCGGACCGCCGGGACATCGCGTCCGCCCGGGAGGCACACTAGGGACACACGAGACGTTCATCCTGGAAGCCGTGGATCCGACAGAGCGGGTCCGGGTGGCCGAGAGTGAACAGTCCAGCACCGGTGGCCGCGAGGAGCCGGTGCGTCTTCGACAGGGGCACGCCGATCGGCGTGCCCGGGGCAGGTGCGCGTCGGCGCGCCGCTCACAGCGAGTGAGAGGAGCGGTCGGCCGGTGCTGGGTCTCGCGCTGACATTCCTGATCATAGGTGTCTGGGTGTTTTCGGTCATTGACGTGATCGGCACACCAGTGGACGCGGTCAAGGTTGTACCCAAACCGATCTGGCTGATCGTGTTGATCGTGTTTTTCTTCCTCGGATCGGTCTGCTGGTTCCTGTTCGGGCGGCCGCGCGTCGCCCACGGCTATGACGGCTACGAGCGCCGCGCCGCCTCCGACCACCCGGCGTTCGGCGGCCGCGGGCCGTGGGGAACCGAGCGCGCCGCTGGCGGCCGCACCCGTTCCGGGGCCTCCCGGACAGGGATGCGCCGCCAGGCCGTCCGCCCCGTCGGCCCGGACGACGACCCCGAGTTCCTGCGCGAGCTCGCCGACCGCATCCGCGGCGGCGAACCCGAGCCCCCCGCCCGCGGCTGACCTCCCCGCCGCTGACCTCCCCGCGGGCGGCGACCCCCGCCCGCGGCTGACCTCCCCCGGCCGGGTCTCAGACCCCGGCGTACGAGTGCAGGCCGCTGATCACCAGGTTCACCAGGTAGTAGTCGACGAACAGGGCGCTGAAGGCCAGCAGCGAGACCGCCGCGGCGCGCCGTCCCCGCCACCCGGCTGTCGCGCGGGCGTGCAGGTACGCCGCGTAGATCACCCAGGTGATGAAGGACCAGGTCTCCTTCGGGTCCCAGCCCCAGTAGCGGCCCCAGGCCGCCTCGGCCCAGATCGCCCCGGCGATGATGGCGAAGGTCCAGATCGGGAAGGCGAACGCGATCGCCCGGTAGGTGATCGTGTCGAGGGTGGCCGAGGACGGCAGGCGCATCACGATCCCGCCCCGGCTGCGCATGGCGCGCGACGCCTCGGCGCGGCCGGAGGCCACCTCCGCCAGCCGGTTCTCCCAGCGGTCCTTCAGCAGGAACAGGACCGTCGTCACCGCGGACACCAGGAAGACACCGCTGGCGACGATCGCCCCGGCGACGTGGATCCGCAGCCAGTACGAGTTGAGCGCCGGGACGAGCGGCCCCGCGGCGACGTAGAGGACCGTGCCGGCGAAGCCCATGGAGAGCACGACCGGCACCATCACGAAGACCCCGAGCCAGCGGATCTGCTGGCGGGTCATCAGGACCAGGAACGTCGTCACCGCGATCAGGCAGATCATGGACGAGAACTCGTACATGTTGCCCCAGGGGACACGGCCCGCCGCGATCGCCCGGGTGACCGCCGAACCGACGTGCGCCACCCAGCCGACGATCGTCAGGACCACCGCGATCCGGCCGATCCAGGGCGCGAACCCGGAGCCGGCGGCATCGTCGCCGCCCGCCGCGGCGCCCGAGTCCGGGGGGGCCGAACCCGCGGTGGCCGAGCCCGCGGCGCCTCCGGCGGCGTCGGCCAGGCCCGTGGCGCCCCCGCCGACCTCGGCGGCGGACGGCGCGGCGCCGACCAGGACCTCCTGCCGGTCGGTCCGCGCGCCGACCGCGCCGGCGGCGTCCAGCTGACCGCCGGCGGCGACGTCCGTCTTTCCGGACGTCGCGCCGAGCCGGCTGAACGCGAACTCGGCCGCGAAGCCGAGCATCCCGGCCGCGTAGACGGCGACCGACGTCCCGAACAGCAGGTCGGACAGATTGGCCATGCCTTCATTGACCGGCATCAAGGCTCCCGTTCGCTGGTGGCGCTGATGGTCGTGCTGGTGGCGGGGTCGGCCGGCATGGCGGCGGCCGGCTTCTCCCCGTCTGGTGCCTCGCCGGCCGCGGGCGGGTCGCCCGCGGACGGGTCGTCGTCCGGGGTGGTGTCGAGCCGGATCTCCTCGCTGAGGGCGGCCAGCTCGGCGGCGAAGCCCTGCGCGTCCGACCTGGAGAGGCCGCCGACCTCCACCGTGCTGCCGCCGCCGTCCACCGGGGTGGCCCGCACCCACACCCGGCGCCGGCGCACCCGCAGGCTCGCGACCAGGCCGAGGACGATGACGACGGCCGCGCCCAGCACCAGGCCCTTGTAGGGGTCTGACTTGGTCTGGAACGTGGCGAACTCGTGCAGGCCGTCCACCTCGAGCGACATGCCGCCGGGCAGGCCGGTCAGCGTCCGCTGCGCGGGGTTGCTCAGGGCGACGACCTGGGCGATCCGGTCCTTCCCGGCCGGCCCGGTCATCGTGAACTGGGTCATGTCCCGGGTGTCGACGGCGTAGACGTTCTGCGGGATGCCCTCGTTGAGGTGCAGGTTCCCGACGAAGCCGGTGAGGGTGAGCCCGGGTGCCCGCGCCGCCGGATAGGTGGAGACGTAGCCGTGCCCCGGGTCGAGCACGGTGGTCGGGGTGAACACCCCGCTGAAGGCGAGCTGCTGCGGTTCCCGGCGCTCCCCCGTCGGCGGCAGGCCGGTGTCGGGGATCTTCACCGTGCAGGTCGAGGTGAACATGCCGTCCCGGGGCGTGCAGGGGACGTAGCTCTCCCAGACGACCGCGCCGGCGGAGTCACGCAGGACGAAGTGCGGCGCGTAGCCGTGGCCGATCAGGTAGATCTTCGCGCTGCCGATCCGCAGCGGATGGTTGACCCGGATCGTGTCGGTGCGCACGGGCGCGTCGATGTCCGACTGGTAGGAGACGTCGGCCCGGAAGTCCGCGGGCTGGCCGTTGTCCTGGTAGGACGCCGAGAACTGGTCGAGGTTGACCGAGAACGGCGGCAGGCCGGCCGCGTCCACCAGCTCGCCGCCGCTGTACTGGTCGTAGGAGATCAGGGTGTTCGCGAACCCGTTGCCGGTGACGACCAGGACGGTGCCCTGGTAGCCGAACCAGGAGCCCAGCCCCATCCCGGCGAGCAGCGCGACGAGCGCCAGGTGGAACACCAGGTTGCCGCTCTCGCGCAGGTAGCCCTTCTCCGCGGCGACCGAGTGGTCCGGCGAGCCGTCGGGACGGCGGGCGTCACCAGGCGCGGGCGCCACCCGGAACCGCCGCCCGCGCAGCACCCCCCGGGCCAGGTCCACGGCGTCCGGGGCGTCGAGCGGGCTCGTCCAGGTGCTGCCACCGGGCAGCCGGCCCGGCCGGGCCGGGGCCTTCGGCGGGGCGGTGAACAGCGCCCGCGCGTGCCAGTGCACCCGCGACCAGAGGCAGCCGATCAGCGAGATGAACAGCAGCAGGTAGATCGCGGCGAACCAGGGCGCGCCGAAGACGTGGAAGAAGGAGAGCCGGTCCAGCCAGGGGGCGAGCGTCGGGTGGTCGGTGGAGTACTCCTCGACCTTCAGCGGGTTGAGGTTGCGCTGCGGGATGAGTGAGCCGGGCACCGCGGCCAGCGCGAGCAGGAAGAGCAGCACCAGCGCGGTGCGCATGCTGGTGAGCTGCCGCCAGGACCGGACCAGCAGCGCGAGCCAGGCGGCCCGTGGCCGCGGGCCGTCCGCCCGCGGCGGCGCCGGTTCCGCGGAACCGTCCGGCCGCGCGTCGGCGCCGGTTCCCGGGCCGGCTTCCGAGGCGGTTCGCGGCTTCGGCTCCGAGCCGGTCCCCGCCCCCGCGGCGTGATCCGCCTCCGGGGTGGGCTGGACGGCCCCGCGGGCGGCGGGAGCGCGGCGGGACGCCGATCGCGGAGCCGGCGGATCGAACGCCTCGGGGGCCTCGAGGACCGCCGGGTCGTCCGGGCGCAGCCCGTCGACATGCCCGGACGGTGCGGTGGGACGTGTGCTCACAGGGGCGTCTCCGAGAATCCGGGCGCGTAGGGGCGCAGCTCGGCGACAAGGTCGGCCCAGGCTCCGGTGAGCTGCAGGACGCCCACTGTCACCAGCAGGGCGCCGCCGGTCAGCGCGAGGAGTCGGGCGTGGCGGCGGAAGACGCTCAGGGCACCGACGGCACGGCGGAAGGCCAGACCGACGGCCAGGAAGGGCAGCCCGAGTCCCAGGCAGTACATGGCGGAGAGGAAGGCGCCGCGCCCGGCCGTCGCGCTCAGCGTGGCGAGCCCCTGCACGGCGGCCAGGGTCGGGCCGAGGCACGGCGTCCAGCCGAGACCGAACATCACGCCGAGCGCCGGGGCACCGAGCAGCCCCGGGTTGGGCAGCCGGTGGAGACGCCACTCGCGGTTGGCCCAGGACATCCTGGAGAACACCCCGGCGAAGGCCAGTCCCATCACGATCGTCACCGCGCCGAGCACCTGGCCGAGCCCGACCTGGTGCACGTTCAGCCACTGGCCGAGACCGCCGAACGCCGCCCCGTACGTCACGAACACGGCGCTGAAGCCGAGCACGAACAGCCCGGTGCCGGCGGTCACCCGGCCGACTCTGCGCAGCTCACCCAGCCGTCGGGCCAGCGCGGACGGCCCCGCGCCGCCGGTCGCCACGGCACCGCCGGACGCCGGCCCACCGCCGACGGCCGACGCACCGGACGCCCGCGCTGGGCCACCCGCGGCGGCCATCCCGACCACGGCGGGCTCCGCGGTGTCGGCGAGCTCGGCGGTGTCAGGGGTGTCGGCGGTGGCGGCGAGGGGTGCCGCCGCCGGACGGCGCTGGAGATCCTCGCCGGACAGGCCGGTGATGAAGGACAGGTAGCCGGGGACCAGCGGCAGCACGCACGGCGACAGGAAGGACAGCAGGCCGGCCGCGACCGCTACGGGCGCCGCCAGCAGCAGCGGGCCGTCGGTGACGACGTCCACGGCACCCATCCGGAGCTCAGACCTCCGTCCGGAGCCGGTCGAGCACGGTGGTGAGCTCCGCCGGCAGCACGCCGCCGGTGAAGCGCGCGGCGATGCGGCCGTTCGCGTCGAGCACGAAGGTCGACGGCAGGCCCGGGGCGACCGGCCAGCCGGCGGCCAGCGTGCCGAGCCGGTCGACGACGCTCGGGTAGCCGACCTTGAAGTCGCGGGTGAACGCCTTCGCGCTGGAGGCGTTGTCCTTCTCGTTCACCCCGACGAAGGCGACGGCCGGGTTCTCGCCGGCGAGTGTGACGAGACCGGGGGTCTCCGCCCGGCAAGGGGCACACCAAGAGGCCCAGAAGTTCACCACGACGGGCTTGCCACGCAGCGCGGCGAGGTCGAGCTGGCTCCCGTCGAGCGTCTTGCCCGCCATCGCCGGCGGTTCCCGGCGGTCCGCGGCGGGCACGAAGTCCTGCCCGGGTGCCTGTTGGACGAATCCGTAGCCCCCGCCGCCCGTGGCGTCGACCTTGCTCGCGTTCGCCGAGCAGGCCGCGAGCCCGCCGCCGACCAGCAGTGCGACGGCGACCACGGCCATCACGCGGCGTCCCCGCCCAGTGTCCCGCTCCCAGCCCAGGATGAGCCCGCTCCCTTCGGCGCCGCCGACCTTCTACGACCAAGCGTAGAACTACGCCCTCCAGAGTAGGTGCCCCGTGTGCCGCACGCGTCAGGGCTTGGCCGCGCAGGCCCCGGACATCCGTCCCGGGACCTTCGACCCGGCCGGCCGGGGATGGCCGTGATCTTCGTTCTACCGCTGGGCGGCCGTGGGGCCGACGGTCGCGCGGTGCAGGACGAAGGAGGCGGTGACGTCCAGCGTGGCCCGGCCGGGGGGCCACGCCGCGACCAGGCGCCGGTGCAGCTCGGGCCGGCCCGTGTGGTGCCCGGTGGGGCCCATGAGAGCCACGTCGACGGCCTCGTCCACGCCGAGCCGGAGGGTGCGGGTCAGCGTCTCCGCGGCGAGCCGGTCGAACCGGCCGGACAGCTCGTCCGCCAGCCGTTCCCGCTTGCCGGGCTGGACGCCGACCAGCCCGAGCGGCTCCCGCAGCTCCGCCAGGTGGCCCTCGCCGGGAGTCACCAGGAGCAGCGTGCCCCCGGGCCGCAGCAGCCGGCGCATCTCGGCGAGGTCGCGCGGCGCGAAGACGTCCAGCAGGACGTCGACGGACGCGTCCGGCAGCGGCCAGCGGTCGACCACGTCGAAGGCCACGGCGCCGATCCGCGGATGGGCGCGGGCCGCGCGGCGCAGCGCGTACTTCGACACGTCCACGGCGATCCCGAACCGTCGCGGCGCCGCGTCGACGACGGCCGCGAGGTGGTGGGCGGTGCCGGCGCCGATCTCCAGCACGACCTCGGGCGCGCCGGGTGGATTCCCTTCCACCGCCTGGGCGGTGGCGAGCTGGACCAGGCGGGCGGTGAGCGGCGCGTAGTGGCCACGCCCGAGGAAGTCGACCCGGGCCTGGACCATCTCGGCCGTGTCGCCGGACACCCGGCGGGCCCGGCCCGTGCGCAGGTTCAGGTAGCCGGACCGCTCGACGTCGAACGAGTGCCCCGCGGCACACCGCACAGCGCCTGCCGGGCCCGCCGGGCCCGCCGACCCGGCCGGGTCGGCCAGGGGCGCCACGCAGACGGGGCACCGCAGCGGGCGCAGGGCAGGATGGATCATCCGGCGCGGTCGGGGGCGGCCCTCACGCGCCGACGGAGCCGGGCGCGTTGGCGGTGGGCCCGTTGGGCTCGCTGTACTCCACCCGGAGGAGCTCCCCGGACACGTAGACGGCCGAGGTGACGCTCGCCAACGCGCACTGCCGCCGGTCCGGACGGTGCCACAGGTGCTGCTCCTCCAGCGCGCGCCGGGCGATCCACACCGGAAGCTGATGGCTGACCAGGACGACGTGCCGGCCCCGATAGGCGTCCCGCCACTCGGCGACACTGCCGAGCATGCGCCCGGCGATCTCCGTGTACGGCTCGCCCCAGGACGGCGTCAGCGGGTTGCGCAGCAGCTTCCACATCGCCGGATAGCGGAACACCGCCGGGCCCGCCTCGAAGGTCCGGCCCTCGAACGCGTTGCGGCTCTCGATCAGCCGCGGGTCGACCTGCAACGGCACGCCGTGCGCCTCGGCGATCGGGGTGGCGGTCTGCCGCGCCCGGTCCAGCGGGCTCGCCACCACCGCGGCGACGTCGAAGCCGGCCAGGTACTCGGCGGTGACCTTGGCCTGCCGCTCGCCGGTCTCGGAGAGCCGGTAGCCGGGCAGCCGGCCGTAGAGCACCTTGCTCGGGTTGAACACCTCGCCGTGCCGGACGAGGTGCACGGTGGTGACCTCCGGCCCGGTGCTGCGGGACCCGGTGGTGCGGTGCCCGCTCACTCGGCTCCCCCGCCGACCGCGACCGGCGCGCCCACCGCGGCGGCGGCCCGGGCGGCCGCCGGTGCCGCGGCGGCGATCTGCTCGACCGCCTCGTCGTCGTGCGCCGCCGAGACGAACCACGCCTCGAAAGCCGACGGCGGCAGGTAGACCCCCGCGTCGAGCATGGAGTGGAAGAAGGCGGCGTAGCGCTCGCTGGCCTGCCGTTTCGCGCCGGCGTAGTCGATGACCGCCGTCGCGTCGGTGAAGAACACACTGAACAGCGAACCCGCGCTGTTCAGCAGGTGCGGGACGCCCTGCTCGTTCAGGGCGGTGGAGACGATGCCGGCGACGTCGGCGGCGCGCGCGTCGACCGTCGCGTAGACCTCGTCGGTGCAGGCGCGCAGCGTGGCGAGCCCGGCGGCCACCGCGAGCGGGTTCCCGGAGAGGGTGCCGGCCTGGTAGACGGGGCCGGCGGGGGCCAGTCGGGCCATCACGTCCGCCCGGCCGCCGAAGGCCGCGGCCGGCAGGCCGCCGCCCATCACCTTGCCGAAGGTGAACAGGTCGGGCACCCAGCCCTCCACCGCGCCCTCCAGGCCCCACCAGCCGGCGCGGGAGACCCGGAACCCGGTCATCACCTCGTCGAACACCAGCAGGGCTCCGTGGGCGTCGCACAGCCGGCGCAGGCCGGCGTTGAAGCCGGGCAGCGGCGGGACGACCCCCATGTTCGCCGCCACCGACTCGGTGATGACCGCCGCGATCGTGTCGCCGCGCTCGGCGAAGGTCGCCTCGACCAGGGCGAGGTCGTTGTAGGGCAGGACGATCGTGTCGGCGGTCGCCGCGCCGGTGACGCCCGGGGTGTCGGGCAGGCCGAGGGTCGCCACCCCGGAGCCGGCCGACGCGAGCAGCGCGTCGACGTGCCCGTGGTAGCAGCCCGCGAACTTGACGACCGTGGGACGTCCGGTGAACCCCCGGGCCAGCCGGATCGCGCTCATCGTCGCCTCGGTGCCGGAGTTCACCAGGCGTACCTGCTCGACCGGGGCCACCCGCTCGACGATGAGCTCCGCGAGCTCGACCTCGCCGGGGGTGGGGGTGCCGAAGCTGGTGCCCAGGGCGGCGGCCGCCGTGATCGCCCGGACCACGTCGGGATGGGCGTGGCCCAGGATCATCGGACCCCAGGAGCACACGAGGTCCACGTAGGTACGGCCGTCGGCGTCGACGAGCCGCGGGCCGGACCCGGAGGTCATGAAGCGGGGCGTGCCCCCGACGGCGCGGAAGGCACGCACCGGCGAGTTCACCCCGCCGGGGACGACCCGCTGGGCCCGCCGGAAGAGATCATCGGATGCGGGTGCGGTAGACGGAACCACCATGCCCCGATCCTCGCAGGTCTCGCCGCGGGACCGCGCCCGGCACCGGGCTGGCGCGGGAAGGTCGGCACCGACCGAGGCCGCCGGCGGACGGGGGTCTGCCCCGGCCGCCCACCGGCGGCGGCTCCCGGTTACCAACTTTCGTCCCGACCCGGTGCCTGAGCACCGGGGACGAACCAGACCCTGAGCGTTCACCGGCCCGGGTCTTGCTTGGCCGCCAGTGACGATGGTATGCCCCCGCCGCGCACTCGGCGGTCGCCCGGCGGACCTTGCGGGCCCGGTGAATGTCCTGATAATGCCGGAACCGGGCCCGGGGTGCCGCCGACCACCCCGATGATCGATAGGCGCGGTTGTCCTAGGCGACCTTCCCCACACGGGCCACCGGCCCGACTCCCCCACCGCCCCGGGAACGGAGGTTGACCTTCAGCCATCCGAACCCTGATACTCGGCGACGAGTAATCGGCACCAAGCAGCCCGAAAACGCCCGCCGCGGATGGATGTCGGAGGACCCATGGCCCGGCGCAGGATGTCGAATCCGCTCGCCCTGGCCGTCCTGGCCCTGCTGAACGAGCGGCCGATGCACCCGTACGAGATCTCGACGACGCTGCGCGAGCGGCGCAAGGCCGACAGCATCAAGCTCAACTTCGGCTCGCTCTACACGGTCGTCGAGAGCCTGGAGCGCGCCGGCTGCATCGTCGCGACCAGGACGGTGCGTGAGGGCCGCCGCCCGGAGCGGACGATCTACGCGATCACCGACGCCGGGCAGGTCGAGCTGGACGACTGGATGGCGGAGCTCGTCAGCACTCCCGTCAAGGAGTACACCCGCTTCGAGGCTGCCCTCTCGCTGCTTCCCGTGCTGCCGGTGGACGACGCCGTCCGCATGCTGAGCGAGCGGCGGCAGCGCCTGCTCGAGGAGGCGGAGGCGGCGAAGGCCACCGCGCGGCTGGCCAAGGTCGAGAACCTGCCCCGGATCTTCCGCCTGGAGGGCGAGTACGTCGACGCCCTGCGGGACGCCGAGCTGCGCTTCGTGGACGCCCTCATCACCTCGATCACCACCCGCGAGCTGGACGGCATCGAGCTCTGGGACGTCTTCCACGTCGACGCCACCCGGCCGGAGGAGATGGACGCGCTGGTCACCGCGGCGAAGAAGAAGATCGCCGGAGGCCGGTGGGGCGAGCTGACACCGGCGCTGCTCGCCGAGATGGAGACGCTCTCCGGCCAGCCCGCGGCGATCGAGGGCGGCGGCGACGCCACCGACGGGGGGTCACGATGACGACGTGACGACGGGTCCCCGGCGCCGGTGCGGCAACACCGGCGCCGGGGACCCGCCCGGCGAGCGCGCCCGACCTCGCGGTGTCTCCACCGCGCGTACCGGACACCTTCCCAGGTCGACGATAACCGTCCCTGGTACGCGGCAAGGCCGGCTCCGCTCGCCCCGAACGGCGGCGCCGACCGCGTCCGGCCCCGGACAGGGGCCGGACGCGGTCGGCGCACGCCCTGACAGCGGCCGCACCGGGATCACCCGGCCGGCCTGGGCCCGCCGCCCGACCGGGCGGCATCACCACCAGGGACATCGAATGGCAGCACCGTCCGACGCGACCGCCGTACCCGCCGCGGGCGCGACACCCCGGGGGGCCGCGGGCCCGACCGGCCCGACCGGCCCGACCGCGGCGATAACCGTCGCCGACCTGCACAAGTCCTACCCCGGCCGCGGACGCGGGTCCCGGCCCGTCCCGGCCCTGGCCGGCATCGGGTTCACGGTTCCGGCGGGAACGGTGTTCGGCCTGCTCGGGCCGAACGGGGCCGGCAAGTCGACCACCGTCAAGATCCTCAGCACGCTGTCCCGCGCGGACTCGGGCACGGCCAGCGTCGCCGGTCACGACGTCCGGCGCGATCCCGGCCTGGTACGCAGGTCGATCGGCCTGGTCACCCAGAAGTCCGGCGCGGACCTCGACGCCACCGGCCGGGAGAACCTCGGGCTGCAGGGCCGCCTGTACGGGCTGGGCGGCCCCCGGCTGACCCGTCGGGTCGACGAGCTTCTCGACCGTTTCGACCTCGGCCCGGCCGCCGACCGGCTCGCCCGCACCTACTCCGGCGGGATGCTGCGCCGGCTGGACGTCGCCATCGGCCTCGTCCACCGACCGGCCGTGCTGTTCCTCGACGAGCCGACGACGGGCCTGGACCCGCAGGCCCGGTCGGCCATGTGGCGGGAGATCGCCGACCTCACCGCCGACGGGCTGACCATCCTGCTGACCACGCACTACCTCGAGGAGGCCGACCGCCTCGCCGCCAGGGTCGCGATCGTCGAGGGCGGGCGTGTGGTCGTCGAGGGCAGCCCCGACGCGCTGCGCGGCGAGCTGCACGGCGACTCGGTGGACCTCGAGCTCGCCGCCCACCCGCCGGGCGACCCGTCGGACGGCCGGGCGGCCGGGAGCGCCGGGAGTGCCGAGGGCGCCGAGCAGGCGACCCGGGTGAGCGAGCTCCTCTCCGCCGTCCCCGGAGTGCTGGACGTGGCCGTCGAGGGCCGACGGGTCCGCAGCCGGGTGTCCGGCGGCGCCGCGGCCCTGCCGGCGATCATCGCGGCGCTGGACGGCGCCGGGCTGGCGGTGGCGTCGGCGACGATCGCCCGGCCCTCCCTGGACGACGTCTACCTGCGTCACGTGGGGCGCCGCATGCGGGAGGACGCCCGATGAACAGCTCGGTGCTGACGGGCCCGGCGACGGGGAGCGCCGGACCGGTCCGGGTGTCCGGGGGCGGGCAGCTCTCCGCCTTCTTCCTCCGCAACGTGCGCGCGCTGCTGCGCCAGCCGGCCTACCTGTCGATCAGCCTGGTCCAGGCGGTGGTGTGGCTGCCGCTCTTCGGGTCGCTGTTCCGCGGAATCGCGGACATACCCGGATTCGGCGACGACTCCTACTTCGACTACCTGACACCGGGCGTGGTGATGATGTCGGCGTTCTTCAGCGCCGGCTGGGCCGGGATGGGCTTCATCACCGACATGGAGCGCGGGGTCATGGACCGCATCCTCGCCGCCCCGGCGAGCCGCTGGGCGATCATCGGTGGCTGTCTGGCCTACCAGGCCCTGATGACGACCGCGCAGACCGTGATCATCCTGCTGCTCGGCTGGGCGCTGGGAACCGACTACGGGGGCGGTGCCGTCGGACTCCTGGTCCTGGTCCTGGTCCTGGTCGCGATCGCGCTCGGCACCGTGGTCGCCGCGCTGTCCATGGCGCTGGCACTGCTCGTCCGCCGGGAGGAGTCACTGGTCGCGGCGACCAACTTCCTCGCGCTGCCGCTTACCTTCCTCTCGACGGCGATGATGTCCCGCGACCTGCTGCCCGGCTGGATCCGGCCGATCGCGCTGGCGAACCCGCTGGACTGGGCCGTCTCCGCCGCCCGGGAGAGCATCACGGCCGACCCGAACTGGGCACTGGCCGGCTGGCGCGTGGCCGCCCTGGCCGCCGCCGCCCTCACCGCCACCGCCCTGGCCACCCGGGCCTTCCGCGCCTACCAACGCTCGCTCTGACGGTCCCCGTCGTCCTGGAACCTCGCGGTCTCCCCCTGTGGGCCGGGCGACGCGCCGGTGAACCCTACGGGGGGAGGGTATGAGCGTAGGGTTCGGTGAGTATCGGGAATCGCTCGGACGAAAGCATCGCGAGGAGGCGTCGCCATGTCCGTCACCAGCATCGTGACCACTTACAGCGTCACCGGGATGACCTGCGGGCACTGCGCCGCGGCGGTCAGCGAGGAGATCTCGCGGCTGCCGGTGGTCACGTCCGTGGACGCTGACGCTCCCAGTGGCCGGGTCGCCGTGACGAGCACCGGCGAGCTGGACGACGCCGCCATCCAGGCCGCCGTCGAGGAGGCCGGTTACACCCTGACCGGCCGCCTCTGACCAAGGCCCTGGCCGCGGCCCGGGCTTCGACGCCGATCTGACGTGGCGGGTGAGTGAGCCCGCGGGCTCACTCACCCGCCACGCGTCGTCTCGCCCGGACTGGCGGCTAGCGGTGGGAGGACAGCCGTTGCGCGATCTCGGTCGCCCAGTAGGTGAGGATGATGTCGGCGCCCGCGCGGTGGATGGCGGTGAGGGTCTCCATGATGACGCGGTCGCGGTCGAGCCAGCCGTTGGCCGCGGCGGCCTCGACCATCGCGAACTCGCCGGAGACCTGGTAGGCGGCGACCGGCACGTCCACCGAGTCGGCGACCGCGCGCAGGACGTCCAGGTAGGCCAGGGCGGGCTTGACCATCACGGCGTCCGCGCCCTCGGCCAGGTCCAGCGCCACCTCGCGCAGCGCCTCGCCGGCCGAGCGAGCCGGATCCTGCTGGTAGCCGGCCCGGTCGCCGAACTGGGGGGCGCACAGGGCGGCCTCCCGGAACGGCCCGTAGAACGCCGAGGCGTACTTCGCCGAGTAGGCCATGATCGGGATGTCGGTGTGGCCGCCGCCGTCCAACGCGGCGCGGATCGCCGCGACCTGGCCGTCCATCATGCCGCTGGGGGCGATCATCTCGACCCCGGCGGCGGCCTGGGCCAGCGCGATCTCGCCGTAGCGGACCAGGGTCGCGTCGTTGTCCACCTCGCCCGCGGCCGTGAGCAGGCCGCAGTGACCGTGGTCGGTGTACTCGTCCAGGCACAGGTCGGCCATGATCACCGTGTCGCCGCCGACCTCGGACACCAGGTCGGCGAGGGCGAGCTGGACGATGCCGGCCGGGTCGTCGGCGGACGAGCCGCGGGCGTCCTTGTGCTCGGGCACGCCGAACAGGATGATCCCGCCGACGCCGGCCGTGGCCGCCTCGGCCGCCGCCTTGCGCAGCGAGGAACGGGTGTGCTGCACGACGCCGGGCATCGAGGAGATCGGGACCGGCTCGGTCACGCCCTCCCGGACGAACATCGGCAGGATGAGATCGGCGGGGTGCAGCCGGACGTCGGCCACCATCCGGCGCAGCGCGGTCCCGCGGCGCAGCCGCCGCGGGCGCGCCACGGGGAAACCGGCGGCCGACCGCGCGGGCCCCGCACTCACCGCCGGGAACCCCGGCGCGGCTTGGGCAGCCTGGCGGCCAGCGGGCCGACCTTGCCGAGCTCCTCGCGGTGCTCGGCGGCGAACTCCGCCAGCGAGGCGACGAGCGACGGGATCGACGCCTCGGCCGCCTGGACGTCGACCCGCAGGCCGAGCTCCTGGGCGGTCGCGGCCGTCGCCGGGCCGATCACCGCGATGACCGTGGTCTCGTGCGGCTTGCCGGCGATCCCGACCAGGTTGCGCACCGTGGAGGAGGAGGTGAAGACCACGGCGTCGACCCGGCCGCCCTTGAGGGCCTCGCGGATCGGCGCGGGCGGCGGCGCGGCGCGCACCGTCCGGTAGGCGGTGACGTCGTCCACCTGCCAGCCGCGGTCCTTCACGCCGGCGACGAGGGTGTCGGTGGCGATGTCGGCGCGCGGCAGGAGGACCCGGTCGAGCAGGTCGAGCGAGTCGTCGAACTCGGGCCAGTCCTCGAGCAGGCCCTCGCTGGACTGCTGGCCGGCGGGCACCAGGTCGGGGCGGATACCGAAGGCGCGCAGCGCGTCCGCGGTGGCCTCGCCGATCGCGGCGACCTTGACCCCGGCGAAGGCACGGGCGTCCAGGCTGCGCTCCTCGACCTTCTCCTGCACCGCCTTGACGGCGTTCACCGAGGTGAACGCGACCCACTGGTAACGGCCGGAGACCAGCCCGGTGATGGCGCGCTCCATCGGCGCCGCCGTGCGCGGCGGCTCGACGGCGATCGTCGGCACCTCCAACGGGCTCGCGCCGTGCGCGCGCAGCGAGTCGGAGAGGATCGCCGCCTGCTCTTTCGTCCGGGGCACCAGCACCGTCCAGCCGAACAGGGCGCGGGTCTCCCACCAGGACAGCTTCGCCCGGGTCGCGACGACCGGGCCGACCGAGATGATGACCTCGTTCGGCGGGTTCGCGGTGGCGTTGAGCATCGGCGCGACGTCGGCCTCGATCCGGTCGAGGGTCGAGGCGACGGTGCGCTGGTCGGTGGTCGTGCCGTCGACGGTGACCGCGACGGGGGTGTCGCCGGGGCGGCCGTGCTCGACCAGCGCGGTCGCGACCTTGCCGATCTCGGTGGGGCCGGCGGTGACGATCAGCGTGCCGGGGGCCTGCGCGAGCGCGCCCCAGTCGACGTCGCCCGGAGTGAGGGACACACCGAGACCACCGAAGCCGGTGGGGGTGCCCAGGCCGAGGGGCGCGCCGAAGCCGCCGCCCACCCCCAGCGGGCCGCCGCCCAGGCTCGGCATCGACCGGCCGCCGAGACGGGACGCCCCGAAGGGGGGCGGGTTGAGCGGGCCGACCGGGTCGCCGACGCCGAACGGCGAGGCCGAGGCGACCGAGCCCGAGGACGAGAAGACACCCGACGTGCTGGCGAAGGTGACCGGGCTGCCCGGCGCGACGCCGGCGTAGGTCGCGACGGCGGCGGAGGTCGAGATACCGGGGACCACCCGGTAGGGGATCTTGGCCTTGGCCAGCGACTGCGCGTCCGCCGCGCCGATCCGGGTCAGCCACGGGTCCGAGGCGTAAAGACGGACGACCTTCTCCCCGGCCCGGGCCCGGGTGACGACCGCGGCGGTCGCGGCCTCCGCGTCACGCACCGGCTTCGGGGCGTCGAGGTCGCCGATCCACAGCACCTCGGCGGACAGGGACTCGACCACTTCGGACGGTACGTCCGGGTCGGCGACCACCACGTCGGCAGCGGCGAGGGTCTCCACGGCGAGGACCGTGAGCAGCCCCGGATCACGGGGACCGGCGCCCACCAGCGCGACCGGGGACACGGGCTTCTTCGTACGTCGGGTGGCCATGCTCAGCTTGTTCCCATCAGCGTGTGTGCTCCGGCGGACAACAGCTCGTCCGCGAGGCGCTGCCCGAGCGCCTCCGGGTCGACGGCAGAACCGGTGAGCTCGCGCCGCAGGAACCTGCTTCCGTCCGGCGCGGCGACCACCGCCCGCAGGCTGATCTCACCCACGGCGGGCGCATCGTCACCGCCCGCGACCATGTGTGCGTCGCTACCCGAAAGCACGTGGGCCAGAGCACCCACCGGAGCGGTACAACCGGCCTCGATGCCCGCCAGGAAGGCGCGCTCGGCTCGGACCGCGACGGAGGACGTTGCGTCGTCGAGCACAAACCGTAGCAGCTTGGCGAGTCCCTCATCGACGCCCTGGCCCGTATCTGGTCCGGCCTGGCCGTGAACTGGTCCACCGCCGGATACCGATCCGTAGCCGGCCGCTGATCCGCCGCCGGTCCGGGTGCGCACGCACTCGATCGCCAACGCGCCCTGCCCGGGAGCGGGCAGCATCACCTCGGACGGGATGATCTCGGTGACCGCGTCCAGGCGGTCCAGGCGGTCGAGGCCGGCATGCGCGAGCACCACCGCGTCCACCTCGCCGTCGATGGCCTTCTTGATGCGGGTGTCGACATTGCCGCGGATCGGGACGACCTCGAAGCCGTAGCCGAGCGCGCGCAGCTGGGCGGCCCGCCGCGGCGAGCCCGTACCGACCCGCGCACCCGGGCCCAGCTCGCGCAGCCGCCGGCCGCTGGGCGAGACGAGGACGTCCCGGGGGTCGACCCGCGGCGGGACGGCGGCCAGGACGAGCCCGTCCGGGGTGGCCGTCGGCAGGTCCTTGAGTGAGTGGACGGCGAGGTCGATCTCACCGGCGAGCAGCGCGTCGCGCAGCGCGCTGACGAACACGCCCGTTCCGCCGATCTGGCTGATCGCCGCCTGCGACTGATCACCCGCGGTGACGATCAGGACGAGCTCCACGGGCCGGTTCAGTCGGCTCCGCAGCGTCTCGGCCACTTGCTCGGACTGGGCCCGCGCCAGCGCGGAACGCCGGGTGCCCAGTCGCAGCGGCCGCGTCGCCGGCGTCGCGTCTGCTCGTGCCTCGGGCCCTCGGGTCACTGTCACGTTCTCTCCACCAGATCCAGGTCAGGGGCGGAGACGATGGCCGGCACGTCACGCGGGAGGTCGAAGAGCTCGCGCAGGGCCTCGGCGTAGGAGTCACCGCCAGGCGCCTCGGCGAGCTGCTGGACGCGCACCGTGGGCGCGTGCAGCAGCTTGTCGACGACTCGCCGCACCGTGCCGGAGACCATGTCCCACTCACGGTTGTCAAGGTCGGGCAGGCGGGTGCGCAGCCGGTCCAGCTCGTCGCGCACCACCGCCGCCGCGTGTGCCCGCAGTGCCACCACGGTCGGGGCGACCCGCTCGGCGCGCCGCCGGTCGAGGAACCCGGCCACCTCGGTGGCCACGAGCGCCCGCACGGCCTCCACGTCGTGGGCCACCTGCGCCCCGTCCAGGGCGACCCGCAGGGCCTCGATGTCGATCAGGGTCACCCCGGGGAGCTCGCGCACCGCCGGGTCGATGTCGCGCGGCAGCGCGAGGTCGAGGAAGACCAGCGGCCGAGCACCACGGCCCGCCAGCGAGGCGCGCACCGCGTCGTGGCCGACGACCAGCCCGGCGGCTCCGGTCGAGGAGATCACGAGATCCGCGCGGCCGATCTCGTGCGCGATCTCGGCCAGCCCGACCGCGCGGGCGTCGTGCAGGTCGGCGACCCGGGCCGCGCGGGTCGCCGTCCGGTTCGCGACGACGACGTCACCGGCGCCGGCCCGGCGCACGGTCTGGGCCGCCAGTGAGCCGACCGCGCCGGCCCCGATGATCAGCACTCGGGCCCCGGCGAGCGGGGCGGGGCCGGCCACCTCGACCGGCGCCGTCAGCTCGGGACGCAGCAGTGCCTCCACAGCGTCACCCGGGTCGCGACCAGGGCCCGCCACGGGTTCGACGAGGGCGTCCGGCCGGCGGGCGTGCAGGTCGGAGGCGGCCATCCGGACACCGACCGAGACGATCGAGGCGCCCGCGGCGTCGATGGAGGTCTCGGTGTGGGCCCGCTTGCCGACCCGCAGCGCGGTCTGGAACAGGTTGGCGAGCGTGCCGCTGGTCACCTCCGCGGCCTGGGCCAGCCGGAACGCCGCGCGGACCTGGCCGAGGATCTGCGTCTCGCCGACCAGCATCGAGTCGAGGCCGCAGACCACCGAGAAGAGATGGCTGACCGCGCGCGCCTCGTGATGGACGTACAGGTGCGAGGCGAGATCGGTCAGCGGTACCCCGCACACCCGGCTCAGCTGGTCGGAGATGTCGGCCAGGCCGCCGTGGAAGGTCTCCACCTCGGCGTAGATCTCGGTGCGGTTGCAGGTGGAGAGCAGCACCGCCTCGCTGAGATGATCCGCGGCGACGAGGTCGTGCAGCACCTTCGGCGCGTCGTCGGCGGAGACCGCGGCGAGCTCCAGCAACGAGGTGGGGGCCGTCCGGTGGTTCAGGCCCACCGCGAGCAGGCTCACTGCGCCTCACCCCTGCGCGTGGCGGCCGGCATCGGCACCTCCGGCACCTGCGCCGGCCGCGATTGCCGCGCCACCGGCTGTGCCAGGGGTGACGGTGCCACCCGTGATGACGGTGGCACCATCCGACGGGTCATCCGCACGACCTCACCAGCCTCGTCATCCACGAACCCGCCCGACCCCGGCTGATCGCCGACCACCACGCCCCCCGCGCCGGGGGCCCGGCCTGACGACGGACGTTTACGCGCTTCGTGAAAGGAGAGAATCTGTAGCTCCAGGGCAAGGTCGACCTTACGCACATCCACTCCCTCGGGCACCGAAAGCACCGTGGGGGCGAAGTTCAGGATGCTGGTCACGCCCGCTGCCACGAGGCGGTCGCAGACGCTCTGCGCCGCGGCCGCCGGCGTGGAGATCACGCCGATGGTCACCTGGCAGTCCTCGATGACCGCCTCCAGCTCGTCGACCGGGCGAACGACGACCTCACCGACCCGCTCACCCACCCTGGACGGATCGGCGTCCACCAACGCCGCGATACGGAACCCACGGGCATGGAAGCCGCCATATCCGGCAAGTGCATGCCCGAGGTTACCCACGCCGACGAGGACGACCGAGCGGTCTTCGGTCAGGCCGAGCTCGGCCGATATGCATTCGAGGAGCACACCCACGTCGTAGCCGACTCCGCGGGTGCCGTACGAGCCGAGCTGGGAGAGGTCCTTGCGGACCTTGGCCGACGTCACACCGGCGGCCGCGGCGAGCGTGTCCGATGACACCGTGTGCAGGCCGCGCTCACCGAGTGCCGTCAGCACCCGGAGATAGAGGGGCAACCTGGCCACCGTCGCCTCGGGCACCGGAGACCGCCCCGGCACCCGCCCGGCACCCCGCCGAGGTTGACCCATCCGCGGCTCCCGACGTTGCTCGACAGTGCGGCCCGGCGGCTGTACCGGCACCGACCCCGAAGCCGGCCGGGATGCCGGCCCGGGCCGAGCGGGCGTGCCCGGCCCAGCGGTCACCACGGCCGACGACCGCGTCTGCGGACCCGTCGAGTCTACGACTTCGTGAAGGGATTCACGAAGTTCCCGAGGCAGGGCTCCGGCCGGCCCGCCCTGAGCCACCGGACCTGCCGGTCAGCCAGGACCACCGGTCGCCGGCGAGCGCACGCCGCAGCCGCTGCTCCTCCACCCGCCAGTAGCCGTGCTCCCGGCCGTCGACCAGGATCACCGGCACCCGGTCGCCGTAGGTGTCCGCCGTGCGCGGGTCGGCGTCGACGTCGAGCTCCCGCCAGCCGGCCCCGATGTCGGCGCTCACCCGCTCGATCACCCGGCGCGCGTCGTCACACAGGTGGCAGCCCACCCGGGTGAGCAGGGTGATCCGGACGCCGGGCGCCGCGCCGTCGTCGCCGGCGGCACTGGCACCGCCGGCGGCACTGGCACCGCCGGCGGCACTGGCACCGCCGGCGGCACTGGCACCGCCGGCGACGTGGTCACCGGCGACATGCGCGGGGGTCGATGTGGCCCCTTGGGGGCCCAGTTCACGGTTGGGCCCGGACTCTCCGACGGTGGCCTCGGTCATCCCAGCGACGATAGTCGCCCGTCATGACAGGGATACCGCCGTTCGGGGGCCGCCCCGCCGGTCGCCGGCGGCCCGGGCCGCGGTACGGCCCCCGGCCCCCACCGCCACGCAAACAGCTACAGCCAGCTACTCGACGACTATGGTGGAGTCGTTGTCCGGCCATCCTCCGCCCGCCGGCCGGCACCAAAACACCACCCGCCACCAGGAGAACACGAGAAGTCACCGCGCCACGACGGCAGGTCGGTCGAGATCCACGGCAGCGACCCGACCCGACCCGCCTCGCCACCCTCGCCCGCGAAGATCGCGACCGCCCGCGACGTCCATGTTCGGGAGCCCGCATGCGCCTGCCCGCGGCACCGGCCACCCTGCCGGCGGCACCGGTGGTGGCGTGGTGGGCCCTCGCTCCGGCCGCGGCGCGACTGGCCTTCGCCCCGGCGGCGGGGCGGTGGGCTCCCCCGGCGGTGCCCCGCCGGACTCCCCCGGCGACGCGGTGGGCTCTCGCGGCCGCGCCGTCCCGCCCGGCGCCGTCCCGCGCCGCGCCGTCCCACCCCGACGATCCCTTGGCCGCCGGCATCGCCGTGCTGCGCGCGGAGATCGCCCGGGTTCACCGGACCGGGCTGCTCGGCCTGCTTCCGGTGCTGCTGGGCGCCGCGATGGCCACCGCCCGGACGGCGACCGCGCACTCCACCCGCGTCGAACCGGCGGGGCCGGGTGCCGAGGACGTCCACCCCTTCACCGACGGTCCCGCGGATGGCCTGGGCCTGCCCGACCCGCGCGGCGAGGCCGACCTCGTCGGCCGGGCGACCCGCGGGGAGCGGGAGGCCTTCGGCCTCATCTACGACCGGTACGCCGAGTTCATCTACCGCTACGCCTACTACCGCGTCGGCGGCAACCGCGCGGTCGCCGAGGACGTGGTCTCCGAGACGTTCCTGCGGGCGCTGACCCGGATCTCGACCTTCGAGTGGCAGGGCCGCGACATCGGGGCCTGGCTGGTCACCATCGCCCGCAACCACATCGTGGACCTCGCCCGCTCGGGCCGGGCCCGGCTGGAGTTCCCGACCGCCGACCTGCTCGCGGCGGCCGACGGCCGCCCGGGGGCGGGCGCCGCCGTCCCCGGCCCGGAGGACGCGGTGCTGGCCGCGCTGGACGTCCGCGAGGTGCTCGACGCGCTGGGGACACTGGGGCCGGAGCAGCGAGAGTGCGTCACCCTGCGGTTCCTCGAGGGGCTGTCCGTCCGGGAGACCGCGCGGGCGATGAACAAGAAGGAGGGCGCGGTGCGCGCGCTGCAGCTGCGGGCCGTGCGGGCGCTGGCCCGGCACCTGCCCATGGCCCGCACCGACTGAGACGGCGACCGGCCGCTCGCGCCGACCAACCACGCGCACCGACCAGCCGCTCGCGGTAACCGGTCGTTCGCACCGGATGGCCACGGGTGGCCCACCATGCGGTCCCCGCGGCGCCGCGGGTCGTAGGGTGGCCACACGGCGCGGCACTCGACGCGGCCGGGCAACCAGATTCGCTCCGGATGTCGGCGGGCGTGGCCACGACCGGGCCGGTCGGCCACCGGCGACGGCGACCGGACCGGCACGGAGATGACCATGAGAGTGCGACGACGCAAGGATCACCTGGGTGGCCGCGAGGCCGCGGAGGCGGCGGCGACGGCCGCGCTGAAGGTGGCCGCCGAGGAAGTGGCCAAGGCCCCGCCGGACGAGTCCGCCGCCGCCTTCTTCGACGTCGACAACACGATGATGGCCGGCGCGTCCATCTTCTACTTCGCCCGCGGGCTGGCCGCCCGGGACTTCTTCGATTCCCGGGACCTGCTGAAGTTCGGCTGGCAGCACGTCAGCTACCGGCTGCGTGGTCTGGAGGACCCGAACGGGATGCGGGACGCCCGGGAGGCGGCCCTGGCCTTCGTCGCCGGGCGCAGCGTCACGGACATCGTCCGCTACGGCGAGGAGATCTACGACGAGCGGATGGCCCAGCAGATCTACTCGGGCACGCACGCCCTGGCCCAGCAGCACCTCGACGCCGGGCAGCGGGTCTGGCTGGTCACCGCCACCCCGGTGGAGCTGGCCTCGATCATCGCCCGGCGGCTGAGCCTCACCGGCGCGCTGGGCACCGTCAGCGAGGTGGCGGACGGCAAGTACACCGGCCACCTCGTCGGGGAGCCGCTGCACGGGCCGGCCAAGGGCGCGGCCGTGCAGGCGCTGGCCGAGCGGGAGGGCCTCGACCTGTCCCGCTGCTGGGCCTATTCCGACTCGGTGAACGACCTGCCGATGCTGTCCCTCGTCGGCCATCCGGTGGCCATCAACCCGGATCCGGACCTGCGCGCCGTCGCCAAGGAGCGCGGCTGGCTGATCAAGGACTTCCGGACGGCCCGCAAGGCCATGAAGGTCGGTATCCCGACGGCCGCCGGCATCGGTGCCCTCGGCGGCGGCGTCGCGGCCGGCATGGCGCTGCGCCGCCGCTACGGCGGCACCTGACTCTCAGGGCGACGGGGTCCGCGGGGCTTCCGCGGCTCCCGCGTCCCCGTCGGGCCGCGGCGATCAGAAGAACACCGAGCGGCGCTGCATCAACAGGCCGTACAGCGTGTGCTGGATCGTCTCGCGGATGCGGTCGGTGAGCTCGAAGACGAGCATCGGGTCCTCGGCCGCGGCCTGCGTGTACTCGGTGGTGTCCACCGGCTCACCGAACTCGATGATCCACTTGCTCGGCAGCGGGACGAGCCCCAGCAGCCCCAGCCACGGGAAGGTCGGCGTGATCGGCAGGTAGGGCAGCCCCAGCAGCCGCGCCAGGGTCCTGGCGTTGCCGACCATCGGGTAGATCTCCTCGGCGCCCACGACCGTGCACGGGACGATCGGCGCCCCGGTGCGCAGCGCCGCGGAGACGAAGCCGCCGCGGCCGAACCGCTGAAGCTTGTAACGGTCGCTGAACGGCTTGCCGATGCCCTTGAAGCCCTCCGGCCACACCCCGACCAGGTGCCCCGCGCCCAGCAGACGCTCGGCGTCCGCCTGGCAGGCGAGGGTGTTGCCGGTCTTGCGGGCCAGCGGGGCGAGGAACGGCAGGGCGAACACCAGGTCCGCGGCCAGCATCCGCAGGTGACGGTGGGCCGGGTGGTGGTCGAGGATCGCCAGCGCGGTCATCAGCGCGTCGAGGGGCACCGTCCCCGAGTGGTTCGAGACGACGAGCGCCCCGCCCTTGTCCGGGATGTTCTCCAGGCCCCGGGTCTCGACCCGGAAGTAGTTCCGGTAGATCGGGCGCAGCAGCGGCGCCACGATGTGCTCGGTCAGGTCGGGGTCGAAGCCGTGCTCGTCCACCGTGTAGTCCCCGGTGATGCGGCGCCGCAGGAACGCGAGCAGTTCGGCGAGCACCCGCTCCAGCTCACCGGCGTCCGAGACCGGCTCGGCCGGCGACCCGACCGCCCCGTCACGGGGATCCGCCCCGTCGCCGGGACCCGCCCCGGTGCCGGCACCCGCGGCCCCGCCGGGACCGTCGACGGCGTCAGCACCGCGCGGGCGTTCGGCGGCGCCGCCGGCATCACGTGGACGGCCAGCACCGTTCGGACCGCTCGAGCCGTTCAGAACACCGGCCGCTCCCGGGGGACCGGCGCGGCCATCCGGTGGCATCGGCACGTGGGCCCCTCTCCCCGAACTGGCGTCGCGCGTGCCCATCAGGACGTGCCGAGCCGCCGGCGGCGGGTGAGCACGCCCTGCAGGCCGTGCTCCGCCCGCGAGACCAGCTCGTGGTCGATGGTGAACCGCAGTCCGCGGTCCTGGACGAAGCTGTCGAACGTCGCGACGGTCGTGTACTGAGGAACGTATCCGAACACCTCTTTGAGCCTGGTGGTGTCCACCGCGCGTCCGTGCGCGAGAAACCCGAGCTGTTCGGAGGAGAAGTCGACCAGCCGCAGCCGGCGGGCGATGTTGCCCAGCGAGCCGATCGCGGGGAACGGCACCGGCAACGGCGGCCGCCCGGCCCGCCTGATCGCCTGCGAGAGCAGGAGCACGCCGTCCCCGGCCACGTTGAACGTGCCGGCGTGGGTCTCCCGGGTGGCCTTCAGGAGCACAGCGATCGCGTCGTCGGAGTGCAGCAGCTGGATCCGCGGGTCGAAGCCGAGGACCGTCGGGACCAGCGGCAGGTCGAGGTACCGCGCGAGCGCGCTGTCCACTCCGGGGCCGAGCACGTTCGCCAGGCGCAGCACCGTCACGGCGATGTCGGGGCGCCGCCGGCCGAAGCCTCGGACGTACCCCTCGACCTCGATGGCGTCCTTGGCGTAACCGCCGCCGGGAAGGCCGCGCGGTTCCATCTCCTCGGTGAACAGCGCGGGGTCGCGCGGCGACGAGCCGTAGATCGACGTCGTCGACTTCACCACCAGTTTCTTGACCCCGGGGGTCTTCTGGCAGGCGGCGAGGAGCTGCATCGTCCCGATGACGTTGATCTCCTTCATCGCCGTGCGCCCGCCGGCGCCGAGCGGCGTGGCGAGCACACTCAGATGCAGGACGGTGTCGATGTCGGCGGTGGAGATGACCTTCGCGATCAGCGGGTTGCGGATGTCCACCCGGACGAACTGGGTTCGGCCGAGATCCGCCGTCGGGGCGATGGTGTCGACCCCGACCACGTCGACGATCTCGGGGTCGGCCGCGAGCGCGGCCGCGACCTCGGCGCCCAGCGGACGCGACACCCCTGTCACAAGCACGCGACGTGGCCTCATGGTCGCCTCCCCGGCAGGACCTACCGACTCGGCCAGCGGCTGGCCTCGCGCGGTCATCGTACGCCGCGCACCACCCCTATCGCTGCGTAGCGTAACCTCAATCCCGCCACACAGATACGGAGAGCGACAAAACATCGGCCGGACGCCGCACAACGCCCAAATGCCAGCCGTGTCAGACGAGGCCGCGCGCCGCGCTCACCGGGATCCGGACGCCGTCCCGGGGGACCTGGGCGACGACGACGGCGTCCCCGCGACGCAGGCGCAGCACCTCGGCCGCCCGGCCGCAGTTCACCGCGATCATCACCTGGCGCAGCGCGTCCTCGCACAGCGCGATCTCACCGGGCGGGACCTCGCCGTAGGTGTGCGCGAAGGGCATGGTGAGCAGCCGTCCGTCGGCCCGCACCTCCACCCTGTCCCCGAGCAGGATGCCGGCGGCCTCGAGCTCGGCCCTGGTCATGTTCAGCGAGAGGTTCCCGAAGTGGTCCACCGAGACGACCTCGCCGTGAACGTGGTCGTCGTCCACGTGGCACATCCGTGGCTCCACGACGACCAGCTCCCCGGGGTCGATCCTGGGGCCGACGTCGGCCGGGGGCAGGCCCGTCGCGAGCCGTGCCACGACCGGGGCGTAGACGTCCCGGCCGCGGAAGACGGCGGTGGGCAGCGGGAGCCAGAGGTCCGGGTTGGAGATCTCGTAGGCCTCCTCGACACCGCCGAGGGCCTCCCAGCCCAGCGAGGCGACGCCGTTGTCCGGCGCGACGAACGTCGATCCGTCCGCGGCCCGGGCCACCACACCCCGGGTGTAGCCGCTGGCGTCGAGCTGCTCGACGACGACGAGGTGGATCCCCTTCGGCAGGTAGCTGACCGCGCCGACCAGCGTCACAGCCGCCTGGCCGATGTCCTGCGGCGCGATGGAGTGGCACAGATCGAGGACCCGGGCGTCCGGCGCGTGCCGCGCGATGATCCCGTGACAGACGCCGACGCAGGCGCCGTCGACCCCGTAGTCGGACATGAATGTGATCCACGCGCTGCCCATGTGACCCCCTGTGCCCGGACGGCGTCGTTGCCGGCCGCGCGACCAGCCTGCCATACGGTCACCAGGACAGCACGAACGAGCACACAGCGTGAAACAGGTCTGTTACCCAGCCCGCCGGAACGGTGGCCTGACAGCGGCACCGACGGCCTGACAGCGGGAACCGTGCGAAACAGCGGGAACCGCGGCAGCCGGAAGGGACCCGCCGACGACGCGGCGGCACGTCCGGGATCCGCGCCCCTTGATCCGTGCCGCCCCGGCGTCCGCCGGCCCGCCGCCGCTACTTCTTGTTACGGCGCTGGACTCGCGTCCGCTTGAGCAGCTTGCGGTGCTTCTTCTTGGCCATACGCTTGCGACGCTTCTTGATTACGGAACCCACGTACCCGACCGATCTGTTGACGAGGTTTTTCCGAGCGAGCCTACCCGCCGGAACCCCCCGGCAAGACGACCGGTGCGGATCCCGGCCGGCGCCGATCCCGGCCGGCGCGGGACGGGGCTAGGAGGCGCCGAGTTCCCGGGACCGCGCCCAGGCCGCCTCGACCGCGTCGAGGACGGCCGCCCGCACCCCGCCGCGGTCAAGCTGCCGCAGCGCGGCCACGGTCGTCCCACCGGGCGAGGTGACCGCCTCCCGCAGCAGCGACGGGTGCTCGGCGGCGGCCCCGCCCGCGCCATCCGGGCTACCGGAGCCGGAATCGGCGCTGGAGCCGGGGTCGGAGCCAGGGTCGGAACCGGCCAGCATGCGCGCGGATCCCGCCGCCGTCTGCACGACGAGCTCGGCCGCCAGCGCACGCGGCAGGCCCAGCAGCACACCGCCCTCGATCATCGCCTCGATCAGGTAGAAGAAGTAGGCCGGGCCGCTGCCCGACAGGGCGGTGACCGCGTCGAGCTGGGCCTCCGTCACCCGGACGACGCGGCCGACCGGCCGGAGCATCTCCTCGACCGCGGCGACGTGCTCGTCGCCGGCGCCGGGCCCGGCGCACACCGCCGACATCGCCTCGCCGACGAGCAGCGGCGTGTTCGTCATCACCCGCACGACGGGTGTGCCCGGTGCCAGCCGCTCGGCGACGAACGCCGAGGTGATCCCGGCCGCCACCGAGACGACCAGCGTCCCGGGCGCGACGTGCGGGCCGAGCTGGGCGAGCACCGCGCCCATGTCCTGCGGCTTGGTCGCCAGGACGATGACGCCGGCCTTCGCCGCCGCGGCGGCGGGATCCACCACCTCGACGCCGTACTGCCGGGTGATCTCGGCGGCCCGGCCCGGGTCACGCTCCGCCGCGACGACCTCGGACGGCGTCCGCCCCGCCCGCAGCAGCCCGGACATCAGGGCGCCGCCGAGCCGCCCGGCCCCGACGATCGCGACAACGCTCGAACCCGCCACCGAACACTTCCCTTCACTCCGGTGTCCGCCGCATCCGACGGCGGCCACGCCGATGAAGGTTATGACCCGGGGTGCTCGGGACGTCCCACCGCTCTCACCAGTCGCGGCCCGAGCCCGGGACCGGGCCGAACAGCGGGTCGGGCTCGGCGGTCTCGCGCCCGGCGCGCGGATCCCGGACGGCTTCGAGCGCGTCGTCCCCGGCGGGGCCGTTCTGGCCGGCACGCGCGCCCTGACCGGCGTGGGCACCCTGACCGGCATAGCCGTGTCCGGCGCCGCGGAAACGGTCGGGGCCCGGGTCGTGCCCGGGGCCCCGGCTCTCCCCGGAGCCCCGCCCGTAGGCCGGGCCGTGGCCGTGGCCGTGCGAGGGTCCGTGACCATGCGCCGGGCCGTGCCCGTTCCCCGGGCCGTACGCCGGCGCGGGGGTGTGGCCGTGGCCGGCCGGGTGGGCGACACCGGGCAGACGGCCGGGTCCGGCGGGATCCGCCGGCCGGCCCGGGCGGTCGTGGCCGGCCCGCGGCCCGGTCCCGCGGCCGGGGGGCGCGCCGGGGTCGAACGTGGCGGGCAGGTGGAGGTTCATGGTGTCGCCGCCCATCGGCGCCGCCGAACCCGGCCGGAGAGCACCCATGGCCGGCCCCGGCCCCGGGTCCGGAACGGCGCCGGGGCCGCGGTTGAGGGCCGGGTAGGCCGCCCAGTCCGGAATGGGGGTCGGCTCGAATCCGCCGGCGTGCGCCGCGCCCACCGCCGGCCCGTGCTCGTACACGGGTGGGCCGTCGGTGCGGTCGTAGACCACCTCACCGGCGCGCGGCCCGCTCTGGTGGGCGACGGCCGGCATCGGCTGCGAGTCGGGACCGTGGGCGTAGCCGGCCCGCCCCGGTCCCGGCCCGGGACCGGCCGGGCCGCCCCGGCCCGGGTAGCCCTCGTCCACCCAGTCGACGTCGCCGTCCGACCAGTCTCCCGGCCGGGACGGCGAGCCGCTCCGGCCACCGCGCCCGTCCCCCTGCTCGGCGCCGGCGGCACCGGTACCGACTCCGGCGAGCACCGGTTCCAGCTCCGGCGACTCGGGCAGCTCGGACAGGTCCCGCTCCCGCGGGCCGGCCTTGGCGGGCGCCGGGGTGGGGGCGCCGGCCGGGCCCGCGCCGGTGGCGGGACGGGCCGGGCCGCGTGGGGTGTTCGCCCACTTCGGACGGCGCGCGATGATCGGCTTCTCGATGAAGCGGTTCGAGAAGTAGGCCGTGATCGTGGTGCCGATGGCGGCCGCGACCACCGACGGCCAGAGCCCGATCCGCGGCACGAGCTGGCCGGCGGCGGCCGAGATGAATGGGTAGTGCCACAGGTAGATGCTGTAGGTGATCTTTCCGGTCCAGGCCATCTTCGGCGAGCCGAGCAGCCGCACCCACCGGGCGTCCCGGTTGACGTCGGCGCCGATGATCAGCAGCGCCCCCAGCGCCGCGCTCGGCACGTAGGCCCCGTAGTCGATCCAGTTCGGATCCGGAAGGTCCTTGTTCGGCCCGAGAAAGGCCAGCAGGAACAGCACGACGCCGGCGGGCAGGCCGAGAGCGGCCAGTCGCCGTCCGCTCGTCCAGCGCGCGACGGCGGCGGCGGTCGCCGCGGTGTGGGCTCCGGTCGCGGCCTTCCGGCCGCCGTCCTTCGTGCCGCCCTTGCCGCCGCCCTCGGCCGCGCCGGCCGGCCGGCCGGTCACCGGGGTGGCCAGCGCGCGCAACCGGTTGTCCCGCCAGACCGCGACCAGGCAGCCGATGAGCAGCGGGGCGATGTGGGTGTCGGGCGCGAGGTAGACCCGGCTGCGCGGGGCCCCGTTGGCGGCCATCGTGTACGTCCAGCCCATGATCAGGCCGATCGAGGCGATCAGGAACGTCAACAGGTACGGGCGCAGCTTCGCGGAACGGACGAAGAGCAGGAAGATCCACGGCCAGACCAGGTAGAACTGCTCCTCCATCGACAGCGACCAGACGTGGGGCAGCCAGCGCCCGCCGCCCAGCGGGTTCTCGACCTTGTACAGGTTGTTGACGTTGAAGAACGTCGCGAGGGCGCTCTTGACGAAGTCGTCACGGTAGGGAATGTCGTCCCATTTGAAGGCGACCGTGATGGCCAGGCCCACCAGGATGTAGACCCACATCACCGGCATCAGCTTGTACGCGCGCCGGACGAGGAAACGCCCGATCGAGACGGTGCCCGTACGGGCCTGCTCGGCGAGCAGCAGGGTCGTGATCAGGAACCCGCTGAGCACGCAGAACATGTCGACGGCCACGTTGCTGGCGTGGACGGCGCCCATGTGGCCGGCGAGAATGATGTAGATGCAGATCACGCGCAGACCGTCGAGCGCCGGGTTGTAGGAGAACTTCGCCGCCGCCGTCGCCTCCGCGTCGGTGGGCTGCCGGGTCACGGCTGGCCCGGCCGGGGGGCGCGGGGTCGACTGCACCCGCCTGGCCCCGGGCAGGCCGTCGGTCGTCGGAAGCGAACCGGCTCTCACGATCGTGCGTCCCTCCTCCAGCCAGGGACGCACGTGGCGACCGGGTGCGAGCACCCGGCAGACCCCTGGACCGCCGTCCGGCCGCGGGCCGCCCCGCCGTGCCCGACCCCCATGGACCGGATCAGGACCGGCGCGCCCGGCCATGCGGCGGCACGGGCGAGTCGGTCAGAACCCGACGAACGCGCACGACGATAGCGGAAGCCCCATATCAGACTTCCAGTCGCATACTTCTGACGCGTTTCTAAAGGATCCGAAAGGAGTTGGACGACTACGAAAGGTGTTCACCAACGGCCCGACCGTCCGACGCCAAGAGAGCATCACGGCGCCGCGACCTGCACGAAGTCACCTTGCGAACATCACCGGTTCACCTCGCCGGCATCACCGGCGAGTCAGGGGACGCGCGCGACCACCAGCAACGTCCGGAACGGCTCGATGATCCGGCCGTCGGGGAACGAGCGCAGCAGCGAGCGGCGCTCGGCCGCGAGGAAGTCCTCCAGCCGGTCGCCGATCGCGGCGACGTACGACTTGGAGCGCAGCCACGTCTCGTAGTGGTCGAGGTCCAGCTCCCGGTGCCACCGGCAGGTCACGGTCGCCACCTCGGCGAACAGCCCCGTCCAGCGCAGTTCGTCGGCGAACGGCCGGTTGCGGTACTCCCTGGTGTAGCCGGGGCTCATCGCCTCGAGCCGATCCTGCTGGCGCTGGTACCAGTGGAAGTCGTCGGCGTCGACGTCGTTCCACCACGCGGCGAGCGCCCCGCCTGGACGCAGCACCCGGGCCGCCTCCGCCGCCGCCACGGGCACCCGCACCCAGTGCCAGGCCTGGGCGTAGGTGACCAGATCCGCCGCGGCGGCGCGCAACGGCAGCGCCTCCCCGTCACCGCGCACCACGGGCAGGTCCGGGGTCCGCCGCCGCAGCCGGTCGAGCATCACCGGGCCCGGCTCGACGGGCAGCACCGAGGCACCCCGGGCGATCATGGCCCTGGTGGCGATCCCCGTGCCCGCGCCCACGTCCACCACGCCGGCGCCGGCGACGGGCCGGTCGGCGAGCAGTTCCAGATCGGCGAAGAGCTGATCCGGATAGCCCGGCCGGGCCTGGTCGTACGCGTCGGCCAACGGGTCGAAGAGTGATCCAGGGGACACGCCCCGATAGTGGCCCCTACGGCGCGGTTCCGCCACCGACAGCGGTATACGCCACGGACGGTGCGGGCCTCGTCAGGGAACCGGGACCACTTCGGCCGGCGCGGCGAGGTTGAGCCGGGTGAAGGCCAGCGCCTCGGCGAGGTCGGCCTCCCGCTGGTCACGCGACTCCGCGCGCCTGGTGTTGATCTCGACGACGACCGTGCCGTCGAACCCGTTCGCCGCGAGGCGCTCCAGCAGCTCGGCACAGGGCTGCGTGCCGCGGCCGGGCACCAGGTGCTCGTCCTTGGCCAGGCCCGTGCCGTCCGCCATGTGGATGTGCGCGAGCCGGTCGCCGAGCTCGTCCGCCATCAGCAGCGCGTCGGAGCGGGAGACACTGGTGTGGGAGAGATCCAGGGTGACGTGCCGGTAGCCGTCGTCGATCGGCGACCAGTCGGGGGCGTAGGCCGAGACCTCCCGGCCCCGGGCCCGCAGCGGGAACATGTTCTCCACCGCGAAGCGGACGTCCGTCTCGCCGGCCATCCGGTGGATGCCGGCGACGAACTCGCGGGCGTAGTCGCGCTGCCACCGGAACGGCGGATGAACGACGACCGTCGGTGCCTCGAGGGTCTCCGCCACCGCCCGGGCGCGCTCCAGCTTCGCCCACGGGTCCGTCCCCCACACCCGCTGTGTCAGCAGCAGGCACGGCGCGTGCACGGCCAGGATGGGGATGCCGTGGTAGTCGCGGAGCCGGCGCAGCGCCTGCGGGTCCTGGCTGACCGGATCCGTCCAGACCATGATCTCGACGCCGTCGTAGCCGAGCCGCGCCGCCATCTCGAAGGCGGTCGCCGTCGACTCCGGGTACGTGGACGCCGTGGACAGCGCCACCAGCCCACCGCCCACCGGCTGCGACCCGGCGGCGGGCGGGGCCGCCGGCGCCGCGAGCCGCGGGGTGACGACCAGGCCGGACGGAGCCGACGCTGGCAGAGGGGCTGGCGGAGACGTTGACGGAGGCGTCGCCGACGAGGACCCCGCCGCCGGCGGCGCCGGCGCCACCGGCCGCCCCCTGGCACCGCGTTGCTGCACTTCGGCTCCCGTATCAGGATCTCGGCGGCCGAACGGCCGGACGCCTGTTGTGACCGGACCCGTCCCGGACCGGTGAGGAACCGGCCCCGTCATCCAGGCTAGGCCATACCCGGCGCGCCGCCTCCCCGGCCTTTGCGCCAGGAGGGGGCAGGACGGCCGCCGGGCCGGCCCGGCGGCGCGAACCGCTGGCCCGAACCCGGGCTCCGGACCGGCGGTCCGACGGCCGGACCAGCGACGCGGCGGCGGGTGACCGGTGGATGACCGGCGGTCCGCCGCGGCACTCCCGCGTTCAGACTCGCCGACGACGAGACCACACAGTGACGCAAGTCATCGCTACCGCGCCGGCGGAAGTGAACGCGGGCCGTCCAGCCCCGAGGTCAGCAGGTCGAGCCGGCGCAGGATCACCCCCTCGCGCAGCGCCCAGGGGCAGATCTCCACCTCCCCGAGGTTGAACAGATCCAGCGCCTCGGCCGCCACGACCGCACCCGCGACCAGCTGGCCGGCCCGCGACGCGGAGACCCCCGGCAGTGCCGCGCGCTCGGCGGCCGACATCCGGCACACCCGCGCGGCGACCTCGACGAGGTCCTCCCGGCGCAGCACCCGCCGCACGTAGGGCCCGCGGCCGTACGGCGCGGAGCCGGCGACCCGGGCCAGCGAGCGGAAGGTCTTGGACGTCGCCACCGCCTGGGTCGGCTCGCCCACGTGGTACAGCGACCCGACGACCGGCGCGATCTGCGCCCGGACATAGCGGCGCAGCGCGTTGAGCTCCGAACGCTTGGGCGGGTCGTTCTCGCTGAGCCAGTCCCTGGTCAGCCGGCTCGCGCCGAGCGGGAGCGAGGCGACGACCTCTGGGTCCTCGTGCATGCCCGCGCCGATCTCCAGCGAGCCGCCGCCGATGTCGAGCGCGAGCAGCCGCCCCGCGCTCCAGCCGAACCACCGGCGCACCGCCAGGAAGGTGAGACGCGCCTCGGCCTCGCCCGACAGGACGGCGACCTCCAGCCCGGTGTCGGCGCGTACCCGCGCCAGCACCTCGTCGCCGTCCGGGGCCTCCCGGACAGCCGACGTGGCGAAGGCGACCAGGTCGACGACATGCAGGTCCTGCGCGTGCGCCCGCAGCTGCTGGATGCAGTCGGTCAGCGCCTGTTCACCGCGCTCCGCCAGCCGCCCGTCGTCGTCGAGCAGCTCGACCAGGCGCAACGGCACGCGCACGCTCGCGGCCGGCTGCGGCTGGCCGCCCCGGTGCGCGTCCACCACCAGCAGGTGGACGGTGTTCGACCCGATGTCGATCACGCCGAGCCGCATCGGGCCGTTCGGATGCCCGGGTGGCGCGGCGACCCGGTCGTCCGCGGCCGGGACGACGACCCGTCCGGCCGCGTCCGCGGCCGGGGCCCGCGGACCACGCTCCAGCGCACGCAGCGCGCCCTGACCGGCACTGTCCGGGCCGGCGCTGTCCGGGCCGGCGCCGTGCGGGCCGGCGCCGTGCGGGTCCGGGCCTCCCTCGCCGGCGGTGCCGTCACCGACCATGTCCACCAGGTTCGCCAGATCCGCCTGGTCGGCCAGACCCGACCGGTCCGCCCGCTGCGCCCCGTCGGCTGGGGCGGCTCCGCCCGGTCCCCGGCGCGCCAGCGCCGGCCTCAACCGCACCGTCGGTCTCCCGCCCGGATCGCCATCGGACCGATGGCCCCGCGACGGACCGTCCCACGACCGCTCGTCACCGGACTGGTCACCCCCCTGTGTATGCCACCGCCGACGCCCCGTGACCGGGAGGCCGCGTTCTGGCCTGCCCCGGAATCCGTCCGTTCCGGGCGCCCGTCCAACCTAGTGCCGCTTCCGATTGGTGACGTTTCCGGCCAGGCCAGCCGGCCAGTGGGGGGCGGGAGCCGGTCAGGGCTCGAACTTGTAACCCAGGCCACGCACCGTCACCAGGTGCCGTGGCGCCCCCGGCTCGGCCTCGATCTTGGTCCGCAGGCGCTTCACGTGGACGTCGAGGGTCTTGGTGTCGCCGACGTAGTCCGACCCCCACACCCGGTCGATCAGCTGGCCGCGGGTGAGCACCCGGCCCGCGTTGCGCAGGAACATCTCCAGCAGCTCGAACTCCTTGAGCGGCAGCGCGACCTGGCTGCCGTCGACCGTGACGACGTGCCGCTCGACGTCCATCCGCACCCGGCCGACCTCCAGCGTGGCGTCGGACACCTCCTCAGTCTCCACCCGGCGGCGCAGGACGGCGCGGATCCGGGCGACGAGCTCACGGGCCGAGAACGGCTTCGTCACGTAGTCGTCGGCGCCCAGTTCGAGGCCGACCACCTTGTCGATCTCGCTGTCCCGGGCGGTGAGCATGATCACAGGCACCGTCGAGCGGGCCCGCAGCGTGCGGCAGACCTCCGTCCCGGACAGGCCGGGCAGCATGAGGTCGAGCAGGATCAGGTCGGCGCCGTGCCGGTCGAACTCGGCCAGCGCGCTCGGCCCGTCACCGACGACGGCGACCTCGAACCCCTCGCGCTCCAACATGAACGACAACGCATCGGAGAAGGACTCCTCGTCCTCGACCACGAGCAGCCTGGTCACCGTCACGCTCCCTGTACTCCCGCGTCCGCCGGAATCTCCGGGGACGAAATTTCTCACCGCGCCATGTCATACCGTCTTGCGCCACACCGTTTTACGGCCGGCGCCGGGAACAGGGGCCACCGCGAGAAAGCCGGTCGGAATACCGGCTCCAGCTCATGTTCCGGGGCCGCCGTGGCCGGTTCCGGAGGAGTTCTCGGACGCGACCGGAGCCGCCACCGACCGGGTCGGACCTGATGATTCGTGCACAGTTTCCGTCAGGACCGGGCCGCGCGACGCGGAATCGTCGAGATCGGGCGCCTCGACGGGCGGCCGGACCGGGACGACTCCGGTCTTTCTGGGCCTGTCGGCACCGGAGGGCAGGCGCAGTGTGAACGTCGAGCCCCGGCCCTCCGCGCTCCACACGCTCACCGAACCGCCGTGGTTGGTCGCGATGTGCTTCACGATGGCCAGGCCGAGACCGGTTCCCCCGGTCGCCCGGGAACGTGCCGGGTCGGCGCGGTAGAAACGCTCGAAGACCCGTTCCAGGTCCTTCTCGGCGATGCCGATTCCCTCGTCCGCGACCGATATCTCTATCGTCGCGCCGACCTGCCGGACCCCCAGCACGACCCGCGTGCCGCGCGGCGAGTAGCTGATGGCGTTGTCCAGCAGGTTCGCCACCGCGGTCACCAGCTGGTTCTCGTCCCCGCGGACCCGCAGCCCACCGGCGCCGATGACCGCGACCGAGATCTCCTGGGCCTGCGCGCTGAACCGGTTCCGGTCGACGGCCTCGGCGAGCACCACCGAGACCGGCACCGGGGCCAGGTCGGGCATCGGCTCGGCACCCTGTAGCCGGGACAGGTCGATGATCTCCTGGACCAGCCGGGCCAGCCGGGTGGACTCGTGCGTCATCCGCGACGCGAAACGGCGCACGGCCACCGGGTCCTCGCTGGCCTCGCTGACCGCCTCCGCGAGCACGTGCAGCGCCCCGACGGGCGTCTTCAGCTCGTGGCTGACGTTGGCGACGAAATCCCGCCGGACGGCCTCGACCCGCCGCGAGTCGGTGATGTCGTCGAGCAGGACCGAGACGTACCCGCTGTCACCGAGCGGGCGGGCGTAGGCCCAGACGGCCAACGCCGTCTGGTCCGGACGGGCCCTGGTCAGCGGTGGTTCGGGCACCGGCGGCAGGTCCAGCTGGCGGTTGCGCTCGGCCGCGGCGAACCGGCAGGCCTTCACCAGGTCCGCGACCTCGCCCACGCTGAGCTGGTCACCGTCGACGACACCCATCCGGCGGGCGGTGGAGTTGACCAGCACGACCACGTCCTCGGCGTTCACCACCACCAGCCCCGAGGGCAGGCCGGCGATCACCTGCCGGACGAGGTGGGCGGGCAGCGCGTGCGGGCCGGTGGCGGCCGCCGCGACGCCGCGCGGGCCGGCGGGCGGCGCACCGCCCCGATCAGCCGAGCCCCGACCAGCCGAGTCAGGCCGCCGTGCCATCGCCGCGTCCCCTCCACGATGCCGCGACCCGATCGTCGGGGGTACCCGTACCAGCCCTGGCGGGCCAACCCCCGCGAAACGCGACGTGACCGGTTGTCATGTCATCGTCCGACCTGTCCCCCACGTGCCGAATGCTAGGCGCCACCAGGTCGTCCGCGCTCTGGCTCGCAACGGTTCACCGTCGATGGTCGCCAGGTGTTCATCCTGCCTATCGTCGATGTTCACCCGGCGGCGACGGCTGCGCATCATCGTCTGACCTCAACCTCAGAGGACCACCGAACGACTGTGATCGAATGGTGCTCCGAACCTCCCTAGCTGTAAGGAGCCGTCTGTGCGGGACGTCTTCCAGGAAGAACTGGAAAGCATCAACCAATCGCTGATCGAGATGACCGGCATGGTCGCGTCGGCGATGGCCCGGGCCACCACCGCGCTCCTGGACGCCGATCTCCAGCTCGCCGAGAACGTCATCAGCGCGGACGAGACCGTCGACCTGCTCCGCAACGAGATCGAGGAGCGGGCCTTCGACGTGATGGCCCGGCAGGCCCCGGTCGCGACCGACCTGCGGATGATGGTGACCACGCTGCGCATCGTCGCCGACCTGGAGCGGATGGGCGACCTCGCCCTGCACGTGGCCAAGGTCGCCCGGCGCCGCTACCCGGGGCGGGCGGTCCCGCCGGAACTGCACGCCACGATGCTGCAGATGGGCCAGGTCGCGCAGCGCATCGTCGCCAAGGCCGGCTCGGTGATCGCCAGCCGGGACGCCGAGCTCGCCAAGGAGCTGGAGGCCGACGACGACGCGATGGACGGGCTGCACCGCGCCCTGTTCCACGTGCTGATCGAGAAGCCGTGGCCCCACGGCATGGAGGCCGCCATCGACATCACCCTGTGCGGTCGCTACTACGAGCGCTACGCCGACCACGCCGTGTCGGTCGCCCGCCGGGTGATCTACCTGGTCACCGGCGAGAAGCCGGGCTGAGGACCCGCCCGCCCGACTTCTCGCCGCCCGTCCCGCGCCTTCGACGACCCCGTTTCGACGACCCGGCTTCGACGACCCGCTCTCGCGCTCAGCCCCCGCGCTCGGCCACCAGCCCTCCACCCGTGGCCGCCGCCCGGCGACTACTTCTTCTTGCCCTGAGCCGCCACGGCCGCGGCGGCGGTCTCCGCCGCGGCCGGGTCGAGATAGCCCGAGTCCAGCACCTTGAGATCGTCGTCCAGCTCGTAGCGCAGCGGGATGCCGGTCGGGATGTTCAGCTTCGCGATGTCGGTGTCGGAGATCCCGTCGAGGTGCTTGACCAGCGCCCGCAGCGAGTTCCCGTGCGCCGTGACGAGCACCGTCGCACCGGAGCGCAGGTCCGGGACGATCGAGTCGTACCAGTAGGGCAGCATGCGGATCACGACGTCGAGCAGGCATTCGGTGTGTGGGATCACGTCGGGAGCGAGGTCTGCGTACCGCTCGTCGACGCCGCTCGGCTGGCCCGGCTCGATGGGCGGCGGCGGCGTGTCGTAGGAACGGCGCCAGAGCTGGAACTGCTCGTCACCGAACTTCGCCAGGGTCTCCGTCTTGTTCAGCCCCTGCAGGCCGCCGTAGTGCCGCTCGTTGAGGCGCCAGCTGCGACGCACCGGCACCCAGGTGCGCCCGGCCGCGTCCAGGGCCAGCCACGCGGTGCGGATGGCCCGGGTGAGCAGCGAGGTGTGCACCACGTCGGGCAGGACCCCGGCCTCCTGGAGCAGTTCCCCGCCGCGCGTGGCCTCCTTGAGGCCCTTCTCGGACAGATCGACGTCCACCCAGCCGGTGAACAGGTTCTCACGGTTCCACGTGCTCTCGCCGTGGCGGAGCAGGACGAGCGTCGGCATAGGTGAATCCTGCCCGCTCGGCCCGGTGCCCGGCCAGTGTCCCGCGCTGGTCTCCGGGCGGGACCGGAAAAGCAGCGACCCCCGGGTGCTCCGCCCCGCATAGGGCGGGGACGGGCCGTCGGGACTAACGACGGCACCCGGGGGTCGGGTGTCTGCCTGGTACTCGCCGGTGCCGGTGCCCGAGGGCCACCCGGCAAGGGGTGAGGACCACGAGACCGGCTAGCGGACAGTCACCTCACGAGTCCTATGAGCATACAAAGCCTGGACCACCTCCCTTCTCGTGTACCGGGAACGCTACGCGCGGGCCGGCCGCCGTCGCAAACGGTTTTTTCCGCGAGCTCCCCGCGGGCGCTCCGCGAGGAGCGCGGCGTGGTCCGACCCGCCTGGATCCGCCCGGCGGGGCCTAGACTTTCTCCATGGCGGCCAAGGTCGACGACTGGCACACACGGCTCCGGGCGCGCGGGTATCGCCTGACGCCGCAGCGCCAACTGGTGCTGGAGGCCGTCGCCCGGCTGGGCCACGCCACCCCGGAGGCGATCGTCCACGAGGTCCGGCAGACGGCCAGCGGGGTGAACATCTCCACCGTGTACCGCACCCTCGACCTGCTCGAGGAGCTCGACCTCGTCTCGCACGCGCACCTCTCGCACGGCGCGCCGACCTACCACGTCACCGGGGTCGACCCGCACGTCCACCTGGTGTGCGGGGCCTGCGGGGCCATCCTGGAGATCTCGCCCGAACGGCTCGCGGGCATCGTCGGCGAGCTGCGCGCGGAGCTGGGCTTCACCGTCGACATGGAGCACCTCACACTGGCGGGCCGGTGCGCGGAGTGCACAGCGACCGGAAGGCGTTAGAGCTGACATGAGCACCGACACGCAGGCCCTCCGGCCGGCCCCGGCCCCGTCTCCGCTGCTCACGCGGCCCGGAGCGGTCGCCGCCCCCGAGCCGGACGCGACAGTCGCGGCCCACTACGGCGATCCGCTGCGCGAACAGCGCCGGGCGGTCACCACCGCGGTGCTGGTCGACCGCTCGAACCGCGGCGTGCTGCGCGTCACCGGTCCGGACAGGCTCACCTGGCTGCACAGCCTGACCTCGCAGCACCTGTCGCAGCTGGCCCCGGGGCGGGGCACCGAGGCGCTGGTGCTCTCCCCGCACGGCCACATCGAGCACCATCTGGTGCTCGCCGACGACGGCGGCACCACCTGGATCGACGTCGAGCCCGGGGGCGCCGCGCGGCTGCTGTCCTTCCTGGAGTCGATGCGGTTCATGCTCCGCGTCGAGCCGGCCGACGCCACCGCCGAGGCGGCCGTCCTCTCGCTGCTCGGCCCGGGCGCGCACGACATCGCCCGGGCCGTGTTCGGCCCGTCGGCCCTTCCGGACGAGGCCGCCGGCCCGTCGGCCGCGGGCTCACCGGCCTTGGGCTCACCGGCCTTGGGCTCACCGGCCTTGGGCTCACCGGCCGCGGGCACCGCCGCCGGTGCCGTGACCACCGGCCCGTACCCGGTCACCAGTGCGGCGGCCGCCCCCGTGATCCGCCGGATGCCCTACGGGCTGGACCTGCTCGTCGCACGAGCGGACCTCGCCGCGATCGCCGACCAGCTGGTGGGCGCCGGAGCCACCCCGGCCGGCCTGAGCACGTTCGAGGCGCTGCGGATCGCCGCGCGCCGGCCGCGGCTGGGCCGGGAGACCGACCACCGCACCATCCCGCACGAGGTGGGCTGGCTGCCGGCCGCCGTGCACCTGGACAAGGGCTGCTACCGCGGCCAGGAGACCGTCGCCCGGGTGCACAACCTGGGCCGACCGCCCCGGCGGATGGTGCTGCTGCACCTGGACGGCGCCGTCGCGGCCCCGGGCACTCCGGTCACCGCGGCCGGTCGCACCGTCGGTTTCGTCGGGGCGTCCGAGATGCATCACGAGCTGGGCCCGATCGCGCTGGCCGTGGTGAAGCGCTCGCTGCCGGCCGACACCGTGCTCGTCGTCACCGATCCCGACGGTGCCCAGGTGGCGGCGAGCATCGACCCGGAGGCCGGCCCGGAGCAGCCGACCCGGCCCGCCGGGCGCCTGCTGCACCCGCACACCGGAGGCTGACCGCCGGGCCGCCCGCCCACCCCCTCCGGCGGGCCGCCGGGCGCTCAGGCCGTGCGGGCCAGCACCTGGTCGAGCTCGCGCGCGGCCGGGTCCGCCGAGTGCCGGCGCAGCCGCCGCCGGACCTCGTCGGCCCGGCGGCTGTTCCGCTTCGACCGGGTCGCCTCCAGCATCGGCAGGGCCTCCTTCGCCAGCGAGCATCCGCTGTCGAGGTTGCCCAGGTCGATCTGGACGGCGGCCCGCCGCAGCAGGTAGGTCGCGCGGTCCCGGGTGCGCGCGTGCGGGTGGATCGCCAGCGAGCTCTCCAACCAGCGATCGGCGTGCACGAGGTGGCCGAGGTCGATGTAGCAGCTGCCGACCTGTGCCTGGTACTCGGCGTCGTCGAAGTAGGCCGACCAGGCCGGGTCCTCCGCCCGCGCCTCGACGAACGCCGCCTCGGCGCAGGCCAGCGCCTGGGCGCAGGCGCTCGCCTCGCCCAGCGCGGCGTGCGCGCGGGCCCGGCGCATCTGCAGCATCGCCGCGACCCGGCCGGTCGCCCGCCGCGCGCTGGCGACCGCGGCCTCCGCCAGGTCGACCGCCTCGCGCGGCCGGGCGAAGTCCACGCACTGCAGCGACATGTTCTTCAGGACGTTCGCGCCGAGCATCCGGTCCCCCGCGGCGTGCGCCGCGTGCAGCGCGGTCACCCAGTACCGCTGCGCCGCGGTCTGGAAGCCGGCGTCGAAGGAGACCCAGCCGGCGAACCGGGCGAGCTCGGCGGCGACCAGGTGCAGGTGCCGGCCGATGCCCTCGGTGTAGGAGCCGCGGGCGAGCAGGTCGGCGACGACGCCGAGCTCGGCGTCCACCAGCCGCCGCACGCTCTCCCCGCCGAGCCGCTCGTCCATCACCCGCAGGCCGGGGATGTTGTGCTCGATCCGGTTGACGATCTGCTCGTCCACCCGGCCGCCGGCGAGCGCGGCCTGCAGCCGGGCCGACTCGAGGCCGAGCCACTCCGACGACAGCGCCGCGACGCCGGGCCCGGTGATGGTCAGGAAGCCACGGCGGTCGGTCAGCGCGTCCTCGACGACGTCCATGAGCGAGGTGACGCTGCCCGAGGCCGTCCACGGGTACTCCGTGCGCACCGCGTCACCGGTCGGCAGCCAGGACGGCCACGGGTGGGACTCCAGGCGGTCGCTGGGGACCCCGAGCTCGGCGGCGAGCGCCAGCTGGGAGACGCGGTCCGGCACGACCCCGCGGTGCTCCCAGCGCCAGACCTTCTGCCGCTCCGCGGCCATGTTCGCGACGCCGAGATCTCGGGCACGACGCGCGACGACGCGTGCCAGGCGTTGGTAGGACCACCCACGCTGAGCGCGGACGAAGGCGAGGGGATGGGTGCAGGCGTGGGCATTGTCCGTCAGCATCGACGTCTCTCCTCTAGTCGCTGACACAGTCGCTTGCGTGACCAGCTAGCAACGCTATGTCGCGACATCTTCGTGTCCCAGAGCGATGGAGAGTGCGATGTGAGCGAAGAGGTAACGCACGGACCACTTCGACGGCGCAATTGCACGGTTCGCTCGCCGAAGCGCCTGCGACGATGCCCGCATCGTCCCGTAGGCGCCAGATGCGGCACAGGGCCAGACAAGTCCGCCCACCCGAGGGCGGCCCGGCCGGAGCGGCGGATCTCGCCCGCCGGCAACACGCACCAGAAACATCGTTTTGCCCTGAAATAAGGCTCCACCATCCGGCCGGGTTCCGACCAGGGACCAAGGTCCGCTCCCTAGGCCGTCAACACACTTCCCGAACAACAGAAAGACCCCGGAAGACCACTTCGAGAGTCTTCGGGGTACCTCAGCGCGATCAGCCCGATCCGGGCAACCAGCACGACTCGGACAGGCGGCCCGACCCGAGCAGTCGGCCCGACCCGGGCGATCAGTGCGATCCAGGTAGTCAGCCCGACCGAAGCGGTCAGCCCGACCGGGGCGACCAGGGCCAGGCGAGGCCCCGGACGTGGGGATCTCCGCGCCCGGGGCGCGTCCCGCGAGGTGCCCGTCGAAGCGAGTTGACCGAACCGCCCCATCCGCCGCTACGACGACTCACATCGGCACAGGCCCGGAGCGGGCCCCGGGCCGCCGGGGCCGGGCGGGGCAGGCAGGGGCCGGGCCGGGTGGCGTCTGGTCAGGATGGCTGGCGGGCGGCGGGAATCGGCAGTGAGCGGCCGTCCGGGCCGAAACAGAGCAGCGCGGAGGCCGGCGCGGTCACCGTCACCGGCTCGTCGGGCGCGACCCGGACCTGGGCCGCCACCCGCACCCCGAGCGTTCCGGCCGCCGATCGCACATAGACGGTGCGCTCTGCGCCGAGCCGCTCGGCGACGACGACATGGCCCTCCACCCGGAACCCGCCGCCCGCACCCACGCCGGCGGCCGTCCCGGCACCGACACCGTGGCCCTGACCCGCGCCCGCGCCCGCACCGGCCCCGCCGCCGGACGACAAGCCGGCGCCGGACGCGTCCGCGGCGGAGCCGCCCAGGCGCAGGTGCTCGGGCCGGACCCCGACGGCGACCGCGGCGGCGGGCGCCGGCGCGGAGAAGCCCGGCCCGCGCAGTACGCCGTCCGCCCAGGTGCCCTCGAAGACGTTCATCGGCGGGCTGCCGACGAAGGTCGCGACGAACCGGGTGGCCGGCAGGTCGTAGATCTCGTCCGGGGTGCCGATCTGCTCGATGGCGCCCCGGTTCATCACGGCCACCCGGTCGCCCACCGCCATCGCCTCGGCCTGGTCGTGGGTGACGAACACGGCGGTCGTCCCCAGCTGGCGCAGCAGGCCGACGATCTCCACCCGCAGCTCCACCCGCAGCTTCGCGTCCAGCCCGGACATCGGCTCGTCCAACAGGACGACGCGGGCCCGGGTGGCCAGCGCGCGCCCGATGGCCACCCGCTGGCGCTGCCCGCCCGACATCTGGGCGGGGCGGCGCCGGGCGAGGTCGGCGATGCCGAGCATCCGCAGCGTCTCGGTGGCGCGTTCCCGGGCCGCCGCCTTGGACATCCCGCGCCCGTAACGCAGGGCCAGCACCAGATTGTCCGTCGCCGACAGGTGTGGGTAGAGGGCGAAGTGCTGGAAGACCATCGAGACGTCACGCCGGTGCGGTGGTACGCCGAGCTGGCTGCCGCCGTCGAAGAGCAGGTCACCGGAGGTCGGCGCGTCCAGCCCGGCGAGGATGCGCAGCAGCGTCGACTTGCCCGACCCGGACGGGCCGAGCAGGGCGACGATCTCCCCGGCCTCGACCGCCAGGTCGACGCCCGCCAGGGCCTGGACGGAGCCGAAGTCCCGGCCGACGCCCACCGCCTCGATGCGGGCCCCCGAGGTCGCGGTGCCCGGGCTCGCCGGCAGCGGGCTCCCCGACACTGGACTCGCCGTCACCGGGTCAGGGTCTCGGCCTCGGCCTGCGCCGCGGCGAGGGTCTTGTCGACGTCCGCCCCGCCCATGATGCGCACGACCTGGTCGGACAGGGCGGTCGGGAGCTCACCGCCACGCGCGCCGCCCCACGACGGCGGCGCGACCAGCGACGGGACGAGGGTGTTGAACGGCTGCAGCTGCGGGTACTGCCGGTAGAACGGCTCCAGTTTGGCCAGTTCGGCGGAGTCGACGGGCAGGTAGCTCAACGCCTCGGTGCTCGCCGCCAGGACGTCCGGCGCGAGCAGCGAGACGACCAGCTCGGTCGCCATCTCCTTCTGGCACTGGTCGGTGGACAGCACGGTCAGCGCGTTGCCGCCCGCGACCGGCGCCTGCTTCCCGCCCGGCAGCGTCGGGAACGGCACCGCGCCGGCCCGGAAGCCCTGCGCGCCCTGGTCCTGGATGAACTTCAGGCCGCCGGCGAGCGCCGCGACCGTCACCATCGTCATCGCGGTCTGCTTGCGGATGCCGAACCGCAGCAGGCCCTGGTTGGTCGGGTCGTCGGACTGCGGCCCGTACGTCCCGACCTTCGCCAGGAACCGGGCGGCCTCCTGCGCCTGCGGGGTGTTCAGCCGCGGCCGGCCCGACCCGTCCTGGATCGGTGCGCCCTTCGAGCTGGCGAGGGTGTTCAGCGCCCACTGCCCGAACTGCTGACCGGTCGGGATGTCGATCGGCTGGACGTCCTGCCCGGAAGCCTTGATCTTGTCGGCCGCGGCGATCACGCCGTCGGTGGTGGTCAGCGTCTTCGGGTCGACCCCGGCCTTCTCGAGGATGTCGAGGTTGTAGGCCAGGGCCAGCGTCGAGACCTGCTGGGGAATGCCGACCTGGCGGCCGCCGACCTGGCCGAGCGGGACCATCCGCTGGTCGTAGGAGGCCCGCAGCAGCCGCGGGGAGAGTTCCTGCGCGCCGAGCTGGTCGGCGAACACCGGCAGCACGTCGAAGCCGGCGACCGCGACGTCGATCTGCTGGCGGGCGGCCCGGTCCGCACTGATCTGCTGGACCAGCGCCACGTAGTTCGGCGCGGTGGCGACGATGTCGACGGTGAGGCCGGGATGCGCCTTCTCCAGGTACGCCTTGCCGGACTTCGCCACGTCGTTGAGGTTCCCCACGGCGTACATCCGCAGCGTCTTCACCTGGGCGGCGCACTGCGGGGACGCCTTCGCGCCCTCGACGTCGTCCACGCCGGCGGCCGCGGCGCGCGCGGTGGGGCGCAGGCTCTGCGCCGGCCCGGACGGCGTCGAGCCGCCGCCCCCGCCGCAGGCGGCCAGCGGGAACAGCGCCGCCGCCAGTGCGAGCGGCACCGCGCGTCGGAATCGGATCACGGATCTTCCTCTCGGGAGCCTCGGCCGGTCGGCCCGGGGGCGTTCGGCCGGTCGCCGGTTCGCCGGTTCGGCCGGTCGGTGGTTCGCCGGTTCGGCCGCTCGGCGGTCATGTCGCGAGCCCGGTTCCGGTGATGCCGGCCGTCAGGCGGCGCTGAGCAACGACGAACACGACGAGGGTGGGCAGGCTGATGATCAGCGAGCCGGCGGCGAGCTGGGTGAAGTCGGGGAACGCCGAGGTCCTGGTGGCGAGCCCGGCGAGCGCGAGCGGCGGCGTCGCGATGTCCGGCGAGCGGGCGACCAGCAGCGGCCACAGGTACTCGTTGAAGGAGAGCAGGAAGCTGAAGACGCTGACCGTGGCGATCGCGGGCATGCTCAGCGGGACGACGACGGTGCGCAAGGTGCGCAGCGTCCCCAGGCCGTCCATCCGCGCGGCCTCCAGCACCGACACCGGGATCGTCGTCATGTACTGACGGAGCAGGAAGATCGCGGCGGCCTGTGTCATGAACGGCAGCACCAGGCCGACCCGGGTGTCGGCGAACCCGAGCGCCGAGATCGTCACGTAGTTCGGCACGGCGGTCACCTGCGGCGGGACGAGCAGGGTGGCCAGCACGACGGCGAACAGCGGCCCGCGCCCCCGGAACGGCACCCAGGCGAACGCGTACGCCGCCGGGATCCCGGTGAGCAGCTGCAGCGCCAGGACGGCGAGGCTCACGCCGATCCCGGTCAGCAGCGCGGGGCCGAGGTCACCCGCCTGCCAGGCGTTCTCGAACGCCCCGAACCCCACCGAGGACGGGATCGGGTTCGCCGAGAGCCGCAGGGCGTTCTGCGGCGGCCCGAGGGCGGTGCGCAGCATCCAGAGGAACGGCAGCAGCGCGGCGGTGATCCCGACCGCGAGGAACCCGAACCGGCCCACCGCCGACAGCGACGACCAGCGCGGCACGGCGCCCCGCGACGCTCCGGCCGGACGCTTCGGACCGTGGGTTTGGCCGCGTCCGCCGGCCCGGCCGGACGCCTGGCCGGCTCCGGCGCGATGCCGCGGGCGCGCCGCCTCGCTGGTCATGACCGGCCTCCTTCGGCGACAGCGCCCCGCGCGCCCGGCTCGCCCACGCCGTCGAGCTGCCTGGCCACCCGGACGCGCCGGCCCAGCAGCGCTCCGGCCGCGCCGACGAGCACCACCGCGACCAGCAGCAACAGGGCGATCATGGAGGCGTAGCCGATCCGGAACGAACCGGTGAAACCGACCTTGTAGATGTAGTAGATGATCGTCGTGCTGGAGTCCAGCGGGCCACCCTCGGTGAGCACCGCGACCGTCTCGAACGTCTGCAGCGTCAGGACGGTGACGAACACGCCCAGGAACACCGTCGTCGGGGCCAGCAGCGGCAGCGTGACGTGGCGCAGCCGGGCGAGCCCGCGCACGCCGTCCACGTCGGCCGCCTCGTACACCGAGCGCGGAATCGCGGTCAGGCCGGCCAGATAGACCACGAAGACGAAACTGGTCAGCCGCCAGCCACCGACCAGCGCGACGACCGGGAGCGCCGTGGCGCGGTCCCCGAGCCAGTTCACCGGGTCGATGCCGACGAATCCGACGAGCGTGTTGGCCAGCCCCTCGGGGCTGCTGTCGAAGATGTACTCGAAGACCACGGCCATCGCCACGATGTTCGCGCTGGCCGGCAGGAACAACGCGAATCGGACGGCCGCCCGGCCGCGGGTCACCCGTTCGGCCGCCAGCGCCAGCAACAGGCCGAACAGAACGGACGGAATGACCGTCAACAGGCAGTAGACGAGCGTGTTGCGGACGGCCTGCCCGAGATCGGGGTCCGCCAGCGCCTCGCGCAGGTTCGCCGTCCCGACCCAGTGGAAGTCCGGACCGGTGAGGTTCTTGTCGGTGCCGGCGACGAAGGCCGACACGAGCGCCGGGCCGATGACGAACACGCACAGCCCGACAAAGGCCGGCGTCAACAGCGCGGCCGCCCGCCAGCCGTCCCGTCCGGCTCTCGTCCCCTGCGCCACGGTTACGCATCTTGGCCCGACGGCGACCGGTCCGCACACACCGGGGGGCGGAAAAAGATGAACGCCCGAGGTCTTTTCCGGCCGACGCCTGATGACACACCGGACGGAGCCGCCCCGTGGTGACGACGCTCGCGCCGCCCGGTCACACCGCCAGGCGCCCGCGACCGCGACATCCCGGCCGAATCCCGGCGACGTCCCGGCGGCCGACGCCCACCGACACGCCCGGCCGTGACACCCGCGCGGGCAGGTTCGGCGAACCTCCTTCTTCATTCGATAGCCGTCAGCGGTCCCCTTCCGGCCGGATGCCTGCAACAATGACAGGCATCTTGATGTCGATCTTCGGGAACGCGATGAGTGACCGCAGCGACGGCGACCGCGATGACAGCGGCCGCCACGGCACCGGACCTGGTGGGCCCGCCCACCACCATGACGGGGACGGACCTTCCAGCGGGCGGGACGAAAGCGGCGCCGACTGGGGCCGGGTGGATGCCGACGGCACCGTGTACCTGCGCACCGCCGACGGCGAGCGCGCGGTCGGTTCGTGGCGCGCGGGCAGCCCGGAGGAGGGCCTGGCCCACTTCCGCCGCCGGTACGACGACCTGCTCGCCGAGGTGGTGCTGCTGGAGCGGCGGCTGACCGTGAGCGGCGTCGACCCCGGCGGCATCGCCGGCAGCGCGCGCCGGCTGCGGGAGGGGCTGGCCCAGGCCGCGGTCGTCGGCGACGTCGACGCCCTGGCCGCCCGGCTCGACGCCGTCCTGACCGCGACGGACACCCGCCGCACGGAGCTCGCCGCCGAGCGGGCCCGCCGGGTCGCCGCCGCCGTCACCGCCAAGGAGGAGCTGGTCACCGAGGCCGAGCAGCTCGCCCGCAGCTCCGAGTGGAAGGTGACGAGCGAGCGTTTCCGGACCATCGGCGACGACTTCCGCGCGATCACCGGCGTCGACAAGCGGACCGACTCGGCGCTGTGGCGGCGGATCGCCGCGGCCCGCGACGAGTTCACCCGCCGCCGCACCTCGCACTTCGCCGCGCTCGACACCCAGCGCACGCGCTCCCGCGAGCGCAAGGAGGCGATCATCGCCGAGGCCGTGGTGCTGTCGGACTCCACCGACTGGGGCCCGACGACCGCGCGGTACCGCGCGATGATGGTCGAGTGGAAGGCCGCCGGCCGGGCCGCCAAGGACGTCGACGACGAGCTGTGGGCCCGGTTCCGGGCCGCGCAGGACGGCTTCTTCAGCCGGCGCAACGCCGTCAACGCCGAGCGCGACGCGGAGCTGCTCGCCAACCAGGCGCGCAAGGAGGAGCTGCTCGTCGAGGCCGCCGCGCTCGATCCGGTCGACGTCGAGCGGTCACTGCGCCGGTACCGGGAGATCCAGGAGCGCTGGGACGCGGTCGGCCGGGTGCCCCGCGAGGCCGTCGGCAGCCTGGAACGCCAGCTCAACGCCATCGGCGACAAGCTGCGCGACGCCTCCGACGCCCGTTGGGACCGCCGCGACATCGCCGAGTCCCCCTTCCTGACGAAGCTGCGCGAGTCGGTCGCGAAGCTCGAGGCGAAGCTGGAGCGCGCCCGCGCCGCCGGCCGGGCCCGCGAGATCACCGAGACCGAGAACGCGCTGGCGACCCAGCGCGCCTGGCTGGCACAGGCCGAGCAGGGAAGCTGACCGCGGCGCACCGAATGGGCCAACTGCGCTAACTGCCCGCTTGCCACAGCTAGCATCAGCCCGTATCGTCGACCTCCTCTTGACGGTTGTCCTGTGGAGGTCGACGACGGCGGTGGCGGCTATCCATGTGCGGGATGTCGGCGATTTCATCCGCGAGCAGCGGCGTGGCGCGCAGATCTCGCTGCGCCAGCTCGCTCGCCAGGCGGGGGTCAGCAACCCCTACCTCAGCCAGATCGAGCGCGGCCTGCGCCGGCCCTCGGCCGAGATCCTGCAGCAGATCGCCAAGGCCCTGCGCATCTCGGCGGAGGTCCTCTACGTCCAGGCCGGCATCCTCGAGGAACGCGAGGGCGGCGAGGACCTGCTGGCCGCCGTGCACACCGACGAGACGCTGACCGAACGCCAGAAGCAGGTCATCGTCGACATCTACGACGCGTTCCGTCGGGAGAACGCGCTCGCCGGGCTGACCCCCGGCGTGCGTGGCCCGGCCGGGGCCGGCGACAAGACCGGCGCTGGCGCTGGCGCCGTTGATGATGACGGCGCCGCGGCCGACGCTCCGACCGAGACCGGGGCCGGGGCCGAGACCGGTTCCGCGGCGGGCTCGGCGGCCGAGGCCGCGCCGTCCACTCCGGGCGGGACCACCCTGGACGGGAAGGCCCCGAGCGGGGACGGGTCGGGGACCGCCGGGCGGACCAGGCCCGCCGCGCCCCGGCGCAGGACCGCCACCACGCCGGGCGAGCCGACGTCCACGCCGCGGCGCGCGGCGACCCGCAAGTCGGGGGACGCCCGGCGCGGCCCGCGTAGCAGCAGTGCGAAGAGCGCCCCGGCGGCACCGGAGGACGGTGCCGGCGAGGCCACCACGGCCCGGACCCCGCCCGCGGGGCCGACAAACACCTGACCCAACACCATCACAACCAGCGGAGATCACTAGGAGATCGCATGGCTACCGCCCGCACCGACACGAAGACGAAGAGCGCGACGCCCGCGGCGGGCTCCGACGTTCGCAAGCCCCTGTACGCGTCGGTCGGCGCCGCCGATCTCGCGGTCGAGAAGCTCCTGACCCTTCCCGCGGCCTACGGGACGGAGGTCCGGCGCATCTCGGACCGGGTCAGCCAGATCCCGGCCCAGGCGGCCCGGGTCCCCGTCCAGGTCGGTTCGGCCGTCCTGGCGCTTCCGGTGACCGTCGGGTCGCAGATCTCCGACCTGCAGGGCCGGGCGACCCAGCTCTACAACTCCTTCGCCAGCCGGGGCGAGAAGCGTGTCGCCGGTATCCGCCGCAGCCCCGCGACGGAGCAGGCGGTGAAGCAGACGAAGACGGCCGTCAGCCAGACCCGGGCCGCGCGCACCTCCACCCGCCGGGCGGCCGCCGCCACGGGCCGCGCCGTCGGCAACGCCGCGACACCGAACTAAAAACGACAGAACAACGCACATCAATACAACGACCGCGCGCACCACGAACCCCGGCCCCTGGCTGCTGGCGGTTCGTGGTGCGCGTGTTCTATTAAGGGCATGCGTTATCGCCCCCTGGGATCTTCGGGCCTGATGGTCTCCGTCGTCGGGCTGGGATGCAACAACTTCGGGTCCAGGGTCGACCTGGCCGGCACCCGTGCCGTCGTCGAGGCCGCCCTCGACTCCGGGATCAACTTCTTCGACACCGCCGACACCTACGGGAACAAGGGCGGCTCGGAGACCCTGCTGGGACACGTGCTCCGCGGCCGGCGCGACGACGTCGTCCTCGCCACCAAGGTCGGCAACGACATGGGCGGCATGTACGGCCAGGACTTCAACGCGCGCGCCTCCCGCCGCTACATCCGCAAGGCGGTCGAGGGGTCGTTGAGCCGGCTGCAGACCGACTACATCGACCTGTACCAGCTGCACAACCTGGATGCCTTCACCCCCGTCGAGGAGACGCTGGAGGCGCTCGGCGAGCTCGTCCAGGAGGGCAAGGTCCGCTACGTCGGCTCGTGCAACCTGGACGCCTGGCAGGTCTCCGACGCCGAGTGGACGGCCCGTGCCTCCGGCACCACCCGGTTCATCTCGGCCCAGAACCACTACAACCTGCTGGTCCGGGAGGTCGAGGCCGAGCTGGTGCCGGCCGCCCTCAAGTACGGGATCGGGGTCATCCCCTACTTCCCGCTGGAGAACGGCATCCTGAGCGGCAAGTACCTGCGCGACGAGGCACCGCCGGCCGGCACCCGGATGGCGGGCCGCCAGGACGAGCTCACCGACGACCTGTTCGACCGGGTGGAGACCCTGGAGACCTTCGCCCGGGAGCGCGACCGCTCGCTGCTGGACGTCGCGATCGGCGGCCTGGCCGCCCAGCCCGCGGTCGCCTCCGTGATCGCCGGGGCGACGAGCGCGGCGCAGGTCCGAACGAACGCCGCGGCCGGCCAGTGGCAGCCCCGCGCGGACGACCTCGCCGTCCTCGACAAGATCGCTCCCACCCGCCGCCCGGGCGCCTGACACCTCAGGTGTACCCCGGCGTGCCCGGGAGCGTGCGGCCCGCCGCGACCTGCGACATCGCCAGGAAAAATAGCCACCTATAGGACAAAACGCCTGCCCTGTCCGACATCCTGCTCGCCGTTTAGTTTCCTTCTCGCCCTCTCAGGCCGAAATCCGCCGACTTCGACCCCCGAAATGGCGAGAAAGAAACCAAACGGCGAGATGGGCGCAGGCCGGCGCGCCCGGCCCCGCAGGTCAGACCGACGCAAGGGCCCCTACGGCTCAGACCGGGCCCGGCGGCTCAGGCCAGGCCCGGCTGAAAGCGCAGGGCTCGGGCCAGTGCCGCTTCCCGCTCCCGGGGCAGCGAGGTCTTGATCACCATCGGACGGTGCTCGCGCAACGCCTCGATCGCCCCCGGCCGGGACTCACGGACCAGCACGAACACCGCCGCCCGGCCGGGCTGCAGGTGGCCGGCGATCCGCCGGATCATGGCGGTGTCCATCACCTGGGCCATCATGAGCCGGCCGGCGAGCGCCCCGCCGCCGGCGCCGATCGCCAGGCCCACGACCGGCGCCAGGAAGATGGCGCCGACGGTGGCCCCACACGCCGCGCCGCCCACGGCCGCCGATCTGATCCGCCGCGCGCCGTGCCGCACGTGCACCGCGCCGCTGTCCTCGCGCCACGCGACCGCCCGGTCCGCCAGGTCGACCAGCCGCTGCCGGGACAGCCGCCGACCCAGCTCCCAGACCTGCTCGGCCTGGCGCCTGCTGTCGAACCCGAGTACGACCAACTCCGCCACGCCCTCCATCGCATCGCAGGCCGTTGACGTCTGGCAAACGGACCTTCCCCCCGAGAGCCCCACCCTGGTCTCGTTACTGTCAGCTGGAACGCCCCGCGCGGGGTGGCCAGGCGACGGTGAGCTCGCCGAGGCGCCACCGGCGCGGGCCGTCCAGCACCGACCAGCCGTCCTGCCGCAGCAGCTCGACGGCACCGATCCAGCGCTGGCGTGGCCCGAACGGACCACGCGGGGCCGCCCGTTCCCAGGCCAGGTCGAACGCGGCGAGCAGCTCGTGGACGTCCTCACCGGGCACGTTGCGGGCGATCAGTGTCTTCGGCAGCCGCGGTGCCAGGTCGGACGGGCGGACCAGGCTCGGCAGGTGCGCCGCGAGGGTCAGCGTCCGCGGCACCCCGGCGGGCGGGACGGTGAACCAGCACGCCCGCCGGCCGATCTCGTCGCAGGTCCCCTCGACCAGCAGCCCGCCGGGCTGGAGACGTCCGGCCATCGCCGCCCACGCCGCGCCGACCGCCGCCTCGTCGTACTGGCGCAGCACGTTTATCGCCCGCACCACCACCGGGCGCAGGCCGGCGAGCTCGAAGCCGCCGCGGGCGAAGGCGAGACCCGGCGGCCGGGCGGCCGGCACCGCCGCGGCCACCCGCTCCGAGTCCAGTTCGAGCCCGACCACCCGCAGGTGGGGCCGCACCGGCCGCAGCCGGTCGTACATCTCGACGGTGGTGACCGGTGTCGACCCGAACCCGAGGTCGACCACGAGCGGGTCCGCCGCGTGCCGCAGCACCGGCCCGGCGGCCGAGGTCAGCCACCTGTCGACGCGGCGCAACCGGTTCGGTGCCGTCGTGCCGCGGGTGGGCAGACCGAGGGCCCGCGCCCGCCCCGCCGCCAGCCTGGGCGGCCGTCGCGCGACTGTCACACCCCTCACACCCCCTCGAAGGACTCGACCGCGACGCACCCTGTCATACAAGGTCGGTCGGATGGCAACGACCTGGTCCGGGCACATACAAGCTCGTACCAAGTGTGCCGGGCGGGCATAGGACGGCCACCGCCCGGTGTTGAACCGCTCTGGCGCCGGTCGTCAGGTAGATCTGCGTGTGGAGGTGGTTGGTGCATCTGGTCCCAGGCGCGCCGCCGGAACGTCCCGAATCCGTCCGGCCGAAGCCACCCTCGCGGGTCGCGATGCTGTCGATGCACACGTCGCCCCTGGAGCAGCCCGGCACCGGCGACGCGGGCGGGATGAACGTCTACGTCATCGAGCTCGCCCGGCAGCTGGCCGCGCTCGGCACCGAGGTGGAGGTCTTCACCCGGGCCGTGAGCAGCCGGCTCCCACCCGCCCTGGAGATCGCCCCCGGCGTCATCGTCCGGCATGTGCCCGCCGGCCCGTTCGAGGACATCGGCCGCGAGGAGCTGCCCGCCTGGCTGTGCGCCTTCACGGCGGACGTCCTGCGCACCGAGGCCGGCCACGACGCGGGCTGGTTCGACGTCGTCCACTCGCACTACTGGCTGTCCGGGCAGGTGGGGCTGTCGGCCGCCCGCCGGTGGGGCGTGCCCCTGGTGCACACCTCCCACACCCTGGCCCGGGTCAAGAACGCCTCCCTCGCGGACGGCGACCGACCCGAGCCGGAACCACGCGTCCAGGGCGAGCAGGAGATCATCAAGGCGGCGACGCGGCTCATCGCCTCGACCGAGACCGAGCGCCGCCACCTCACCCAGCTCTACGGCGCGGCGCCGGGCCGGGTGGACGTGGTCGCCCCCGGCGTCGACCTCGACGTCTTTCGCCCCGGCGACCCGCGGGCGGCCCGTGAGCGGGTCGGCCTCGACCCCGACTGCCAGCTCCTCCTCTTCGTCGGGCGGATCCAGCCGCTCAAGGCACCAGACATTTTGCTCTCCGCCGCGGCCGAGCTCATCCACCGCGACCCCGCCCGCCGCGGCCGGCTGGCGGTCGTCGTGGTCGGCGGGCCGAGCGGCTCCGGGCTCGAACGCCCGGACTCCCTGGTCAAGCTCGCCGCCGAGCTCGGCATCACCGACATCGTCCGCTTCCAGCCGCCGGTCCCCCAGGAGCAGCTCGCCCACTGGTACCGCGCGGCGACGGCAGTCGTCGTCCCCAGTCACAGCGAGAGCTTCGGCCTGGTCGCGGTGGAGGCCCAGGCCTGCGGCACCCCCGTGGTCGCCGCCTCGGTCGGCGGCCTGCGCACCGCCGTCGCGCACGGGACGTCCGGCGTCCTCGTCCACGGCTGGGAGCCCGCCGGGTACGCCGACGCCCTGGAACGCATCCTCACCGAGGAACGGTGGCGCCGGCACCTGTCGACGGGCGCCCGCCTGCGCGCCGCGAGCTTCGGCTGGACGGCGACCGCGCAGGGCGTCCTCGCGAGCTACCAGGCGGCGATCTCACCGGCGGCCGTCGCCGTCTGACCCGGTCGGCTAGCGTCCCTGCGCATGACGGCACCCATCGACGGCTCAGAACGCGCACGGCTCGACAAGCTGATCACCGCCGCGCTGGACGACCTCGGCGTGGCCTACGAGCACCCCGACACCGGCGCCTTCCTGGTCACGCTCGAAGGCGAGCACAAGCTGCGCACCATGACGTGGCTCGTGGTCCAGGACCACACGCTGCTCGTCGAGGCGTTCTTCATGCGCGCGCCCGCCGAGAACGCCGCCGGCACCTACGGCTTCCTGCTCAGCCGGAACGCCCGCACCTACGGCGTGCACTTCTCGATCGACCGCGTCGGCGACATCTTCCTGACCGGCCAGGTCCCGCTGACCGCGGTCAGCGCCGAGGAGGTCGACCGTCTCCTCGGCTGCGTCGGCTCCTACGCCGACGACAACTTCGACCCGGCCATCGCGCTCGGCTTCGCCGGCGCCATCGAGCGCGAACGCGCCTGGCGCGCCAGGCTCGCCACCGACGCCGGCACCGCCCCCCGCCCCACCTGATCCGGCGCCCCGACGGCCCGGCGCCCCGACGGCCCCCCGATCCGCGTGGCCCGGAACCCGGGTGGCCGAAGCCGCCCGGGTTCCGGGCCACGCGCAGGGTCGTTGCCGTCCCGGCGACTCAGCGGGTGGTACGCGCGGCGTCCTGGATGAGGCGCCCGACCGCGTCCGGATGGGTGACCATGGCCAGGTGGCCGGCACCGACCTCCACCGTCGTGGCCTTGGCCCGGCGGGCCATGAACCGCTGCCGGGCCGGAGTGATGATCTTGTCCCTGGTGCCGACCAGGTACCAGGACGGGATGGTCTCGTAGGCCGGGGCGCCCGAGGCGACGTTGCCGGCACTGTAAGTGATCGGACGCTGCGTCGCGTACAGCAGAGAGGCGTCCGCCCGAGGCACGCCGTTGGCGAAGGAGGTCAGGAAGACGTCCCGCTTCAGGTACAGGTCGACGTCGCCCTCGGGAGCACCGGGGTAGGGCACGAAATCGAAGACGGTGGTGGGATCCGCCGCCAGGGCGGAATCCGCTCCCGCCAGCGGCAGGACGGTCTCTCCCCTCGCGGGGGCGAACGCGTCCACGTAGACCAGCGCCTTGACGTTCGCCAGGCCCGCGGCGGCGTTGGTGATCACCGCCCCGCCGTAGGAGTGCCCGACGAGGATGACCGGGCCGGGGATCGTGGACACGAACGCGGCCACGGTGGCCGAGTCCCCCGCCAGGCCGCGCAGCGGGTTCGGCGGGACGCGCACCGGGTACCCGTCGCGCTGCAGCCGGGCGACCACGGCGTTCCAGCCGGAGCCGTCCGCCCAGGCGCCGTGCACGAGCACGACCGTGGGTCTTGCGACGCCCGGCCGGGCGTCGGCCTCCTCCGCGGAGGCGGCCGAGGCGCTGAGGGTGACGACCGCGCACAGCATCGCGGCCACGAGCACGACGAGTGGTCTGCGCGGGCGGAGCAGGGACAGGCGCACGAAAAACCTCCTGAACAGAAAAATAAAAGTCCAGTTCCCGAGGCCGCGGCGGAACTCAGCCGCCGGACGTCCCGGCGTGGCGGACCGCCCACTCCAGGGCGTAGTCGGCCACCTCTTCCCAACCGTCCTTCGCCGGCAGCAGATGCGGGCCCTCGAACTCCTTGACGTCGGTCACCACGCCCGCGGCCCTGTAGTGGGCCGCGTTCGACCGCTGGATCCTCGGCGGCATCAGGTGGTCCTGACTGCCGGAGATGAACAGCAGCGGCGCGCGCTTCTCGTTGCGGTAGTCGACGTAATTGTCGTCCTTACCCGGATGGATGTTAGCCAGTGCGCTTCCCCAGAAAACGTGACCAGATGCCGGGATATGGTAGCGCTCATACGTGGCCCTGGCTTTCTCTTCGGAAAAACCGTTGGTGAACGCGTAGTTCCACTGGTCGAAGGTGAGACCGACCGCCCGGTGCCGGTTCGCCGGGTTCTTCAGTACTGGGAACGCGGCCTTGACCTGGGACAGCGGAACAACCTTGACGCCCTCGGTCGGCGCGGAGTTGATCGCCACACCGACCGCGCCGCGGCCGTGGTCCAACAGGATCTGGGTGAAGGCCCCGCCAGCCGAGTGCCCCATGAGGATCGGCGGCACCGCCAGCCCGTCGATCACCGACTCCAGGCTCGTGATGATCTCGGCTACCTCCAGCTTTTCGATCGGTGTCGGATCGGCGGTCAGCGCCGCCACCTCCACCTCGAATCCCGGATACGCCGGGGCGATCACTCGGTATCCCTTGGCCTCGTAGTGCGTGATCCAGTGCTCCCAGCTGCGCGGGGTCACCCAGAATCCATGAATCAGCACGATGGTGTCGGGACCGGTGGACATAGCTGGAACTCCTTCGGCACGGAAACGCGGACGGCCGGGAACCCGCGCCCGGACGGCACGGACGGCACGGACGGCACGGACTGAAAGGCGCGCGATTCAGGACGCGATGAACCGCGACACATCGTCGGTGGACTCCCGTTCGAAGCCCGCCCAGGCCGCACGGGGCACCGGGACGAACTTCGCGGGCCCTGGATTCGGACCCTAGGCCCCGGCGGGGGCGGTGCGATGTGCTGATCGCGCACAGCCGTAGGACGAACGCGAAGGAACTATCCCCACCGAATAAAGATCATTACCGAATCTTGACGACGGTACGCGGATCGGACACCGTCAGACGGAGAAGGCGGCCGGGCCTCGTGGTCTCGTGGCCCCGTGCCTGATGGCCCCGTGGCCCCATGGCCTCGTTCGCGGAGCAGGAGACGTGGAATGGCGCTGCTGTTGGACACGTCCGCGCTGGCGCCGGACGAGCGGGTCGAGGCGTTCTACGGCGCTCTCAGCTCGGTCCACATGCCGGCCCGGGTGAAGGTGGTGACCGAGCAGCGTGGCATCCACTGCCGGCTGGAGGGACACCAGCTCGGCCCGGCCCTGGACGTCCTGGAGATGCACTCCTCCGGGCACCGCATCGCGCGCACCGCCAGAGAGCTGAAAGTGATCGCCCCCGAGCGCATCTAGCTGTCGATCCCGCTGGCCGGGACGAGCGCCCTGGTGCACCGGGAGATCGCCGCGACCAGCACCCCGGGGGAGCTGGAGCTGGTCGAGCTGACCTCGGCGTTCGACTTCCAGCTCCGCAGCGCGGGCCATACCTTCTCCGTGTTCGTCGACCTGGATCAGCTCGCCCTGCCGGTCGACGTGGTCCGCAGGGCGGTGCCACGTCTGGCCGGCAGCCCGCTCTACGGCCTGGTCCGCCGGCACATCGCCGGGCTGCGTACCGTCGCCGGGCGGATCCACGGCAGCGCGGCGGCGGCGATGGTCGGCGCCGCCACGATCGAGCTGACACGCGGGCTCATCGTCTCGGCCGCCGAGGAGTCCCAGCTGCGCGAGGTGCTGGCCGACTCGCTCTTCACCCGGGCCACCACCTACATTCACCAGCACCTCGGCGAGGCCGACCTGACCACCGGCAGAATCGCCGCCGCGCACAACGTCTCGGTCCGCCACCTGCAGATGGTCTTCGCCGAACGCGACCTCACCGTGTCACGGTGGATCGCCCGCCAACGCCTGGACGGCGCACGGGACGCCCTGCGGCGAAGCCCCCCGCGCGACACGATCGCCGCCATCGCGCGGCAGTGGGGTTTCACCGACCCGGGCCACTTCGCCCGGCGCTTCCGAGCCGCCTACGGCATGAGCCCCGGCGAGTGGCGCCGACTGCACCAGGACGCCGGCCCGGGGCGATGAGAGGGCCGCCGCCCTGGTCAGGCCGAGGTCGCCCGGTGCAGGCGGGCGGAGAGGTGGGACTGCAGCGGCTTGCCGCCGGCCTCCATGTCGATCGCGTACGCCAGGTCGCCACCCTCGACCAGCCCGTACAGCCGCACCGACCGGGTGACCTCCCGGGCGGTGGCCGTCCTGATCAGGACGTTCGAGTCGAGGTCGATCCTGGCTCCGGTGACCGTCCCGACGTAGATCTCGGCGACGCCGAACGGGTGGGCGAGCATGACCTCGACGACCGGGCTCCGGTTCACCTTCCCGTCGGGGCCGGGCTCGGTGGCCGGCGGCTGGACCCGCCAGAAGCCCGTCTCGGTGGCCAGCGGGCTGCCGGGCTCCCGGCCGTCCCGCGGCTCGTCGGCCCACCAGGTGTGCGAGACGTAGCCGAGCGCGGGACGCCCGTCCGCCGCGAACGTGATCTCCTGGCCGTAGTGGAACGACTCCATGCCCTCGTAGCCGCCGACGCCTTCGCCGCGCCAGGTCCCGACGAGGAACGCCAGCGGCAGCAGGCTCGGGTGCAGATCGACCGTCGCGGTGTTCCCGGCCGGGCCGCCGGGCGCCCCGCCGCTCGCCGCCCCGCCGCTCGTGATGTCGCCGCGTGCCGCCCGGTCGCCGGTCGCGTCCGCCGCCATCTGTCTGCCACCTCTCGCCCGGCCGCTCAGCGCTGGCCTCCGTACAGCTTGTAGACGGCGTAGCCGGAGAACCAGGCGATCAGCATCGCCATGGCCACCAGCAGGCCGCTCATGAAGTAATGCAGCACGGAGCACAGCCTAGGCCGTACTCCGGCGCTTTCCGTGACACCTGCCCCGTACCGCGCCCGGCCGGCGCGCGCCCGCCACCGGCCACCCACCCGTGACCGCCCGACACGGCACACTGGACGGGTGACCCGTTCGCTGCTCGTCAAGGTGACCGCCGGTGCCGACGCCCCGGAACGCTGCTCGCAGGCTTTCACCGTAGCCTCGGTGGCCGTGGCGTCCGGCGTGGACGTCTCCCTGTGGCTCACCGGCGAATCGGCCTGGTTCGCGCTCCCGGGACGCGCCGCGGAGTTCTCGCTGCCGGAGGCCGCGCCGCTGAACGATCTTCTCGACGCGATTCTCGCCGCCGGCCGGGTGACCCTGTGCACGCAGTGCGCCGCCCGCCGGTCGATCGGCCCGGACGACGTCCTGCCCGGGGTCCGCATCGCCGGGGCAGCCGTCTTCGTGAGCGAGGCACTCGCCGACGACGTGCAGGCGCTCGTCTACTGACACTCGTCTACTGACGCGCATCCGCCGAGGCTCGTCTGCCGACGTCCGCCCCGCTGACGTCGGTATATGCCTGTTCGCACATGCGTGGCGCGCGTGCACCAGGAATGCGCGCCATTTCTGCACGCGCACGGCAGACCACTGACAGCACACGACGCCGCGCATTCACCACAACACCGGGATGCGCTTTCATGATCGCATGATGCCGGAGTCCGAGATGCTCTTCGCCGTGGTGCAGTTCGAGGGAGCGGGCCGGCACACGGTCCGTCGCGTGGTCGCGCCGTTCCCCGACCGCAGCGCCGCGGCGACCTTCGCCGTCGACAACGACCTGCGTCACTTCACCGTGGGCCCGATGGCCTTCGCGGTCCCCACCAGCATCCCGTTCGGCGTCGCGGCCGGTGCCGAGCCGGCCGCGGAGTTTCCCGCCCCGCGCCAGGCCACGAGCTGACCACCGCCGTGGCCGCGCCCGCCCCACCCGGGGCGGCGGCCCGCCCCGGCCGGGGCGGCCGGGGCCGGGAGAGACGATCCCCCCGGGACCCGACCGCTGCCGGGCGAGGTCAGGCCGCGACCTCGACCTGGGTGTCGACCGGCTCGCCCTGCCGGGCGACGACCTTGCGCTCGCCGCTCCCGCCGGGAACGAGCGCGCGGACCGTCCACTCGCCGGGACGGGCGAAGAAGCGGAACTGGCCGGTCGCCGACAGCGGCACCTCCGCGGTGAAGTCACCACCGGAGTCGAGCAGCCGGGCGTAGCCGGTGGCGACCGGCGACCCGTCCCGCACCACGACGCCCTGGATCACGGTCTCCTTGGCCACGTCGATTCCTTCCACCGAGGGTCCACCACTGGTCGCGCCACACATGATCAGGCACCCTTCTCGATCGGCACGCCCACCAGGGAGCCGTACTCGGTCCACGAGCCGTCGTAGTTCTTGACGTTCGCCAGACCCAGCAGCTCGTGCAGGGCGAACCAGGTGTGCGCGGAACGCTCCCCGATCCGGCAGTAGGCGATGGTGTCCCTGGACAGGTCGACCCCGGCCTCGGAGTACAGCTTCTCCAGAGCCGCGTTCGACTTGAAGGTGCCGTCCTCGTTGGCGGTCCGCGCCCACGGGATGTTCTTCGCGGTCGGCACGTGGCCGGCCCGCTGCGACTGCTCCTGCGGCAGGTGCGCCGGGGCGAGCAGGCGGCCGCTGAACTCGTCGGGCGAACGGACGTCCACCAGGTTCTTGTCGCCGATCGCGGTGATGACCTCGTCGCGGAACGCGCGGATGTCGGTACGCGCCTCCGAGGCGGAGTACTTGGTCGCCGCGCGCGGGGTGATCTCGATGGTCAGCTCACGGCCGTCCAGCTCCCACTTCTTGCGGCCGCCGTCGAGCAGGCGGACCTCGGCGTGGCCGTAGAGGACGAAGTACCAGTAGGCGTAGGCGGCGAACCAGTTGTTGTTGCCGCCGTAGAGCACCACGGTGTCGTCGTTGGCGATGCCCTTCTCCGAAAGGAGCTTCTCGAACTGCTCCTTGTTCACGAAGTCACGGATCACCGGGTCCTGCAGTTCGGACTTCCAGTCAAGCCGCACGGCGCCGGGGATGTGGCCCTTGTCGTAGGCCGACACGTCCTCGTCGACCTCGACGAGGACGACCTTGGGGTCGTCGTTGTGGGCTTCCACCCAGGTCGCGTCGACCAGCGCGTTCTCACGGCTCATGTGCGTGCTCCCTTCACGGTTGCGGAACGTAGGACGAGGTAGATCTGGCACCCGAGGCAGAAGCCGAACGCCGCGTTCAGGAAGGCCGCGGCGAAGGCGAGGGCCGCCGCCGAGTAGCCCAGCGCGGCCGGCCCGGCGAGCAGCCCGACCGTGCCCACCAGGCCGAACACGGCACCCACGGCCTGGGCGAACCGTGGCGGCGTCTCGTCCTCCAGGTCGGCGGGCGGGCCGAGCCGCGGCCGGACGAGGTACCGGAACACCAGTCCGTAGGGGGCGTTGCGGATCCCGGCGACGGCGCCGACCAGGAAGACCACGGTCTGCGCGAGCAGAAGCCACGGACTGCCCGTGATGATTGTTATGGCGAGTACGACAGTGGTCACGGCCGCGGCGAACCGCGGCCCACGTGGGTCCACCATGCTGCTTTCTCCTGACGTGCGAACGGGCTCGGGCAGCCGGGCGGGGCTGCCACACCCGGCCGGCGCGGGCGCGGACCTACGTCAACGCGCTGTCAGGAAAAGCGACACAAGCAGCTGCTCACGCGGCACAGGTCGACCGCGCGGCGCTTGACCAGCTCAGTGCTGTACATGGTTCCTGCCACGGTAGCAGCGAACGTCACGTCTGTGTTAAGCGTTACGGAAAGGATCCACCGAATCACCGTCGGCTTCCTTCCGATGGTCTTCGGAGTGACCTTCAGGCGTCGGCCCGGCCGTCAGGTGTCCGCTCGGCCCGGCCGTCAGGTGTCGGCTCGACGAGCGAGGCGAGGGTCGCCAGGACCGCGTCCCGGCTCGGCGGCGCGCCACTCGCCCGGCGCGCCTCGACACCCGCCGCGTCGAGGACGAGCACGGTCGGCGTCCGGCGCACGCCCAGCCTGCGGACCAGTTCCAGGTGCGACTCGGCGTCCACCTCGACGTGGCGCACCCCCGGCACGATCGCGGCGACGTCGGCGAGCACCCGCCGGGCGACCCGGCAGGGGGCGCAGAACGCCGTCGAGAACTGCAGCAGCGTCGCGACCTCGCCGGGCACGTGCCCCAACGCGGCGAGCTCCGCCGTCAGTCCACCGCGCCCGGCACCGGTCACCGCCGTCGGACCCGTGCTCGGACCAGCGCCCGCGTCCCGACGAGCCTCATGTTCGCCACCTCCGTGCCGCTCCTCGTGCTGTTCCCCGTGCCGCTCCTCGTGCCGCTCCTCGTGCCGATCCTCGTGCCGATCCTCGTGCCGCTCCTCGTGCCGCTCACCACGGCGCGCGCCGACGTCCCGGGGACCACCGCGGGCCCGTGACATCCGGAACCTGCCGTCTCTCGCCCTGGTCAGCAGGCCGACTCCGGTCGCCGCCACCAGTGCCGTCAGCAGGACCCACACGCCGGTCATGGCCGGTGCAGCGCCCCGGGACGACGAAACCTTCCCGCCCGCGCACCCAGGTGCGCGGTCGGGAGGGCACCCGGCCGTGGGTCAGAGGCCGGGCGTCCGCGCGGGGGCGACCGCCGGGGCGATGTCGGCGTCGAGCAGCACGTTCTCCCCGCCGGCGGCGAACGTCAGCCGGTCGGCGCGCACCGTGGCGGACCGCAGCTTCATGTTGAACGGCAGCCCGGCCACGGGCACCCGCACCGTGAGCAGCGACCGGACGGTGTCGAGCAGGCCCGGCGGGATCAACGCCTCCAGATCGGGGGCCAGCTCGCGCGGGGTGAAGGTGACGGCGTCCGGCGCGACACCGATGTCGGCCGTCCCGGAGACCGGGTAGGGCGTGCCGAGGAGGTCGACCGTCCCGCCGATCTGGATCCCCTGACCGGCCGGGCTGACCTTCAGCTGGGAGTTCTGGCTCGCCAGGTACGCGTTCAGGTCGTTGAAGGTCAGGTCGACCTCGGCGTCGACCCGGTCGACGGGAACCCGCTCGACCTCACCGCGCAGGACGTCGGAGAGCGGGAGCCGCACTCCCGTCAGGTCGGCGTGGACGCGGTCGACCCGCGTGCCGTCCTGTTCGTAGCCGTGGACCTCGAGCTCGACGTCGCGATACCGGCCCGCGACGACCTGGGTGAGGAAGGGGAAGCCGCCGAGGGACACGTCCGGCCGTTCGGCCAGGTTCTCGGCGTTCTGGGCCCTGGTCGCGATCTGGTCGGCGACCACGCGCGCGGCGACCCGGTCCAGCACCCCGACGACAACCAGAGCCACGACCATCGTGATCAGGAAGATGCGCAGACCGCGCCGGCCGCCGGGGCTCATCCGGGCAGCTGCCGGCCGACCAGGTACACCATGGGCGCGGCCAGCGCGATCGGGAGCAGCGCGCCCAGCAGCACCCCGGCCAGTGCGCCACCCGGCGCGAGGACCCCGGCTCGTGGTTCGGCGTCGGGCGCTGACGGCGTTTCGGGCCCCGGCCCACCCGACGGCGTTTCGGGCCCCGGCCGGCCCAGCAGGAGGCTCACGCAGCCGGCGGCGACAGCCCCGGCGGCGGCGAGGGCCGCTGCCCGGGCCGCCCCGAGGTCGGTGAGCGAGCCGTAGAGCGCGCCCGCCCCCGCGCCGGCCACGGCGCCGACCGCCGCCCCGGCGAGGACCACGGCCCGGGCCACACCCCCACCGAGGTCGGCGAGCGTGGCCACCAGTCGACCGACCAGCACTGACGTCCCGACCCCGACCAGCCCGGCGATCACCATGCTGTCCGCGGGGTTCGGGGCCGCGGCCTCCGAGCGCAGCACCAGGAACCCGGTCAGGAAGGCGGTGACGGCGACACCGCCCAGCGCGGCAGCCATGTCACCGCTGACCCGGTCCGCCGCGCGGGACGGCCGGGCCGCCGCTGGGTCCGCGTCGCCGGTGGCGGGGGCTCCGGTGGCGGGGTCTCCGGTGGCGGGGTCTCCCGCGCCCGCGGTGGCCGCGGACGCCACCGCGCGGCCGGGCCGGTACACGCGCCGCGCGAGCTGGTAGAGCACCGTCACCGCGAGAGAGACCCCGATGACCCCGGCGACCGTGCCGATCCCGTTGTCGTCGTAGCCGTGGCCGCCCGCCACGCCGTCGCCGGGCCAGAGCACGGCGAGATCGCCGGCCAGCGCGCTGCCGGCGACCAGGACGACGGTTCCGGCCGAGGCGCCGAGGGAACACGTCCAGGCCCAGCCGAGAACGATCTGCGCCGCGAGCAGCACGCCCGCCAGCACCCAGGGACCGGCGGCCGCCGCGAACGCCGCGCCGGTGGCCAGCACCGCGACCGTCACCCCGACGGCCACCGCCTCAGACCCACCCGACAGAACCGGGACCGCTTCAGCCGCTTCGCCCTGTTCACCTGATTCACCCGACGCGATCGACAGATCCGGTGGGACCGGTTCGGCCGGGCGTGCCGCGCCGACCGGCCGGGCGGATTCCGGCGATCCGGGCGAACCGGGCTCGGGCATGGGCACCGCACCATGCTGCCACGGTCGATCGGCGAAGATTCCAGGGCCCGACGGTGGCCGCACGTGTCCGTTCGTCAGCCGGCCGCGACCGCCCGGCGCCGGGCCCCGCGCCGGGCCCGCGGTCCCAGGTGCCGGGGGAGGCTGGCTCAGCCTCCCGCGAACGGAGGTAACACCTCGACGACCGCCCCCTCCCGCAGCGTGACACTGCCGGGATCACGCCTGCCCACGGGCTCGTCGTCCACGAGGAAGGCGCACCGCGCCAGTACCGCGCCGAGCCGCTCGCCCCGGCGCTCGGTGACGTCCGCCAGCGCGGTCGCGAGCGTGGCGGCGTCGAGCTCCTCCTGGGCGACGCCGGCCGCGTCACGGGCCGCGGCCCAGTACCTGACCATGATGCGTGCCACGGCTCTCCTTCAGTCCACGTCGGTCAGTCGGTCCACGTCGCGGTCCACGTCGATTTCAGTCCGGGGGAACGGTTCGCCCAGTATCGGGGAGGTCTCCCCGGCGATGCGCCCCGCGCGCGCGGGCCACTCGGGGCGGCCGGCCAGCAGGTCGGGCAGATGGGCACCGATGCGGTCGAGCAGGCCCGCGGTGGCGGCCGCCTCGGCGTGCCCGAAGCCCGGGACCACCCACAGCTGCCCGGTCGGGCCGGCCGCGGCGGCGAGCGCGCGCGGGTGCTCGAGGGAGAAGTACGAGTCACGGTCACCGTGCACGATCAGGACGGGCGTCGGCGCGATCCGTCCGATCAGCTCGACCGGCGAGAGCGGGACCGCCGGCCACGGTCGCGCGGCGATGCGCACGCCCAGGGCGACCCGGGCCGCCGCCCGTCCGGACGCCGTCTCGGCGAACCAGTGGATGCGGCGCATCGGCGCGGTGTCGCGGACGAACCACCGGCTCGCGGCGCTGACGGCGACGACCGCGTCCGGACGGTGCCGGAGCCGGTGCCCGTGCACCGGCTCGCCACCGGCGGCGAGCCCCGCGTGCCGCACCACCGCGGCACCACCCATGGACCACCCCATAGTGACCACTTCGCGGTAGCCGAGCCGGCGCGCCTCGCCCACCGCCGCGTCGACATCGAGGACTTCGCGGTCCCCGAAAGTGCAGGTGCCGGTCGATCTGCCGTGACCTCGAAGGTCCATCGACAGCACACTCCCGTGCCGGCGCAATCCAGCTGTTACAGCACGCAGCGCGGGTCGCCCGATCGATCCGGAGAACCCGTGGACGAGAACGACGCAGACCGCGTGCGGGTCTGTCACCACAGGAACACGATTACGCAGCTCCGTGGCCAGGATCTCAGCGTCCGCGGTGGGAAGAAGTCGGTAGACAGTAGGAGCGGAGTAGGGCACTCCGCTATCCTCCCCATGGACCGGTGCTCGTTTCATGCCCATGACGGTCGTGGAACGTGGGACACCGGAGACAAGGATCGCTGGGTCGACGCTGCCCCAACACACACCGCACCTGGAGGAGCCGTCTTGAGCGTCGTCCTTTTGCTCACCAACGCCCCCGGTCCGTCAGCCGAGTCCTTCCCGTCGCTCGGCCTGCTCACGCACACGGTCCGGGTGGCACCGCTGGAGGCAAGCGCACTGCTCGACGCACCGCCGGTCGATGTGATCGTCGTCGACGGCCGCCGTGAGCTCGTGATCGCGCGGGGCCTGTGCCGGCTGCTGCGCACCACGGGGCTCACGACACCGCTGCTCGCTCTCGTCACCGAGGGTGGGCTCGCCGCCGTGTCGGCGGACTGGGGCGTCGACGACGTCGTCCTCGACACCGCGGGTCCCGCCGAGGTCGAGGCGCGGCTGCGCCTGGCCATCGGGCGGGTCGCCGCCGCCGGCGGTACGGCCGAGGCCGGAGTCATCCGGTCCGGCGACCTGTCGGTCGACGAGACCACGTACTCCGCCAAGCTGCGTGGACGTCCGCTCGAGCTCACGTTCAAGGAGTTCGAGCTGCTCAAGTACCTCGCGCAGCACCCGGGCCGGGTCTTCACCCGCGCGCAGCTCCTCCAGGAGGTCTGGGGCTACGACTACTACGGCGGCACCCGCACGGTCGACGTGCACGTCCGCCGGCTGCGGGCGAAGCTCGGGCCCGAGCACGAGGCGATGATCGGAACCGTCCGCCACGTGGGCTACAAGTTCGTGGCGCCGCCGATCTCACCGCTGCCCGAGTCCGGTGCCGGCCGCATCGACCGGGACGACATCCGCACCCCCGAGCGCGTCTGACCGCACCACCGGCACCAATCCAGCACCAGTAACACCCGCGGCACCCGCTCCACAGGCACGGCCCGCGCCAGCACCATCGCGCGCGTTCCGAAAGGGTCCGACGGTCGTCGGTGACGACGGCCGCCGGACCCTTTCGGCGTCTGACGGACCCTTCCGGAGGCTGGACGCGTCTTCCGCCACCAGCGGCCGGTCGCCGGCGCCTTCCGGTCGCGGTCACGGACAGCCATGACCGGCGCCCGTTGACGCCTGCCGTAACCTCACGGTCACCTGCGGGCGCGGGCTTCCTCTTGACCGGACGGGACTCAGGTCCCGGTGCCGGCGCCCCCCGCCGGCGCTCGTCACATTGACGCCGGTACCGAGAAGATCGGCATTCCGGGGAACCTCCCCGGGCCGGGCGATTGTCCGGCCCGGACGCACTAACCTCGACTCGTGACCTCGCTGAGCTGGCTGCGCACGCTCGAGGTGGCGGACATCGCCGCCATCACCGACCTGCTGGCCGCGGCCGAGCGGGCCGACGGCAACGGCGGTGTCTCCGAGGACGTCCGCCTCACCCTCCGGTCCGGCCCGGTCGGCGGTGGCGTCGAGCACCTGGTCGCGCGCGCCGGCCCGGCGGTCGTCGGCTACGCGGCACTCGGCGGCACGGCCGGCGAACGCCAGGCCGAGCTGGTCGTCCATCCCGACCACCGCCGCGCGGGAGTCGGCACCGCGCTCGTCCGCGCCCTCCTCGAGGCGACGTCCGCGACGGACCGCACGGCGCGGCCGGCGCCGGTCTCGTTGAACGTCTGGGCGCACGGGGACACACCGGCGGCCACCGCGCTGGCCGCGCGTAACGGATTCGACCGGGAGCGGGTGCTCCTGCAACTGCGCCGGCCCCTGACGCCGGTCCGCTCCGGCGATCCGGATGATCTGCCCAGACCGATCGTCCCGGCCGACGTGACGATCCGGGCCTTCGAGGTGGGTGTGGACGAGCAGGCCTGGCTCGCCGTCAACGCCGAGGCCTTCGCCGACCACCCCGAGCAGGGCCGCTGGACACTGGACGACCTGCGTGCGCGGGAGCGGGAGCCCTGGTTCGACCCGGCCGGGTTCTTCCTCGCCGAACGGGCCGGCGCGCTGCTCGGCTTCCACTGGACGAAGGTGCACCCGCGGGACCCGGTTCCCGATCGCTCCGACGCGCCGGACCGGTCATCCCGGCCGCCGGGGCCGATCGGCGAGGTCTATGTCGTCGGCGTGGCCTCGGCCGCGGTGGGCGCCGGGCTGGGCGCGGCGCTGACGATCGTGGGTCTGCGGCATCTGCGTGACAGCGGCCTGGCCGCGGTGATGCTCTACGTGGACGAGGACAACACGCGCGCCGTCCGCCTGTACACCCGGCTCGGCTTCCGCCGGCACGCCGCGGACGTCTCCTACCGGCACGTGGTGCGCGGCTAACCTGCCGTACCCGGTCAGCCGGGTACCCACCGCGTACCCGGTCGGCCGCCGGGCGCCGTCCGGGTCCGATGCCGTTACGCGGTCGGCCGAGCCCGGACCGGCCGGGACGGATCCGGCGACGGACCCGCCCGGCCGAGCGGCTCAGGCGCCACGGCGCGACACCACTCCCGGCCACCGCTCCAGCCCGCGCGCGCCGCTCGCCCGCGTGCCGTTCGGGCGCGCGGTGCCGGAGTGGGTGCCGTTCGGGACGGCGGTCGAACCGTGGTCGACATCGATCACGGTCGTCAGATTGGTCACGGCGAGCAGCCGGTAGGTGTTCTCGTTCAGGTTCCGCAGGATCAGCCGCCCGCCCGCGGACCGCTGCCGCTGATGCGCGTAGAGGATCACGGCGAGCCCCTGCGAGTCCAGGAACGAGACCTGCTCGAGATCGACGACGATCTCACGAACTCCGGCGATTCGGGCGTCGAGCAACGCCTCCCGCAGCGGTTCCAGTGACGAGTAGTCGATCTCGCCTACCGGGTGCACCACGACAGCGTCACGATCTGTCACTTCCACACTCACGCTGGGGACCATGGCTCCGCTGTCGGCCGAGACGACGGTGCGGGGCGGGAAGCACGGCCGGCCTGCCTCCCACGGCGCGACGCGCTCCTGACAAGCGCGATAATCCAGCCTCTACCCCGGCGGTATCCGGCTCACACCCGCGCGTCCGTCACGTTTTCCCCGTCCGCATCCGCGCGGTGGACGGGTGTGGGCCCGGCCACGGCGATCTCTTCCCGGCCGACGCCGACACCCGATGACGCCGACACCCGATGGCGTAGAACAGCCACCTCAGGCAATCTGGTTTACATGGAGCAACCGACTGGTGGAATTTACGTCTCCCTGTGGGCCGGTTTCCCCCGGGACGGTCGACCGCGACCACCCGCCCGACCTCCGCCGCCACTCCGTCGGGAAAGACGAACGCCGGGTAAAACTCCCCGCCTCGCGGGGTGTAATAGCCGAAATCCGCATGAGAGCGTCGTCCCGTGAACAGCGATCGAGCAATCCCTCGGCCGCGGACAGGAGTAACGATGCCCCGATCCACCCCAGGCCCGACCACGGCCCCGACCGACGCCCTGGCATCCCCCACGCCCCCGGACGACACCGCGACGTCCCCGGGCGACACCACGATCTTCGTCAGCCGGGTCGACGGGGCCGCCGTCGCGGTGACCGTGACGCCCGGTTCGGAGGGCCGCCCGGAGCGTGGACCCGCGGGTGGGTCCGAGGGTGGTCCCGACGACGCGGCGGAGGTGACCGTGCGGCTGCGGATCGAACCGCCGGAACCGGGCCGTGCCGCCTTCACCGACCTCGAACCGGACGAGATCCGCCGCATCGTCGATCACCTCACGACGATCGTCTCGGCGCGGCCGGCCTTGTTCCGGGCCGCACCCGACCTGGCCGAGGGCGGCGCACGGCTCACGGTCGTGGCGACCGAGGGCACAACGGCCGCGGGCCTACGCCAGGCGCTGGCCTCCGTGCCGGCCGAGGCCCGGTTGGCGGACTTCGTCACCGACGCCGAGGTCGTCCTCGTCTTCAGCCCGCACCAGTAGCGGCCCTGAACTCGCTGGTACCGGCGGCCGGAGACCGCCGATGCCCACCGGGCGACCCTGGGAACCGCCGCGGCCCGAGGCGGGAACCACCGGGCCGCCGTTCCCGCCGCGGAGCGCTACCGGGTCAGGTCAGCCCCCGGGGACGCCGGCCCGCCGGGTATCCAGATCGGCGCGGTCAGCGACCCAGTACGGGCCCTCGTCCTCCACCACGTCAGCCATGATCACATAGTGGTGGCCCTGGTGGCCGGTCGGCAGCAGGCAGGTCATCCCTTCGGCGCGGCACCCGGGGGCCGTGACGGTCCTCGGCGCGGACCATGACAGCCAGACCTCCTCGTTCCCCCATCCCTGCAACACCGCCATGTGGTTGTCGGGGTGGCCCTGCTGCAGCGCACAGGTCACCTCGCCGGGCACCTCGTACGCGGCCCCCGGCACGTCGTCGAGCCGCATCGCTATCTCTTCGGGCACGCGCTGCCAGGCTCCGCAGCTGCCCTCCTCCATGATCATCTCGTCGCCGTTCCCTCCGCTGTCCGCCGGAGCCCCATCGCCACCGGTTCGATCGGGCATATTGGGGCACTCTTCGTGTCCACATCGCCACAAGCGCGATCGACGCACCGATATAAGCACGGACCGTCGTGAGGTCTCCCAGCAGGGCAGAAACATCCTGTTCATGGGCCCGCGCGCCTTTCATCATGTTTTGCATTCCGGCGAGCCACCACCTTCCCCACCTTCCCCCGGAATCAGGAGAATCCGCGCTAATAGCATCCTGATCGGGTGGCTGGGTGGACCCCAGGTCGAGGCTCCGGAGCGCGGGTACCCCAGGGCTCCGGCCGGCACGCGCGCGCTCGGCGGGCGGCCTCTCGATCATGCTCCGCCTCATCATCCCCACGGCGATATCGCCGCCACTCCGAACGCGACCAGGCGCAACCGCCGTACCGGGGAAACGCTCAGACCACGGATATTCCGAGCGCGGCGGCCATCGGCCCGGCGAGACTCGCCAGATCGGCCGAGTCGATCTCGGCTCCGGCCAGGCCGTCGGCTCCCACCACCGCGTCGAACCGGCATCCCCGCAACTGAGCCGCCGCGATCTGCGCGCCGGAGAAGATCGCCGAGCTGAGATCACAGTCCTCGAACCGCACATGGTCGAGCCGGGTGTCCGTCAGGTCCAGCCCGGAGAGATCACAGTTCACGAACCGCGCCCGGCGCACCAGACAGGCCCGCAGCGCGAGCCCGTCCGCGCGCACCTGGTCGAACAGCATGTCGTTGAGCTCCCCGCGGATCCACACCGTGCCGGACACCCGGCCACCGGTGACCCGGACCCGCGTCGCGCCGCCCCCGTCGAGCACGATGCCGGCCAGGACGGCCTGATCGGCGACGACGTCGCGCAGGCGCAGGCCCGTGACCCGACCGCCGAGGACCCGGGCGCCGGCCAGGACGGTCGACTCCACCGTCGGCCCGGTCAGGCCACCGGCGTCCGGGTCGAGTTCACCGATGGCCGCGGCCAGGTCGTCGACGGTTCCGCGGACGACCCGGCGGCCACCACCCGCGGGCGCGGCGGCACCCCCGGGCTGATCGTCCACGGCCGGGGGAAGCGGCTGCCAGAGGTCGGTTTTGCGTCGCGGTGGCATGTGCGGAGTCTGTCGCGCCGCGCATCGCCGGCGAGCCCGGACCCTGCCGGGCGGTCAGCCGCGGATCGCGTCCACGAGCGAGATCAGCGCCAACGCCGTGAACGCGACCGCGGCGATCCGGGTGATCACCTTCACCGACAGGACACGGAGCAGCCCACGCCCGCCCACGATGGCGAGCGCCGCGACGGTCCACAGGGCGAGGACCGCACCGAGCCACACCGCCACCGGCGCGGAGAAACGGGCGGCGAGGTTCGCCGTCGAGAACTGGGTGAGGTCACCGAGCTCCGCGACGAACACGACCGCGAAGGACGTCGCCGCGACCCGCGGGAACGTGGACCGCGACGGGCCGGTGGTCCCCGCGCCGGCCGCGCTCCCCGTGGCCCCCGGGCCGGCCGGACTCGGCTCCACGCCGGCCGGGCTCGACCCCGTGCCGACCGCCGCGGCCGTCGGCGCGGGCGACGCCTCGGCGGGGCCGGACTCGGCCGGGCCGGACTCGGACTCGTCGGTGGTCTCCTCACGTCCCTCACGGAGCACCAGCGCCGCGCCGAGCGCGAACAGCAGCGCCGCGACCGCGTCGACGACCCGCCCCGGCAACAGCGAGATGACGCTGCCGGCGGCGACCGCCAGGGTCACGTGGATCACGAAGGCCGCCGCGACGCCCGTCCAGACGTAGAGGGGACGGTAGCGGCTGCCCAGCACGAGGCTCGCCACCATCGTCTTGTCGGGTAGTTCCGCCAGGAAGATCACACCGAAGGTGACAAGTACGGCGGTGAGGCTCACGGCTCGGGTCCCTCTCAGTGGAGCCGGGCCGGGACGGTAGCCGCCTTCGACCCGGCATGACAGCCAGATCGAAGGTCTCGCCCACCTGACGGAAAGTCAGGCCCGACGGCCGGGCCCGCACAGGTCGGGCCAGTATGTCGACACGTCGGGCCGTGCGGCGGCCCAGCGAGCCGACCGACGCGGCTCGTCCGCCGCGCACGGAGCGCGATGACACGGGCGGCGGCGATCGGACACGGCCGGTGGCCACACGGCGGGGCTACTCCCCTTCGGCTCCGAAGCTACCCCGAACAACGCCCTGACGGAAACCCGTGACAATCCCGCCGCGGGACGACAACCAGGCCACGCATCGGGGACACCCGACGGAGCGCCGACCATCCATCACAGATAAGCACCATTAGCATCACTCAAGGTGATCGCCGATCCAGGCCGACCGCCTACCGAGCCGACGCGGTTCCTCACCACGCCCGGGCCGCCCGGCGCCGAGCCGGGCCGGGCCCGCACCGGCGGCCCGGTCCCCGGCGGTTCGGCCTCCGGCGTGGCGCCGACCGCCGTGCTGGTGGCGCCCGCCCGGCAGGCCGGCGGCCCACGCCCGGTGATCAACGCCACCGGCGTCCTCCTGCATGACGGCCTCGGCCGCGCGCCGCTGTCCACGGCGGCCCGCGCCGCGCTCGACGCCGCTGCTGGGACCTGCGACGTCGAGGTCGACCTGGCCACCGGCCGGCGCGGCCGGCGCGGTCGCACGGCGATGACCGCGCTGGCCGCGACCGTGCCGATGGCCCGTGCCGTGCACGTGGTCAACAACAACGCCGCCGCGCTCATCCTGACGGCCGCGGCGCTCGCGGGCGACCGGGAGATAGTCATCAGCCGCGGCGAGCTCGTCGAGACGGCCGACGGGTTCCGCCTGCCCGAGCTGCTGACGTCGACCGGAGCACGGCTGCGCGAGGTGGGGGCCACAAATCGGACCACGCTCGGCGACTACGCCGACGCCATCGGCCCACGCACCGGTTTCGTACTTCGCGTACATCCGCCCAGCTACCGGGTGATCGGGCTGACGGCGGCCCCGGCGCTCGCCGATCTCGCCGAGCTGTGCGCCGGCCGCGGCGTGCCACTGGTCGGCGATCCCGGATCCGGGCTGCTGCACCCCGAGCCCGTACTGCCCGACGAACCGGACGCCTCGAGCTGGCTGAGCTGCGGGGTCAGCCTGGTCACCACCTGCGGCGACAAGCTGCTCGGTGGGCCGCAGTGCGGCCTGGTGCTGGGTCGCGCGGACCTGGTCGACCGACTGCGCCGGCACCCGCTCGCCCGGGCCCTGCGGGTGGGCAAGCTGACGTTGGCCGCGCTGGAGGCGACCCTGGGCACCGGGGACAACCCCGTCCGCAGGTCGTTGCGTGCCGAGCCCGCCGAGCTGCGGCACCGGGCCGAGCGGCTGGCGTCCTGGCTGCGGCAGTCCGGGGTCCCGGCCTCCGCGGTGACCAGCCGGGCGGTCGTCGGCTCGGACGGCGTCGACGACACCGGCCGGGCCGGGGCCGCGGTGCGCCGCGGCGCCGTCACGGCGGGACCGGGCCACAGCGGCCACCCGGGCTACTACGGGCCGGGGCCGGACGTGTGGGAGAGCGGCCTGCCGAGCGCGGCCGTCGCGCTGGACGCCACTCTCGCCGCCTTCCTGCGCCGGGGCCGCCCGTCCGTTCTGGGCCGAGTCGAGCAGGGCTGCTGTCTGCTGGACCTGCGGTCGGTTCCGCCGGACCTGGATCCCGTCCTGGCCGCGACGGTGCTGGCCGCCGCGGCCGAGTCGGGTACCGCCACCGCCGGCGACCTCCACGCGCTGTCCGTGGACGCGCCGGGGTCCGCGGCTCCCGCGGAGGCCGACGACTGGGCGGGGCCGGCGGACTGGGCGGGGCCGGGTACCGACGCCGGGTCCGACGTCGACGCGGTGACCCTGCATTGAGCGGACCGGCATGAGCGTGGCCCTCGGGCCGGTCGACGGAGGCCCGATGGGCCATGGTCCGGTCGGCCGTGGCCCGGTGAGCCGAGACCTGGTCAGCCGCGGCGCCGCCTGGGCCGGCGGATTCGTCGTCGTCACCCACGGCCTGGTGCACCTGCTGGTCTGGCCGGGAGCGCCGCTCGGGACGGGTGACGCGGGCGGGGGCGGCGCGGGCAGCGGTGACGCGGGCGGGGGCGGCACGGGCGGGGGCGCTCGCCTGCGCTGGAACGGCGACTCCTGGTCGTGGCAACCGGAGTGGCTGCCGGCCCTCGTGGTCCGATCCGTCGGGGCGGCGCTGCTCACCGGCACGGTCCTCGGCTGTGTCCTGTGCGGGCTCGCGCTGCTCGGGCTGCCCGGCGTCCGCCGGTTCCCGCTGCGGGCCGGCACGGTCGGCGCCGTCTGCTCGCTCGCGCTGTTCGCCCTCGTCTGGCCCGGCCTCGAACCGGACCCGGCTGAGTTCGTCGCCGGGCCGGTACTCAGCGGGGTTCTGCTGGCCGGGGTGGGCATCGCCGCGTTCCTGCGGCGGCGGGCCCGCCGGTCCACCGGCGACGCGCCGCCCGCCGGCACACCGGCCGGCGCCGACGCACCGACCGCCGACGTACCAACCGCCGACGCACCGACCGCCGGCACGCCCGCCGGCGGCGGGTGAGCGGGTCAGGAGACCTCGCGGCGCAGGGTACGGACGAAGCCGGCCACCAGTGGCACCAGGACCCACAGCGCGGACGAGACCGCCATCTGGCCGAGATGACCGTCGAACCTCGCCTCCTGCATCCAGGTCGTCGACCGCGCGCTGTCCAGCCAGGGGCTCAGCTTCCGCAGGACGCCGAACGAGAAGACGACACCCCACAGGGTCGGGACGAGATAAACGCTCACGATCGCGGCCGCGCTCGAGCCGAACAGCGCCGCGAAACCCATCGCCGAGACCGTCCCGACCACCGAGGCGAGGACGAATCCCAGGACGAGCAGGCCCCAGGGGTGGTCGGCGACGACCGAGCGGTCGAGTCCCCACCCGGCGACCGCCATCCCGCCCAGCGCGATCGCGAAGGTCGCGACGACCGCGAGCAGGGACAACAGCACGCCGACCGTGAGCTTCGCGGTCAGCACCCGCGCGCGGCGCGGCTCCTGGGTGAAGGTCACCAGCACCGTGCGCTGCGTCCACTCGCTGGTCAGGGCCAGGATCACGACGACCGGCAGCAGCACGCCGTACCCGACCGAGCCGAAGCCGAGGTAGACCGACGCCCACTGGTCGACGTCGTCCGGGAGCAGGAGCGGGACCAGCTGGCACAGGACGGACACCGCGGTGGCGACGGCCAGCAGCCAGCGCGTGGCCCGGGTGCCCAGGCACTTGTCCCACTCCACCCGCACCAGCCGGGCGAACGGGATCGGCGCGGCGGCGGGCCGTGCGGCGGCGGGCCCTGGTGTCACGGCGTCGGGGCCGGGGCCGGGGCCGGGGCCGTCGGTTGTCGTGGCGGTCTGCGTGGCGCGGGCCGCGGCGGTCATCGGGCCACCTCGGTCCGCGTGGGGCGGGCCGTGGTGAGCGAGAAGAAGAGGTCCTCGAGGGTTCCGTGGTCCGCCGGGCGCAGCTCGGTCACGAGCACACCGGCACCGGCGGCGGCCCGGGCGACGTCCGCCGCGGTCGTGCCGGACGAGGCGTCCACCAGCAGGGTCCCCTCCGGGCTCGGGGTGAACGGGATCGCCGCCCGGGACAGCGCCGCCGCCAGCCCGGGCCGGTCCGGCGCGCCGACGATCACCCCGGCCGGGGCGAGCAGCTCGTCCAGCCGCCCGCGGGCCACCACCGCGCCCGCGGCGATGACCACGAGCCGGTCGACGGTCGCCTGCACCTCGCCGAGCAGGTGGCTGGACAGCAGCACCGTCCCGCCGCGCGCGGCGAACTCCCGCAGCAGCCGGCGCATCCAGGCGATGCCCTCCGGGTCGAGGCCGTTCGCCGGCTCGTCGAGGATGAGGACGTACGGTTCACCGATCAGCGCCTGGGCGAAGCCGAGCCGCTGACGCATCCCCAGCGAGTAGGTGCCCGAGCGGCGGCCGGCCGCCGGGCCGGCCAGACCGACCAGTTCGAGCATCTCCTCGACCCGGGGGCGGGGGACGCCGGCCAGGTCCGCGGCCGTCCGCAGGATCGCCCGGCCGCTGCGGCCGCGGTGGGTGGCGGACGCGTCCAGCAGCGTGCCGACCGCGCGGGAGGCGTTGGGCAGCGCGGCGAACGGATGTCCGTCGATGGTGGCCTGGCCGGCGTCCGGCCTGGTCAGACCTGTGATCATCCGTAGCGTGGTGGACTTGCCGGAGCCGTTCGGGCCGAGGAAGCCCGTCACCGTCCCCGGCTCGCAGGTGAAGGAGACGTCCCGTACGACGGTGGACGCTCCGTAACGTCTGGTCAGCGACTCGACGCGAATCATGGCGATGATCGTGCCGGCCGCTGCCGGCCGCGCACATCCGCCGAACGGCGACTCCGCGTCGACTACCGGCTCTGTCTCCGTTACCGGCTCTGTCTCCGTGTGGTCCCACGATGGCCGGAAGGCGATCCGGGCCGGCGGCCGAAAGACAGCCTTCAGGTCAGGGACAGCGCCGAGAGCTCGCGGTGGAGGTTGGCCCGGGCGGCCGGCTCCCAGTGCCGGCGGGCCCAGGAGGTCGCGTAGATCTCCCCGTCCAACAGATGCCGCAGGACGGCGCCGCGCCCGGAGGCCCAGGTGTCGCCGCCGACCCAGGCGTACTCCAGGCGCACCCGGCGGACGTACCGGTCGTAGGCGGGCGCGGGACGCGCGAGCACCCGCAGGTCGGCGTCGTTGACGAACGCCTCGTCGGCGGGGCCCGACCGGTGCCCCGCCGTGGCCTCGACCAGGCGGCACACGTCGGCGATCGCCTCGGCCCGGCAGCCGAGGCGGGTCAGGACGCCGGCCGCGAGCTCGGCGGAGCGCTGTTCGTTGTCCCGCGCGCGGGAGTCGTAGACGACGTCATGGAAGTGCACGGCGAGCAGGCAGACCGGTGGCCGCACCCCGCTGGCCTCGGCCCGGTCGGCGGCGATCAGCAGGTGGAAGGCGGCGGTCGTCTCCGCCACGTGCCGCAGGGTGTGGTAGTGCCGCCCGGGTTCCTGATACCTCCGGACGAGATCCACGAACGCGGCGACCCGTTCCCCCGGGTCGGCCGTCGCACCGACCGCGACCAGCGCGCCGTCGAACGCCCTGGCCAGCGGCGAGCGTGGCGCAGGGGCGATCACCGCCGCGGCGGGAAGGGTCACGGCCGCCATCACGGCGCCACCGACGCCGACACCAACACCGAACTCAGCCTCCATGTGGCCTCCCGGTCCCTCGCATCCCGGTCGGGTCACCCTCGATCGTGAACGCTACGTGGTCCTTTCGCAGCCGATTGCCCGGATCTGTCGATCACACCTTTGGTTTATAGGTCGCCTGGTTTATAGGTCGCCGGTCCAGCCGGTCTACAGGTCGCCGGGTGGCGGGCCCCATCCGCCACCGCCCGGCGTGCGCAGAGTGACCACCGACCCGGCGGGGAGCTGCCGGCTCGCCTTGGGCGGGAGCGGAACACCGTCGACATCGTTGTGGCCGACCGCGCCGGGCCCACCGCCCGCCACCCCGCCGGGCGCGTGCCGCCGCCGGTCGGTCAGGACGGACAGCGTCGCCGGCTCCAGCACCCGCACCGAGCGCACGAGGCCGTCCCCGCCGGGGTGCCGGCCGGACCCACCCGTGCCGTCGACCAGCTCGTAGCGTTCCACCCGCATCGGGTACTCCAGTTCGAGCGCCTCGATCGGGGTGTTCAGTGTGTTCGTCATCCCCACGTGCACCCCGGAGGGACCGCGGCCGCGGGCGGACGCGCCCTGGCCCCCGCCCAGCGTCTCGTAGTACGTCCAGGTCGCGCCACCGATCACCAGGTTGTTCATCGTCCCCTGCCCGGGCGCCGCCAGGACGTCCGACCCGGTGCCGACCGCCAGCCGCAGGGCGGCCAGCACCGTGTCGGCGATGCGCTGCGAGGTCTCCACGTTGCCCGCCACAACGGCGGACGGACGGCGCGCGTCGACCAGCGAACCGGGCTCGGTCACCACGGTCAGCGGGGCGTAGGTGCCGTCGCCGGTCGGGACGTCGTCGGGCAGCAGCACCCGCAGCGCGAAGCAGCAGGCGGAGCGGGTCACGGCCCGCGGACAGTTGATGTTGCCACGCACGGCCGGTGACGTGCCGGTGAAGTCGACGGTGATGCCGTCGCCCTCGATGGTCACCGCGACCCGCAGCGCGATGTCCCGGTCGTCGACGCCGTCGCCCTCGAGCTCGCTCTCCACCTGGTAGACACCGTCGGGCAGCCGCGCGATCACCGCCCGGCTGCGCCGCTCGCCGTAGCGGAGTACCTCGGCGAACGACTCCAGGACGAGCCCGGTGCCGTGCCGGCGCGCGAGCTCGGCCAGCCGGGTGGCGGCCAGCCCGTTCGCCGCCGCCTGGGCGCGCAGGTCACCGCGGCGCAGGTCCGGTGTCCGCGAGTTCGCGCAGATGAGGTCGAGCAGGTCCTCCTGCCAGTGCCCCGCCCGGACGAGCCGGACCGGCGGGATGATCAGCCCCTCGGCGAAGATCTCGGTCGAGTCCGCGGGCATCGACCCGGGACGCATCCCGCCCATGTCGGAGTGGTGCGCCCGGGTGGCCGCGTAGCCGACGACCTCGCCGGCGCGCTCCCCGTCGAGCGTGAGCGGGGAGATCAGCGTGACGTCGGGCAGGTGGTTCCCGCCGGAGAACGGGTCGTTGAGCACCCACACGTCGCCGGGCAGCGCCCCGCGCCCGGCGACCACCCGGACCGATTCGTACAGGGCGCCCAGGTGCACCGGCACGTGGGCGGCCTGCGCGATCATCCGGGCGTCCGCGTCGAAGATCGCCGCCGAGCAGTCACGCCGCTCCTTGATGTTGGACGAGTACGCGCTCCGGACGAGCAGCGTCCCCATCTCCTCGGCGATGCCGCCCAGCGCACTGGACACCACCGACAGCGTCACCGCATCCATGCCACCAGCGTGGCAGCTTGCCGGCCCCGGCAGCGCCGGTCCGGGCCCGGCGACGACGCCACCCGGCGCGAGAAATCTGGATACTTGCCACAATTGGTAATTTTGCCGCAAAAGATAAATAACACCCGATACCCGAAGAACTACCCATCCATCAGGGTTTATATTGCGTTTATCTAGACCAACGGACGAATAAGTGATTCAGTACGCGACTGTGAAGGGATCGGGGGATCTCGAGGGCCGACAAGCGGAGCGAGACCCGCTGATCATCTCCGAAAGCGGCGTACAGGGAGTCACGCAATGAGCGAGTACGACTATTCGGTTGCCATTCTCGGCAGCGGCATCGCCGGCTCGACACTGGCCAACATCCTCGCCCGCCACGGTCACAGCGTGGTACTCATCGACAGTGGAACACATCCACGATTCGCGCTCGGGGAATCGACGATCGGCGAGACGACCTATCTGCTGAAACTTCTCGCGCAACGCTTCGACGTCCCCGAGCTCGGCCATGTCAGCAGCTTCGAGGGCGTCCGGCGGCACGTCTCGTCCGCGTGCGGCGTGAAACGCAATTTCGGCTTCGTCTACCACCGGGAGGGGGAGGTCCAGGACCCGGAGGAGGTCACGCAGTGCAGCGTCTCGGAGTTCCCGAACGGGCCCGAGATGCACATGCACCGCCAGGACATCGACTCCTACCTCTTCTACTCGGCGGTGCGCCACGGCGCCCACCCGCGGCAGCGGACCTCCGTCGACCACATGGAGATCACCGACGACGCGGCCACCCTGACGACCCGGGCCGGCGAGCGGATCCGGGTCCGCTACGTCGTCGACGCCTCCGGGCGGAACTCGGTCCTGGCCAACCAGTACGGCCTGCGTGAGGACCCCTGCCGGTTCCGGACCCACTCGCGGACGCTGTTCACCCACATGGTCGGGGTGCGGCCGTTCGACGAGGTGACCCGGCCCAGCGGACAGCCCTCACCCTGGCACCAGGGGACGCTGCACCACATCTTCGACGGCGGATGGCTGTGGGTGATCCCGTTCGACAACCACCAACGCGCCACCAACCCGCTGTGCAGCGTCGGCCTCAACCTCGACACCCGCCGTTTCCCGAAACAGCCCGGTGTCACCGCGGACGAGGAGTGGCAGACCTACCTGGGCCGTTTTCCCAGCGTTGCGCGCCAGTTCGCCGCCGCCCGGCCCACCTGGGACTGGGTGTCCACCGGGCGCACCCAGTACTCCAGCACCCGGACGGTGGGTGACCGCTGGGCCATGATGAGCCATGCCGCCGGCGCCGTCGACGCGCTGTTCTCCCGAGGCATGGCGAACACGATGCAGGTCATCTACGCCTTCGCGCCCATGCTCATGGACGCCCTCGCCGACGGCGACCTCTCGGCCGAACGCTTCGCCTCCATCGACCAGCTCAACCAGACGATCCTCGACGTGAACGACCGGCTGGTGGCCGGCTCGTACACGTCGTTCCGGGACTTCGACCTGTGGCGGGCATGGTCCAAGGTGTGGTTCATGGCCTGGAACCTCGGCATCTCACGGATCGTCGGCACCTACTTCGGCTTCCTCGAGCGGGGCGACCCGGCGCTGTTCGACCAGCTCTTCGACGCCCCCTTCCCCGGCACCTTCTGCCCGGACCTGCCGGAGTTCCAGGATCTGTTCCGCCGGCTCGGCGGTGTGCTGGACGAGGTCGAGCAGGGCCGGGCGACGCCCGCCGAGGCGGTCGGGCGCCTCGCGGACCTGCTCGGCACCGCCGCCTTCCTGCCCGAGCCGCTGCGCCTGGGCGACGTCCTGCGCAGATGGCACGACGGTTCCTTCGACGCCCAGCGCCAGATGTACGAATGGGGGCGCTCGGCCTCGCCGCGACCCCTGCGCCGCTGGTACGACTACGACCTCGACGTGCTCCTGGCCCGTACCGGCGCCGTTCCGCAACCCGCCGCGTTCTGAACCTGCCGCGTCCGTGCGTCCCGCTGCCGCCCGGACACCTCGCTGCCCGGGCGGCAGCGGAATCCCCGGAACCACGAATCACGCTCTCCGGATACAACGGGAAATGCCAGCCCACCGCTGTTCCAGCGTGCCGGTGACCTGCCGCGGATCCCGGCCTGAGCGGCCGGCCTTCGCCCGGAGCGGTACCAGGTCGGTAATCCCGGCCGGCCATTCTTCCGGCCCGGAACGCCAAGTTGACTGCGTTACCCGGAAACCGGGACCATCGCCACGGTTCAGAGTCCTTGGTCCCGCAACAGAGAAACAATGACCAGGCGTTGCCGCGGCACCAATCCCCACGCCGCGGCCCAGCCCGGAACAGGCCCCCGCGCTCCGCACCGTCGGCGCACCGCGGTCCGCGCGCCCGCGGCCCCCTCGCACCCGCGTGCCCGCGTGCCCGCGAGTTCTCGATTCACGAGCGCCGGCCCCAGGTGTCCCGGGCTCCTCCGCCTCACTTCCAGCCGAACCCCGCCCCGCCCCCGTACCCGCCGGGTGACCGGGTGACCGGAAGACGGACGGAAGGCAGCGAAACAGACGAAAACATGACACGCCGCTTTACGACACCGGTACGGTTACCTAATTCAGTCATCGACCACGGCCTGGCCGTCATCCAGGACGGGTGCGGGTCCAGCGACCGGCGTCCCGTACCCGGTCCCGCCGCGGCGCACCCGGAAGGAAACCAGATGTCGACTCGCCTCGACGATCCCACCAGGCGGATCCACCCCGGCCGCGCCGCGACCGGCGGGCCGCTCGGCCAGTCGGCGGAGGCCTGAGATGGCGACGCCCGCGATCGGCCAGCCGGCGCCCGACTTCACGCTGCCCGGCCTGACCCTGACCGGAGAGGAGGCCACCCGGTCCGAGTTCACCCTCTCCGCGGAGCGGGGGCACCCGGTCGTTCTCGCCTTCTACCCGGGTGACAACACTCCGGTCTGCACGAAGCAGATGTGTTCCTACGCCGCCGGCATCGAGGTGTTCCGTGACCTGGGGGCCCTGGTCTGGGGAATCAGCCCGCAGGGACTCGACAGCCACGAGGCCTTCGCCCGGTCGTATTCTCTCAGCTTCCCCCTGCTCGCGGACACCGACCGCAAGGCCGTGAAGCAGTATGGCATCTCCCTGCCAGGGCTCGGGCTGCGCCGGTCGGTGTTCCTCGTGGACGCGGAGGGCGTACTACGTTGGAAGCAGGTCGGGCTGATCGGAGTGACCTACTCCGATGTGGAGACGATCGCCAAACAGCTCGCTCAGTTCTGAACGCGTGCTCGGCACGGCTTGTGGTGTCGTGGGCGGCCCGTCCGGCTGTCGGGTCGGACGGGCCGCCCACGGAACGACTGTGGATCACCGGTCGGGTGGGGGCCTGGCGCCGCGCGGCGGGCGCCGCGATTGCCGCAGCCGTAGGGCAGACGAGCCGGGGCGCCCATCCGCCTCGCCAGCACCGCCTGCTCCTGAGTCTCGTCACCTACCTGACCTGCGATTATACAAATTCAGGTATAAAATCCCACGGACCTCTCAAATTATGCACTCGCGACACTCTAATGGCCTAGTCAGGCGATCACTGTGCGAAGTGCTCCGCCAATGCACGGGTCAGATCTGCCCGAATCCTGGTGAGATGACCCTGACAGGCACCCGCGAGTTGGCATTACCGGGAGAGAGGGCCGCCACGGCATGGCGCTCGACGACCCGGAGAGTGCCCCCATTTTCAGGTGGGGCGAAATGCGGATAAGGCTCGGGACCTGGTGGTTTGCACGAGCGGACCGATCCGCCGACGACGAGGGCAGTGACCTGGCTGCCCTGGAAGAAGTTGATGATCACGTGGGAGGCGACATGAACAGCGTCGACGTTGCACTGAAGGAATCGCTGGAGATCGAAGGAGCTACCGGGGTCGCCCTCGTCGACTTCACGAGTGGGATGACGCTCGGCAAGCTGAGCAACATCCACAATTTCGATCTGGAGATCGCGGCCGCCGGGAACACCGAGGTCGTCCGGTCGAAGATCCGCACCATGGAGAGCCTGGGCCTGCAGGACACGGTCGAGGACATCCTCATCACCCTGGGTCGCCAGTACCACCTGATCAGGCTTCTGAGCAGCCACACCGGGCGCGGCCTGTTCCTGTATCTGGTGCTCGACAAGAGCCGCGCGAACCTGGCGATGGCCCGCCACCGGTTGCGCACCATCGAGTCGCGCCTGGACATGTGACGTCCGCCCGCTCGTGGTCGGCCGCCGCCGGCACAGCCCGCCCGGGCGGTGCTCCCGCGGCGGGGCCGAACCACGAGTGCGCCGGTGCCGGCCCCCGACGACGCTGACCGGCACCGGCTCCCGACAACACTGACCGACCCCAGACCCTCACCCGACGGCTCTGACCGGCCACCGGCCTCGACGACACAGTCCGGCACCCGCCCGGAACGCGTCGGCTACGACGCGACCCCGGTTCCGAACCTCCTGGCGCGCCCGACCGGAGCGGCCATCCATGGCCCGCCGCGCACGCGTCCCCCTCCGACGCCCCCGGCTTCTCCACCGTTCCGCGCCCGCCACCTTCTCCACCGTTCCGCGCCCGCCACCTTCTCCACCGTTCGGCGCCCGCCGCCTTCTCCGCGCCCTCGGCTTTCACACACCCGCGGCCTTCCGCGCGTCCGCGGCTTCCGCCTTCCGGTGGGCCCGTCGCCTCGGCGGCCTCCTCCGTCTCCCCCGATCCGGGATGGCCACGGCGGAGCGTCTGCTCCCCCGCATACACGTCGATCGCCTCCGCCGGCCGCCGGGACCGACTCCGGCAGGCCCCCCCGTGCGGGTATCGGCGCCCCGATGCCGCCCTGGGACACAGCTGCGCCCCGGGGCCCGAGCCCGGCGCCGGTGCCCGCCGGGACGTACCGCGTGACCGGGGTCTTCAGTCCGGCGGCGGCATCCGCCGGCCCGCCCCCGTCCCGGTACCGGATGGCACGGTGACCCGCCCGCCCGATGACCCGGCACGTTCGGGCGCGGCGCATTTCCGCCCACCGGGTTACGGTCGTGACTCCGACGTGCTTCGCCGGGCCCGACTGGCCGGGCAACGGGTTTCACGGGTGCTTGCGCGAGCAGTCGGACGTCCACCGATTCGACGGGCCTGCGGCCCTTGACGACGACCCCGGACAGGCCCAAAGGTCCAGTTCGACGTGAGACCGCGGTAGCCGGCGGGTAGGTGAAAACCGGATCTCACTCCGGTAAACGGGCTGGTGGCGAGATAGCCCGACGGAAAGAAGATCTCGCCCGGCCGGTTAAGTAGCTCTCATCGAAGAATTTTTCCAGGAACTAGATAAGGCGCCTCCTTAGACTTAAGGGAGCGGTACGGCATCGCGACTCCACCCACCAGGCGAACGTAGATCAACACCGGAAGGGTGAATATGAGCATTCCGCGGCGTCAGGCGATCAAGATCGGTGCCTATCTGCTGAAGCAGAAAATCGCACGTCGAGACAAGTTCCCGATCACGCTCGAGCTGGAACCGCTGTTCGCGTGCAACCTCTCCTGCGAGGGCTGCGGCAAGATCCAGCACCCCGCGGACGTCCTCAAGCAGCGCATGCCGGTCGAGCAGGCGCTGGCCGCCGTCGACGAGTGCGGCGCGCCCGTCGTGTGTCTGGCGGGTGGCGAGCCGCTGATGCACCCACAGATCGAGCAGATCGTGGAAGGCCTGGTCAAGCGCAAGAAGTTCATCTACCTCTGCACGAACGCGGTGCTGCTCCCGCGCAAGATCGACAAGCTGAAGCCCTCGCCGTACCTGTCGCTCGCGGTGCACATCGACGGGCTTGAGGACCGCCACGACGAGTCCGTGGCGAAGAAGGGCGTCTTCGCCCAGGCCGTCGACGCGATCAAGGACGCGCAGGAACGCGGATTCCGGGTGACGACGAACACCACGTTCTTCAACACCGACACCCCGCAGACCGTCATCGAGGTCCTGGACTTCCTGAACAACGACCTCAACGTCGACGGCATGATGCTCTCGCCGGCCTACGCCTACGAGAAGGCCCCTGAGCAGGACAAGTTCCTGGGCGTCAAGGAGACTCAGGAGCTTTTCCGCAAGGCGTTCGCCGACGGCCGGCGCAAGCGCTGGCGCATCCAGCACTCGCCGCTGTTCCTCGACTTCCTCGAGGGCAAGGTCGACTTCCCCTGCACGGCATGGGGAATTCCGTCCTACTCCCTCTACGGCTGGCAGAAGCCGTGCTACCTGATGGGTGACGGATACGCCTCGAGCTACAAGGAGCTTCTCGAGACGACCGACTGGGAGTCGTACGGCCGGGGCCGCGACCCCCGCTGTGAGAACTGCATGGCGCACTGCGGCTACGAGCCGACGGCCATCGCCGCCACGCTGACCTCGCTGCGGGAGTCCATCCGCGCGACGCGCTGAGACCCTCGGCGAGCGGATGCGGAAGACGATCTCGGTGACGGCGGTCGCGTCCTCCGACCGGAGGGCGACGACCGCCGCGCCGAGGTCCTCCACGCGCCCGCGGCCCGCCGGTTCCAGCGGCCGTCACGCCACCTTCGGGAACTGTTTCTTGAGGCGGTCGATGAGGGTGACGGTGGCCTCCTCCGAACGAGCCATCGCGCCCCACCCCTCGATGAACAGGCCGTCGTAGCTGAGGCCGACCCAGCGACCGGTGAGCCGGTCACCGTGCGGGTGCAGCGAGAGGAACAGCGTGCCCTTCGACCGGACCGGGCCGTCGACCGCCGCGTACCACCCCATGACGACCTCGTTGTCGAAGACCCGCAGCTCGCCCGACCACAGATAGCCGCCGTCCTCCAGGGCCAGCCCGCGCGAGACCGCCTCGATGTGGAGGACCTCGCCGGACTGCGCCACGCTGACCTCCTGCGAGGACTGGACCTCCGCACCGTCCCGGAAGGTCTGCCAGGACGTCCACCACCGCCCCGACAGGTCGATCCGGCTCGGTGCCGGGGGCCCGGTCGGTCCGGACCGGGGCGCGGGCACGCCCGGCGCGCTCGACGGTGCCGGGCGCCCCGATGATGCCGGCGCGTCGGACGATGCCGGCACGACCGGCAGGGCCGCGGCCGCTGCCGGCCCGACCGCGACGGCGCCGCCCCCGACGATGAGCTGTCGGCGATCCGTGATGTCCACCTCCTCCTGGGCTCCCCGCCAGATGACGCCAGCCTGACCGCCCTTGTCCTCCAGCCACGCGTGGCTGCGCAGCTCGACGAGCACACCGCCGGCGTTCAGCTCCGCGTCGATCGCGGCCACGAGCGACTGCGACGGCACGCCGAGCAGGCCGCGCTCGGCCTTCGAGAGGTAACTCGGTTGGTAACGCACCCGGTTGGCCAGCTGGGCTTGACTGAGCCCGGCGGCCTTCCTGCGCTGGACGATTTCACCCAACAGGCTGGCGAGACAGGGTTGTATGTGCTTCACATCGTCTACCCGGGGTCCTCGGTTCTGGTTCGTCGCAGACCGATTCCAGCTGGTCTGACTGCTGTCACACCCAAGCGGGCGAGGCACCGGCCGCCAGGACCGCCACAATTCGTCCGCTGATCTCCCGCGCTGATCGTGCCATACCGGACCGGATCATCGGCCGCGCCGCATTCGACGCGCCGGTGGCTCTGTGTCGCTTCCTCCGGATGTCCGCAGTATGACGCCACTCACACCCTCGCCCGATCACCCGCGATGGTGAACCGTTGGTCGAGGGGAGAGGGGATGCCACCCAGCAGGAACACCGCCCGGACCGGAGCGATACATGACAAAGGGGCGCCCACTCGTCGACGGCGACGCAGTGGCATTAAATTCATTCAAAAAAGCTGAATTTTTCTCTCGCAGAGCGAGGCCGACGTGACGACGCCGAGCCCTCTGCACCCCCCGTCCGAGGAGAGCTGGCGGCGCGCTGAGCACGCCGTGCGCGGGAAGTGGGCGGCACCCGGCGCCTACGCCGTCGTGCTCGTCGACGACGCCGGATCCCCCACCTCCGTCGTCGGAACGTTCCCCGGCCCGATGTCAGCCGAGATGTACGGGCGGATCGTCGGCACCGACTTCCGCGTGGTGCGGGTGGACCCGGCCAAGACGGAGCTCTGACCGCACCGGCCGCCACCCACGAACACGAACCCGATACGCGGGCCGGAATCCCGAACGCGGGATTGCGGGGTCCCGAAAGCCTGATGCCCGAAGCCGGTTCGGGCTTCGGGCATCAGGCTTTCGGGAACCTCGGGTCAGGGATCAGCACGGTCCGAGCGGGTACGGGCCAGCCCGGCACGGGCCAGGTGGGTGCGGATCAGCGGAAGGCCGGCAGCACCTCGTGCTCGAACAGGCGGAGGCTTTCCCACGCCGATTCGGGCGGCATTCCCCCGCACAGCGGGTGGAGCTGGGCGAACGGGAAGGGCGCCGCCTTCTGCTCGGCCACGAACTGCTCGGGCGTCAGCACCCGGTACTGCCCGGTCGTGCGCAGCTGGTCGGCGTCGGGAGACGTGCGATACGGGGAGGCCGCGTTGTTCTGGGCCTGCCAGATGCCGTAGGCGTTCGTCTCGTGCAGGAAGAACGGCGACATCCGCTTCCAGCCCTCGTCGACGTCCTCGGCGAGCGCGACGACCCGGTTGGCGCCGATCGGGCTCTGCCCGGGATCGGGCCGGCCGAGCTTCTGGACCTCGTCGCGGTAGAACTCCCAGATCTCCGGCAGCGTGGGAACGAAGCCGTCGGCGATGCGCGCGGCGCGGCGGGCGGCCGGCTCACTGCTGCCACCGAGCGAGATCTTCGGGCCACCGGGACGGAACGGACCCGGGGTGAGGTGGACCGTCCGACCGCGGTACTCGAACGGCTCGCCGGTGAACGCGGCCTTGAGGGTCGTCACCGTCTCGGTCACCCGGCGCCCGCGTTCGGACATCGGGACGTCGAACAGGGCGAACTCCTCGCGGACGTAACCGCCCGCGATGATCAGGTCGACGCGACCCTTGCTGAGATTGTCGAGGAAGATCAAATCCTCGGCGAGGCGCAGCGGGTCGTGAAACGGCGCGATGAGCGCCGCGATATTGAAACGCACCTTCGTGGTGCGGGCGGCCATCGCCGCGAGCATCGGGATCGGGCTGGGCAGGTAGCCGTCCGGCGAACCGTGGTGCTCCGAGACCGCAATGGTCACGCAGCCCAGCTGGTCGGCCCACTCGGCCATGTCGAGGGCCGCCGCGTAACGGTCGGCCATAGTCGTACCGGCGAGGTCCGGATTACGGAAGTCGAAGCGTAAGGCGAACAGCACGGCCGGAGAGTAACAGGAATCAGATCCGCGCGATCGGCCTGCGGGGCTCAGCCATCCTGGGCGGGCGCGGGCGGGTCGTGGTGGATCGGGCCGGACAACTCCCGCAGCTGGGCGCCCGATCCCCCGTGCCGGGTCGCGATGATCTCCGCGGCGATGGAGATCGCGGTCTCCTCCGGCGTGCGCCCGCCGATGTCCAGGCCGATGGGCGCGTGCAGGCGGGCCAGGTCGGCGGCGGAGAAGCCGAGCTCCCGCAGCCGTCGCGCGCGGTCGGCGTTGGTGCGGCGCGACCCCATGACCCCGAGGTAGGCCAGCGGTCGGCGCAGCGCCACCTCCAGCAGCGGCACGTCGAACTTCGGATCGTGGGTGAGCACGCAGACGGTCGTGCGCTCGTCCACCGCGGTCGCGGCGAGGTAGCGGTGCGGCCAGTCGACGACCACCTCGTCGGCCTCGGGGAACCGCTTGCGGGTGGCGAACGTCGCCCGCGCGTCGCAGACGGTCACCCGGTAGCCGAGGAAGGTGCCGACCCGGGCCAGCGCGGCGGCGAAGTCGATGGCGCCGAAGACGATCAGCCGCGGCCGCGGCGCGTAGGAGGCGACGAAGACGGCACTGTCGTCACCGCGCCGCTCGCCGTCCGGGCCGTAGCGGACGATGCCCGTCCGTCCCTGCTCCAGCATCCCGCGCGCGTCGTCGCGGACGGCCGCGTCGAACCGCGCGCTGCCCAGCGTGCCCTCCACCGACCCCGGCCGGACGACGAGGCGGGACCCGACCGGGCCGGCACCGGCACCGTCGATGCTGCTGCCCGCCCCGCTGACCAGCGTCGCGACCGCGACCGGCCGGCCGTCCCGGACGTCGGCGAGGATCCCGCCGAGCTCGGGGAACGTCCGCCGGCTCACCGCCTCGACGAAGACGTCGACGATGCCCCCGCAGGTCAGGCCGACCGCGAACGCTTCGTCGTCGCTGACCCCGTAACGCTGCAGGACGGGGACCGACGTCGAACGGCACTGCTCGGCCAGGTCGTACACGGCCCCCTCGACGCAGCCGCCCGAGACGCTGCCCACGGCCGAGCCGTCGGGGGCGACCGCCATCGCGGCGCCCGGCTGACGCGGGGCCGACCTCCAGGTGCCGACGACCGTCGCCAGGCCCACGGTCTCCCCCCTCTGCCACCAGCCCTCGAGCTCGGGGAGCACGTCACGCATCGGTGATCACCTCGGCAAGTCCGCGCAGGGCCTCGAACGTATGCCCGGCGAGCAGGTCGTCCACGTGGGGAAGCGCCGCGGACATGCCGGCGGCGGTCGGGGTGAACCCGGCGCGGCCGGTGTGCGGGTTCACCCAGAGGACCCGGTGCGCGAGCCGGGCCAGCCGGGCCATCTGCCCGGCGAGCAGGGTGACGTCGCCACGCTCCCACCCGTCGGACACGATGACCACGACCGCCTGGCGGGCGGTGCCCCGCTGCCCCCACAGGTCGAGGAAGGCCCGCAGCGACTCGCCGAGGCGGGTGCCCCCGCTCCAGTCGGGAATCACCTCGCCGGCCACCCGCAGCGCCTCCCCCGCGTCCCGCAGCCGCAGCGGACGGGTGAGCCGGGTCAGCCTGGTCCCGCAGGTGAACACCTCGGTGGCGAACGGGGCGACCCGGACGGCGGCGTGCGCGAAGCGCAGCATCACGTCGGCGTAAGGGCTCATGGAACCGCTGACGTCGACGAGGAACACCAGCCGCCGGGGCCGTACCCGTGGGCGGGCGCGGACCAGCTCACCGGGCTCGCCGCCGTCGCGCAGCATGGCCCGCACGGTGCGACGCGGGTCGAGCCCGCGGTTCCCACCGGCCCGGCGCCGGCGACTCGGACGGGAACCGACCCGGGGAGCGAGCAGGCCGACAAGCCTGTCGATCTCGGCCCGCTCCGCCGGGCTCAGGTCCGCGACGTCGCGGTGGCGCAGCAGCTCGACGTCGCTCGCGCCGGCCGGCAGCGGGTCGACCCGGCTGTCGTCGCCGTCGTCACCGGGGGTGCCGGCCCGGCTGGACGGCCAGGCCCGCACCACGCGGGACGACGGCGCGGTGGCCCCGGCTCCGGGGCCAGGCCGATCGGGCCCCGCGGCGGGACGTCCACGGAACCACTCGTCGAACAGCGCGTCGTAGCGCGCCAGGTCGTCCGGTTCGGCGCACAGGGCCAGGCGACCGGCCCAGTACACGTCGGCGGCGCTGGTGGGATCGAGGTGGGTGAGCGCCTGGACGGCCGTCGCGACCCGGCTGGCGTCCGCCGCCGCGCCGGCGCCGCGCAGCGCGCGGGCGAACCCGGTCAGGGCGACCAGCGGGTCCGGGCCGGCGGAACGGCAGGTGCTCATGTCGGCCCGCCGACGATCTCGTCGAGCTCCCGCTCGACACGGACGATGTCCTCCCGGTACTTCAGCACCGCCCCCAGCGTCATCCGCGCCGCCGCCCCGTCGAGGCGGGACCGGCCGAGCGTGTGCAGGGCCAGCGCCCAGTCGATCGTCTCGGCGATGCCGGGCGGCTTGAGCAGGCTCGCCTCCCGCAGCCGCGCGGCGGCCCGGGCGACGTCCGCGACGAGCTGGTGCGCCGCCCCCGGCACCCGCCGGCGGACGATCTCCACCTCCCGGGCGAAGTCCGGATGGTCCAGCCACAGGTAGAGACAACGGCGTTTGAGGGCGTCGTGCACCTCACGGGTCCGGTTCGAGGTGATCACCGTCAGCGGCGGGACGTCCGCCCGGATCGTGCCGATCTCCGGGACCGTCACCGAGCTCTCGGCGAGCACCTCGAGCAGGAACGCCTCGAACTCGTCGTCGGCGCGGTCGATCTCGTCGATGAGCAGGACGGCGGGGCTGCGCTCAAGCGCCCGCAGCACCGGTCGGGCGATCAGGAACCGGCGGTCGTACAGCGAGGTCTCGATCTCGCCCGGGTCCGCGGTACCGGCGGCGGCGCGCAGGTGGAGGACCTGGCGCGGGAAGTCCCAGTCGTACAGCGCCTGGCTCGCGTCGATGCCCTCGTAGCACTGCAGGCGGAACAGGCTGGCCCGGCAGATCGTGGCCAGCGCGTGCGCCAGCGCGGTCTTGCCGACACCGGGGTCGCCCTCCACGAACAGCGGCCGGCCCATCCGCAGGGCGAGGAACGCGGCGGTGGCGACGCCGTCGTCCGGCACGTACCCGGCCGCGTCGAGCGCGCCGGACACCGCCGCCGGGTCGGCGAAGTCACGTAACGGCATGACCGCGAGTATGCCCATCACCGCCGTCCGGCTCCCGGCACACTGGCCGGCATGACCGGAAACGCACCGGCCCGGATCGTCGCGGCAGTGCTCGCGGCGGGCGGCGGCAGCCGGATGGGCCTGCCGAAGGCCGAGCTCGTCGTGGGCGGGGCCCGGCTGGTGGATCGCGCGGTGGCCGCCGCCCGGGACGCCGGCTGCCCCTGGATCATCGCGGTGGTCCGGGACGGCACGGCCGTCGCGGGCGCGGACGTCGTCGTGAACCCCGACCCCGGGCGCGGGCAGCGCAGCTCGCTCACACTCGCGCTGGACCGCGCCGCGGCCGGCGCGGCCGGCGCGAGGGGTCCGGCGGGGGTGGACGCGGTGGCGGTGCTGCTGGTCGACACCCCCGGGATCGGCGCGGACGCGGTGCGCGCCGTCCTCGCGGCCTGGCGGCCGGGCCGGGTCGCCGTCGGCCGTTACGACGGCCGGCGCGGACATCCGATCGTCATGGCGCCGCGGCTGTGGCGGGCGGCGATCGCGCTCGCCGGAGCCGACGAGGGCGCGCGCCGCTTCCTCACCGCGCACCCGGACCTGGTCGACGAGGTGCCGGTCCCGGGCGATCCCGCCGACCTCGACACGCCGGAGGACGTGCGGCGCTGGCCCGGTTCCGCGTCAGGCCGCGCCGCTCGCGCCGGAGGCCGGCGGGAGTAGGGCGCGGCCTGACGGCGTCCCGGGCCAGCCGCTCCTTACGCCGCCACCCAGCGCCAGCCGTTGTTGTCCGCGCAGACAATCGCCTCGCCGTTGCCCGCCACGCCACGCACGCCGTGGTCGGCGTTGCGGCAGATCTGGCCGGCCTTGTAGCAGTTGCCGGCGCCGCTCAGCGGATGGCAGCCCGGAGCCGCCGCCGCGGCGGCCGGCGGAGCGGCGGCGGCCTGCTGGGGCGCGGCGGCCTGCTGGGGCGGAGCGGCCTGCTGGGGCGGAGCGGCGGCAGCGGCCGGCGGTGGCGCGGCGACCCGCTGGGGCGCGGCTGCGGCGGCGGCCGGCGGAGCGGCGGCGGCCGCCGGAACCGGCTGCTGGACCGCCGAGTGGGTCGCTGGCGGCGGGGCCGCCGGCGTAGCCACCGGGGACGTAACCACGGCGGGTGTCGTCACCCGCACCGGTGTCGGGGACGACGTCGGCGCTGTCGAGGTCGAGGTCGAGGTGACCGCCGCCGGCGAGGCTGACCGGACGGAAGCCGCGTCGTTCACGGGCGGATCAGACGTAGCACCGACGATAATGAACAAAGCGAGCAGGACCGTGATCGTCCCACTGGTCTTGGGATGGCGCCGGCACCAAAGCCAGGCACGCCGAAGAAAGCCCACTGCACCCCCCTGCATGTGACTCTCGACCGAGAGCGATCGCGACGATACGCCGCGGATGGTCACCGACGGCAAGAAGATGCCGAAAACCGCGGAACCTGGGGGAACGGAGTGCTTCCATTGATCCATCGATGACTTACGAGTGCGTCGCCGCGCGGACGGGTCTGATCCGGTTCTTCAGGAGGCGGTGCCCGGGGTACAAGCCACGGCATGGGACCCGCCATCACCAGTCAGCCGGTTCACACCGTCGCGCATGAGGTGCACAGGCTCGCGGTGGACGTCGGCACCTCGTTCCAGGACTTCCGCGAACGCTACGAGCGTGCCGTCCCCCGGTTCGACGAGGAGCGTTTCGCCGCTCTCGCGCGGGAGAACGCCGCCTGGGCGACCGTCGTCCGCGCGACCCACGAGAACGCGCCGCACGGTTTCATCATCTACTGGAGCTTCGACAGCTCGCCGCTCATGGAGCTCGCCGGCGACCGGGGGCGCTGCGTCGAGTACCTGATGGGCAATCATGTCATCGCCCAGCGAATGTTTCACCACAATCCCGGCGTGCTGCTCTACGCGCCACTGCGCACCGCCATACACACCACCCCCGAGGGCAGGATCTGGTTCACCGTCGACCAGCCCAGCACCCGGTTCGCGAGCTTCGGCGATCCCGCGATCACCGAGGTCGGAACCGATCTCGACCGCGAGCTCGCGGCGCTGCTGGAGTACCTGGACGTCCCGGTCCCGGACGCCCTCGAATCAGAAACGGCGGCCGAGGCCCCGAACAACCGCGGCAGCGCCTCAGGGCCTTCCCGGGCCCGCCCCACCACCCGGCCAGCCGCCCACACGCACTCCCGGAATCGTCCCTGAACAGGTTTGCATGCAGTTGATCGTGGTGTTCCGCGGAACACCACGCCGGGACTCCCGCGGGCTCGTGGTCACCGCGAACCAGGCTCGATCCTGGTGTTCCACGGAGCACCAGGACCCACACGCGACCCACCGCGGCTGACAGCTCCGCAGGGGCCGAACCCCACACGTCCGCCACGGTCACCTCCTTCTCCTCCCGGCCGCCGGTTCGCGCTCACCGAGAGCCTCGACGGCGCCTTCGTCAGCCATCTCAAGCACCGGCCGGTCCAGGACGACGAGCGTGAGACCGTCGGCGCGGCCTGGGACAACGGGGTGCTTCCCGACGAGCGCGGTGGGCCCGTCCAGCTCCGGTACCTGATGTCCAGGCGGCTCGGCCACTCGTCGTCGTCGACCACCGCGAACCTGTACGTCCATCTGCCGCGGTCGGCGGGGCAGCAGGCGGCGGAGACAGTGGCCGCTGCGATCCCCCGCCCGACGCGACGTCCGCACCATGTCCTCACCAGCAGTGGTGAGAGCTCGGGGATTTCACAGGGCGGAAGAGAAGTGCCTGGCCAGCGGCCCGTCCGAGGTGGACGGGCCCGACCGCGAGGGGCGGAGGCTCGGGGATTTGAACCCCGGAGGGGGTATAAGCCCCCAACCGCATTAGCAGTGCGGCGCCATAGACCGGACTAGGCGAAGCCTCCTGAGTGTGCGTCACCAAGCATAGCGTCCCGCGCGGCGAACCAGACCCCGCCCCTCCCGGCGTTTGCCGCGACATGTCGCTCCCGTGCGCGGACCGGGCGCCACCCGGCGCCGCGGAACCGCCCTGTGCCACGGAACCGCCGGAGATCAGCCGGGCGTCTCGGTGCTCAGGGCGGACATGACGGCGGTCGCCACCTCCGCTCGCCGCGCGCCGTCCAGGAGCCGTGGTGCGGTGAGGCCGGTCGCGGCCGGGTCCTCGACGTAGAAGGCGTCGACGACGTCGAGGCCGAGGGTCGCGACGATGGCGGTGCGGACGTCCAGGCCGGTCCCGGCGAGCGCGCCGGTGATCCGGTGCAGCACCCCGGCGCGGTCGGGGGCGCGCACCTCGATGACCGTCGTCGAGCCGGAGTCGTCGAAAATCACCTGCGGCGCGCCCGGCGTGTTCCACCGACGGGTGGTGGCGTAGTCCTGTTCCCGGCCGGCCAGGCGGGCGGTGACGTCGAGGGTGCCGGCCAGGGCCGCGCGCAGGTCGTCGCGCAGCCGTCTCGGGTCCGGGCGGTGGCCGTGCGCGGAGGCGACGGCGGCCTGCAGCAGCGAGCGGCCGTCGGCGCCCCGCGCGGAGGCTCGGCGGACGTCCAGCCGGTTGAGCGCGAGGACGCCGGCGGTGGTCGCGAGCAGGCCGACCTGGTCGGCGGTGACGACCACGATCTCGAACATGCCCTCGTCGGGGAGCGGGTTGACCTGCACGGTGAGGTCGTCGGGCAGGGCCAGCAGGGCGGTCTGCCGCTCGGTGAGCGCGGGCGGGCACGGCGGCGCCTCGCCGTCGAGCACGGCGGTGGCCCGGTGGACGAGGTCGGCGACGAGCCGGGCCTTCCAGGCGTTCCACGCGGTCGGGCCGGTGGCCTTCGCGTCGGCTTCGGTCAGCCGGTGCAGCAGAGTGAGCACGCGCACGCTGCCGGCCGCGGCCGCCACCGACTCGATGGTGGCGGGGTCGTCGATGTCGCGGCGGGTCGCGGCCTCGGTCAGCAGCAGGTGATGGCGGACCATCGCGACCAGCACCTCGGTGTCCTCGGGTGGCAGGCCCAGCCGGGGCGCCAGCGTCCGGACGATGACGATGCCGGCGTCGGTGTGGTCTCCCGGGTATCCCTTGCCGATGTCGTGCAGCAGCGCGCCGAGCAGCAGCAGGTCGGGCCGGTCGACGTCCCTGGTGTGGGGGGCGGCGCGGGCGGCGGCCTCGATCAGGTGCCGGTCGACGGTGTACCGGTGGTAGGGGTTGCGCTGCGGCTTGCTGCGCACCGCCGCCCACTCGGGGATCAGCCGCACGAGCAGCCCCACCTGGTCGAGGGACTCCAGCACCCGCACCGCGGCGTCCCCGGTCGCCAGCAGGCTCACCAGGTCGTCTCGCGCGGCCTCGGGCCACGGCTCGGGCATCGCCGGCGCCTCGCGCCCGAGGCGGTCCATGGCGTAACGCCCGAACGGGACGCCGGTGCGCGCCGCGGCGGCCGCCGCCCGGAGCACCAGCCCGGGGTCGGCGGCGGGCTCGGCGTCGCGGGCGAGCTGGATCTCCCCGTCCTGTTCGACCACGCCCTCGTCGAGGGGGCGGCGGACCGGCCGGCGCAGCCGGGTACGGATCTTCGAGCGTTGCGCGGCGGCCACCCGGTACCAGGTCGTGTCCCAGGTCCAGGAGATCGTGCGGCCGGCGTCCGAGATGGCCCGGGACAGCGCGACGGAGTCGGGGTAGCCCAGTGCCGCGGCCACCGCCGTGCCGTCCTGCAGGAGCAGGCGGTCCTGCGCGCGGCCGTGGCTGAGCCGGCGGACCTCGCCGCGGGCGTCGAGCAGCACCCGGTAGGCCGTCTGGACCCGCTCCGGCGGCGCCTCGGCGACCCAGGCGGCGGCGAGCGCGTGCAGCGCGTGGACGTCCCGCAGGCCGCCCCGGGCCTCCTTGAGGTCGGGTTCCAGCAGGAAGGCGAGCTCGCCCAGCCGGCGCGCCCGCTCCGCGACCGCCTCGGCGAGCTCGGGCAGGCGGCGCGACGCGCGTTCCCGCCACCGGCTCCGGACCCGTTCCAGCAGCGTGTCCGCGAGGGCCGCGTCGCCGTGGAGCACGCGGGCGTCGAGCAGGCCGAGTGCCGCCTTGAGGTCGGAGTCGGCGACGGAGACGGCCTCGTCCACGGTGCGGACGCTGTGGTCCAGGCCGACGCCGGCGTCCCACAGCGGATACCAGATCGCGTCGGCGACGGCGGAGATGTCGCCGCGGCGGCCGGCACGGCCCTCCCGGCCGTCGTGGACGAGCACGAGGTCCAGGTCGCTGCCGAACGCGGGCTCGCCCCGCCCGTAGCCACCGACCGCGAGCAGCGCGATCCCGGGCCCCGGTTCCCCGAACAGCTCCCCGAGGGCTGTGTCGGCGAGCTCGACCAGTGCCTCCCGCAGCGCGGGCCCGGTCTTATCGGGAAAAGCGTCCACCCTGCCCCGCAGGGCCTGGAGCCTGTCGTTCACCCGCCACCCCCGTCGTACTGGGTCCTATCCCCCGCCCACGCAGTCTGTCGCGGTTTCTCGCGCGATGTTCACGGTTCCGCGCCACGATGTTCGCCGCGGCTTCACCGAACCGAAAAGAAAGGGGGCGCGCCGTAACAGGCGCGCCCCCGGATGTTCTTCCCGGTCTTACAGGGCGTCGGAGCCCCGCTCACCCGTCCGCACACGGACGACAGCGTCGACCGGGACAACCCACACTTTTCCGTCGCCGATCTTGCCGGTCTGCGCGGACGTCGTGATCGCGGTGACGAGCTCGTCCACGGCCTCGTCGTCCACCACTACCTCGATCTTGATCTTGGGGACGAAGTCGACCTTGTACTCGGCCCCGCGGTAGACCTCGGTGTGGCCCTTCTGTCGTCCGTAGCCCTGCACTTCGGAGATCGTCAGCCCGTGGACGCCGATGCCCTCGAGGGCGGTCTTGACGTCGTCCACCTTGAACGGCTTGATCACTGCCGTCACGAGCTTCATGCTTTGGCCTCCTCAGGCACCTTGGCCGCGGTGACGGCGGAGGTGAAGCCGCTGCCGCCGATGGACGTCAGCCGGTAGGCCGTCTCACCGTGCAGCGCCTCGTCGAGGCCGATCTCCTCGTCCTCGTCCGAGACCTTCAGACCGAGCGTGTACTTGAGCGCCAGCGCGAGCAGGGCGGTTACGACCGCCGAGTAGCCCAGCGTCGCGCCGACGGCCAGCGCCTGCTCGCCCACGACGCTCCACGGACCGCCGTAGAACACGCCGTCCTTGCCGGCCTCGTTGGTGTCGAGGGTGGCGAAGAAGCCGGTCAGCAGCGCACCGAGCACACCGCCGACCAGGTGGACGGCGCCGACGTCGAGCGAGTCGTCGATGCCGACCTTGCCCTTGACGGACGTCGCCAGCGCGCAGATCGCACCCGCCAGCAGACCGATGGCGATCGAGCCCATCGGCGAGACGAACCCACAGGCCGGGGTGATCGCGACCAGACCCGCGACGGCACCGGACGCGGCACCGAGCGTGGTGGCCTTGCCGTCGCGCAGCCGCTCGATCGCGATCCAGCCGAGGATCGCCGTGGCCGCGCCGATCTGGGTGTTGAGCAGCGCGATCGCGGCGACCTTGTTCGCGCCCAGCGCCGACCCGGCGTTGAACCCGAACCAGCCCACCCACAGGATGCCGGTGCCCAGCAGCACGAACGGCACGTTGTGCGGGCGGAAGTCACCGGTCGGCCAGCCGCGCCGCTTGCCGAGGAAGATCGCCAGCACGATCGCGGCGATACCGGCGTTCGCGTGGACGACGGTGCCGCCCGCGAAGTCGAGCGCGCCCCGCTTGAACAGCCAGCCGCTGCTCGCCCACACCCAGTGCGCGATCGGCGAGTAGACCAGGACCGACCACAGCGTGACGAAGATCGCGAAGGAGCTGAACTTCATCCGGTCCGCGGTGGAGCCGGTGATCAGGGCGGGCGTGATGACCGCGAACATCATCTGGAAGGCGACGAAGGCGACGTACGGGATCGCCCCGTCACTCGCGGTGAGATCCTGAAGCGCGAAGAAGTCGAAACCGCCCCAGAAACCATTACCTTCACCGAAGGCGACACTAAATCCGACGACCGACCACACCAGTGTGATCATTCCCATGCAGAAGAAGTTCTGCATGAGCATGCCGAGCACATTCTTCGCACGGACCATTCCGCCGTAGAAGAACGCCAGGCCGGGCGTCATGAAGAGCACGAGTGCGGCGCTGACGAGCACCCACGCGGTATCGCCCGAGCTCAATTCGTCCATGTCTCTCCCGTCATTCCCCCCGCGCGCACCGCGCGGACTGCGCTACCCCGGTCCCCGGCCACGCTGCGCTCGTCCCGGTCCTTCGGCCGAAGAGTCGATAAGATCTGTTCCGATCTAGTGTCTTTCCTGTTTCTGACATGTGAAATCGATTAATTGGGCGACCCATGCTCCCCGAGGTTGGTCTCAGCGTGGGCGTTCCGGGACTCTCCGTGTCGTTCGGCGTGCTTCCGTGACTGTACAACTGCATACAGTTACGGTGCGACGTCGTGACCAGTGTTCCGACGGAGGGCTGCCATAGCGCCGGCAGCCCGCCCCACGAGGCCTGCACTATCCCCCGATCGGGTACATCTCCGCCCGTTTCGTCCCCGTCCGGGGACCCACCAGGTAACGTCAATGTAAGTACGCCGGCACTCGAAACAGACAAAGGTTCCCACCGGTCGGCAACGCGCCGGACCATTGACGGGCGGGGCATGCGCCCGGTCCTCATCACGTTGCTGGGCGTTCTCGCCGCCGGGCCCTCCCTGACCGGCGCGGGCGGGGGCATCGGAGCGGGGACGGCCCGCGCGGAGCCGAGCGGGCCCACCCGCGGTGACGAGACCCGCGGCGACGCGCCCCCCGGCAGCCCGGGCAGCTCCGGCAGCTCGGGCGCGGGATCACAGGGCGGCCGCGCGGAGGATCTCGGCGGCATCGCCGCCCAGATCACCGCGACCCGGGCCCGCCTCGACGACCTCAGCCACAAGATGTCCGTGGCCGCCGAGCAGTACAACGCCGAACGCATCCGGCTCGCCGAGGCGGAACGCGCCGCGGCCACGGCCACCCAGCGGCTGCGCACGGCGGACGTCGCCGTCCGGCACGCCACCGACCGGCACCGCGGCCTGGCGACGTCGGCCTACCGCTCCGGCGGGCTGGAACAGCTCTCCATTCTGCTCACCGGCGATCCCCGTGCCGCGCTCGACCGCGCCGGCGCCGTCGACGCGCTGTCCCGGCGGCAGCGGGCCACCGAAGCCGACCTGCGGCTCGCCCGCCACGACCAGACCGAGGCGAAGCAGGCCGCCGACGAGACCCACGCCGGCCGCCAGCGGCTCGTCGACTCGCTTGCCGAGCGCCGGCGCGAGCTGGAGGAGTCAGCCACCGAGCAGGGCACGCTGCTCAACGACCTGATCGACCGGCAGGCGGAGCTGGAACGCCAGGCCCGGGAACGCGAGGCCGCCGCGCTGCGGGCCCGCAAGGCCGCCGAGGCGGCGGCCGCCGCCGAGACCGCCCGCCAGGCCGCGCTGGAACGCGACCGGCTCGCCCGGGAGGCCGGCCTCGTCGCGACGGCGGGCAGCGCCTTCGCCGCGGTACCCGCCCTGCCGGCCGCGCCGCCCCCGACCGGCGGCAGCGGCGGCGCGGCCCGCGCCGTCCAGGAGGCGCGCGCCCAGCTCGGAAAGCCGTACGTCTGGGGCGCCGAGGGCCCGAACAGCTTCGACTGCTCCGGACTCAGCCAGTGGGTCTGGGGGAAGGCCGGCGTCGGAATCCCGCACTACACCGGCGACCAGTGGGCGGCCGGCCGGCACGTCACCCGCAACGAGCTGATCCCCGGCGACCTGGTCTTCTTCGGCGCCGACCTCTACCACGTGGGCATCTACATCGGGAGCGGCCAGATGATCCACGCGCCGCGGACCGGTGAGGTCGTACGGATCGAGAACGTGTGGTGGTCATCGTTCCAGGGCGGCATCCGCCCGGGCGCCTGACACACCCGGCAGGCCACCCGGTGGGCGGGTAGGCGCCCGCCCCCGGGGTGGCCCCGGACAGCGGGTGGCCCCGACGGCGGACAGACAAACGGGCCGGGCGTCCGCGCCCGGCCCGACAGTCAGATCCACATTCCTACCGGTGCTCCCGTACGAGTTGCTTCCGTACGAGAGCTGTGTGCGTACGTGCCGCTGTTACCCGGATCAGTGATTGACGTAGACGAGCGCCGCTGTGCTGCGGTCGATCTCGGCCTCGCTGTCACCGTCCGGCTTGCCGATGTACACCCTGTCGCCGCGCGCGTTCAGGTACAGCTGCGCCCCGGGCACGATCGCGGCGTCCCGCAGGACCCGCATCGCCTCCTCGTCGGTCTGGAGGCGCTCCGAGATCCAGGCCACCGTCACCGACTTGGTCCCCGTGTTGCTCCGCTCGGCCGAGGTGAGCAGGCTCACGGGTGCCACGCCCGGCGGCTGCGCCGTCTCGAGCTGCGCCGGGATCTCGTTCCCGAACGGGCACCGCTTCGGATCACCGAGCAGGACCGTCAGCCGGGCCTCGACCTCGTCCGAGATCACATGCTCCCAGCGGCAGGCCTCGTTGTGGACCAGCGCCCAGTCCAGGCCAATGACCTTGGTGAGGAGCAACTCGGCCAAGCGGTGCTTACGCATGACCGCCGTTGCTCTGACCAGGCCCTTCTCCGTGAACTGCACGGTCCGGTCGTCGGCGAGCGCGACGAGGCCCTCGTTCGCGAGGCGCGCGGTCGACTCACTTGCGGCCGGCGCGCTCACGTGAAGGCGCTCGACCAGGCGCGCGCGCAGCGGGGTGATGCCCTCCTCCCGTAGTTCATACAGGGTCCGGAGGTACATCTCGGTACTGTCGATCAGTCCAGTCACCGGTCTCCTTCGTCCGCAACCAGAGTACGCCGCAACGCCTGGCAGGAGGAGTCGCATTCCTCTGCGTCCTGATGGCGGAGTGTGGTATGTCCATGCCCGTTCCGTCACCGCGTCGCCAGCCAGACCGACTCCCACCCAGAGTATCGACGTGAGCACAACTTGTCGCGACTACCGCTCGCTCGACGGACGGCGTCGCGCGGCCCCACGACGATGCCCGCCAACGCCAGGGTAGGACGTCCGCACCAGCCCCACCGGCCGTGCCACGGGCGGCTCGCGGCCGGCCCGCGGTCAGGGGCACCAGTCCGGCGGCTCGGCCGCGGCGAGTACCTACACTCGAGGGTATGAGCACGACTCAGATCGCGCCGGAGACCTCTGACACCCGTTCGGACGAGGGGGATGATCTCTCTCACTACGCGCGCCGGGAGGAGATCGTCCGCGCCTCCATCGAAGGCGGTCGCGTGACGGCGCTGTGCGGGTACAAGTTCGAGCCGGTCCGCGACCCCAAGCGCTTCCCGGTCTGCCCCAAGTGCAAGGAGCTCGTGGAGATGGCCGAGCAGTTCGGCTGAGCCCCCCTGCCGCGCGCGGACCGGTCGGGCTCCCCCGTGCCGCCACCCGGATCCGCTCGCGTACGCGGGCCCGGGTGGAGTCGCCTTCCCACTCCGGTGTCCGGATGCGTAGGCTTGCGAGGCGTCGAGTGATCCCTGTACCGTCGATCATGGAACCGCCGCCAGGCGCCCCACCGGCCAGGCGCGGGGCCACTCCACAACGCCCCTGTAGCTCAGTGGATAGAGCGACCGCCTCCTAAGCGGTAGGCCGCAGGTCCGATTCCTGCCAGGGGCACAAACCATCGTTGACCTGCGCTGGACCCGACTACTTTCGATCATGGAAGTGGCGCGCAGAGCCCCCAAGACGTGCAAGCTCTACCTCGACGCCGCCACCGCACTGATCAACTACCTGGCCGACTCCGACGATCCATCCGCCGAAGCCGCCGAGATCACGAAGGCGCAGATCGAGGAGTTCCTGATCTGGTTCGGCACCGTGCCGACCCCGCGACGACCCGAGGGCCGTGGCGACGCCTACGTGAACCAGACCTTCCGCGCTTTACAGCAGTGGTTCAGGTGGCTTCTCGACGAAGAGGAGATCGCACACCCACCCCTGGAGCGGATGTCACCGCCGAAGGTCGACGAGAAGCCCGTCCCGGTGCTGCACGAAGACGAGATCCGCGCCGTTCTGGCCACCTGCGCCGGTAAGACGTTCGCGGATCGCCGTGACAACGCGATCATCCGTTGTCTGCTCGACTCCGGCGGGCGGCGCACCGAGATCGCCAAGCTCCGCGTCGAGGACGTCGACCTCACGCGGAAGGTGCTGCATGTGCTCGGCAAGGGGCACCGCCCGCGGCCGGCGCCGATCGGCAACAGCACCGCGCTCGCCCTTGGCCGCTACATGCGAATTCGTACCCGTGACAAGCACGCGAGCCGTCCCGAGCTGTGGCTTGCCGACCGCGGCCGCGGCCCGCTCACCGGTGACGGGCCCGCCCGGATGATCGGACGCCGCGGGGAGCAGGCGGGCATCAAGGGTCTGCACCCCACCAGTTCCGGCACACGCTCGCCAACGACTGGCAGTTCGCCGGAGGCAGCGAAGGCGACCTCATGCGAATCATGGGCTGGAGTTCCCGGCAGATGGTCGACCGCTACGCCAAGATCGCGCAGGAGAAGCGCGCGCAGCAGGCCCGCGAACGCCTTGCCCTCGGCGACCGTTTCTGACCGATCGCGGTCGCAGATGGGACGCCGGAACGCCCTCCCGCACGCCTGAGACCACCCACGCTGACACGAGAACGGTCGCCGTAGGCGGTCTCTCAGGAGTCGCCGCGCCATCCCGGACGGTTCCGGTCGCACCACCCCTCGACGTCGCGCCGGTGCCACAGGCGGATGCGCGGCTTGACCACCGCTGGAGTCGGGAAGCCCGCGTACCGGGTGAGCATGTCGGCCCGTGATCGACTCACGCCCAGCATCGATGCGAAGTCGCTGACGTCGATCAAATCGAGGACACATTCACTGCTCACAAGCACGTGACGCTATGCGATGCTCCTTGTCTTGCCTTATAACCTTTCCTTCTTGCCCTGTCTACGTACTGTTGCTTCTCATCTTGTCGATGTAGCCTGTTCCCCCGGTCGATCGGCCGGGAAACAGGGTAGGCCCGGTCCGGTGGGCGAACACCGGGCCGGGCCCTGGGCACCGACCTTCGGGAGGTCAGCACCGTGCCTGAGAGTCAACCAGCAAGCACCAACAAAACCGCTCCGTCCGCCGACCCACCCCGCGGCCCGGACGTGGTGGTCCGTGAGACGGGAACGGGACCGTTCCAGTACCTCGTGGTCGATGTGCCCGCCGGTGCGCACCCGGCGAGCCTGGCCAAGGCGTTGCGCAGTCTGCCGATCGCCTGCGAGTTCGTGAACATGGCCGACATGGCCGGCACGCGCTCCGGTGGCGAGCTGCGCTTCCGCGTTCACGACGGCCACGGCCCCGCGCACCACTCCGGGAGCACCTACGGCGGCATCGGCACACGGGTGCCCCGTCTCGACTCGGACAGCCCGTTCGACACCGAGCAACCCGCGGGCGGTGCCCGGTGACCGCTCATCTGGTGTTGCCCGCCGCGTCTCATCGGGTGCAGGCGGCCCGGCGAAGGGCGGTGGCATCGGCGGACCACCGGTCGCTTCTCGTGGGCATCCTCGTGCTTGACGACACTGGAGTTCCGATCGACGTGGTCAGCCCGTTCGGCAGCGAGACAGCCGCCCGGCAGTGGGCCGACCAGCACGGCGTCACGACGTACCAGATCCTCCCGGCCTGGATCGCGGGCGGACGCCGTTAACCTCCCGCCTGTCCGCTGCATGCCGTTGCGACCGGCCCGGAGCGGCCCCAAATCACTTCATGGATGTGGGGCTGTTCGCATGTCTGGCACTCCACCGACCACGATCACCCAGGGTGATATTTCCGCCGTGGCCGATGAACACCGTCCCACGGGTGGGCGGGGCCCCAGACGCTCGATTCCTGGGTTTCAGACGCCTCACGACTGGTCCCGCCAGCAAGCATCGCCCCTGCTCACCCGCCACATTCGCCGCTAACGGGGGCGCTAACAGTTAGCAGGAGAGCCGCTAACCGTTAGCTCGCCCCCCTCCGGTAACTTTCAGTAGCCACATCAGCCTGACCAACCGACCCCATCACGAACCCGTATGCCGTGTCCGTCGACCGGGCCGCCCCACGCTGATCCGCAGGGCCCGATCCGAGTGTGGCCCCATCAGGGAATCAGGGGCCGCCGGACAGGGTGTAGGAGACGAGATGGGTTCCGTCCCGGTCACCCGCCGAGATGACGGTTGGGCACATCACCTCGCCAGCGACAACGGCCATGCGCTCGGGGCTGAAGATAGTTGCGCCCCCCGGCGTCCGGCCGACGGGCCCCCCGGGGTCGCCCTCGACCACAATCTCCACGTCGCCCTCGGCCGAAAACGTCGGATCGCTCCTCAGATAGGTGCGACCGTCGCAGTACGTCAGCTTCTCCGGGAAGCGGCCCGGGAAGAACTCGCCGTACTCCGAGTGCCGCCGCTCAAGGACGACACCGGACGCGACGAGCAGACCAAGGACGATCAGTCCGCTTCCCACCACGACCACGGGCAGAAACCGTCGCCGCGCACCCCGTTCCCGCCGCAAGATCGTCACCACGGTGACAGTCTTACACATTCAGCTTCCGCCTGGCAGGCAGTGACGAACGAGGCATCGGCGGGGTAGGTCCGTAGGTGCTTGCGGTAAGCGGCACGGGCGCTTGCGCAAGCACCCCTGTAGAGCGGGCAAGACCCGCTCCGAGCTGCTGATAGGAGCGTAAGCACCTTGCTCGCCGGATCGCGAGAACCAGCAAAGACCGGCCTTGCTACCCATCCCACGTCGGGACGCCGGCCGCTCGAAGCGATCGAAATTCTTCCGCGTGAGCAATCACCGACGGTAGCCGACGAAGTCATCTCGCGATGCGCGCAGAGAGGTGGCCGCTTGAGGCGGATGCTCGCAGGACCCGACGCGACGCTCCGCCGTCCACCCCCGGACGGTCGCACACGGCGCCGACCGGCCCGGGTAGCACGGTTCCGCAGACCGCAGCCGCCCCCGTGATTACGATTGGTAATCGCATCGACCACACGACGGGCGTTCCGATTCTCCGTCCCCCGACGGCTACCTGAGCTCTCACGCCGACGTTCGTCCTCGCGTGCGGGCACGTCGCCTTATTCTGAGGCGTGGGCACAATGGCCCAAGGCGACCATATCTGGATCTTCGGTTTCGCGACGGTCACTCTCGTGGCGCGGACTGTGGGGACTCCAGCCGTCCGCAGGCGGTTCGGTGACGCGGCAGCGCAGACCTTCGAGCGCCGCACCGGCACCGCGATCATCGGTGCGTTCACCGTATGGCTGGCAGTCTTCTGGGGACTCACCTATGCGGCCAGCAGCGCGGCCGCGCTGCTGGCGTCGTTCCTCGTCGAGCACTACCGCCGCCAGCGAGCGCGCGGAGAGAAGCCGGACACCACGGACGCGCATCCGGAGGCAGGTCCGCCACCACCCACTGTAGATCACTCGCATTCGACATCCGCCTGACGCCGTATCCCCTGCGGATCTCCCTGGCCGCCGGATGATGCCCTTCGCTCCAGGCAGCGAACTTGTCGGCTGTGCCAGGCATGGAAGTGCTATGCACCGGTCCCTCTACCACCTACCGCTTCACGACCTACCACTCCTCAAACGATCTCTCCTAACGTCTGGTGATTGTCAGACCGCAAAGCCGAATGTCGGGGCCCGGGACAGTCAGAGACCACGTCTGCGGCTGGGCCGGAGCGGCCCCGGCTTCTACACTGGCTGTATGAGCCCGCGCGAGGAAGCACACCGGCTGCTCGACGCGCTGCCGGAGGACCGGCTGCCCGAAGCCGTGGAGTTGCTGCGCCAGTGGGCCGCGGTGGAGCGCGGCGAACGTCCCCGTCGCCAGTTCCGCACGACTGCCGTCTTCGACGGTGAACCGAATCTTGGGGAACGGGCCAAGGACATCGTGCGCGAGGGGTGGAACGGCGGGTAGCGCCGCAGCGCGTGATCGTCGTCGACACCGGCCCGGTGGTGGCGGTCGCCAACAGCAAGGACGACCATCACCGACAGTGCGTCGACCTGCTTCAGAATTTTCCCGGGCCGCTTCTACTACCGGCCCCGCCCCTTTCCGAGATCGGCTACATGCTTTTCAGTCGGGCCGGAACGAAAGCCGAGGCCGATTTTCTACGCGACGTGGCAGACGGTGTCTACGAGTTGGTGCCCGTCACTCCCGCCGAGGCCCATCGGGCTGCCGTTCTGGTCGAGCGTTATGCGAGCCTTCCTCTGGGCACCGCCGACGCCTTCGTCGTCGCGGTCGCCGAGAAGTTTTGGGCAGTGCACATCGCCACGTTGGACCTCCGGCACTTCAGCGTGGTCCGGCCGAGCCACGTGCCCACTTTCACCCTGCTGCCGTAGCTCGCCGCGGTCCCGGTGGCGGCGCCCACCACGGGAACGGAATACCGCCGGCTCGCCCGTGAGGACGGCGCTGGACCACGAGACCCAAAACGCCGTTGCTTCCGCTAGCAGGTCCAGCGACACCGACGGTCACACGCACAGCTCAGAAGTGAGCTCTGAGGCAGGTAACTTCCGATCGCTTCCGAGCTCGGGCATCCAGCGAGGCAAAGCGACGCAGATGTCGACTGTCTACTGTCCCGGTCGTGGCGGTGCACTCAGCCTTGAACGACCCAGTTCTTGATCTTCTTCTCGATACGCTTTCGCAATCCATCAGCATCGGGACTGGCGGGTGTCACGCCACTGAAGCATTCACTCGATCGCTTGGCGAGCAGAGTTTCCACACTTCTGGCTCGACTGGAAGGGAAGGCAAGAAAGGATTTTCCAGCTCCGAGTTCGGCCGAGAGGCCAAGGAAGGAGCGGCCGACGTTGGGACCGGGTGGTGCGCTGTAGTTCTTGGCCTCAATGGCGGCAATCAGCTTGGACGCTCGCGGATGCACGTTCGCCTGTCGGCTCCGCTGCGCCTCCCGTCGGGCGCCGGGTCGGGCCTGCGCGGACTGGCCGACCGGGTGGGAGCGCTCGGCGGGTTCGGCTACCTGCTCAAGGACCGGGTCCTCGACGTGGACGAGTTCCTCTCGGCCGCCGGACGGGTGGCCGGCGGTGGTTCGGCGCTGGACCCGCACGTCGTGGGCACGCTGCTCGCGGCGCAGAGCACGGCCGACCCGGTGGCCGGACCGTCTGCCCGCGAACGGGACGTGCTCGCGCTCATGGCCGAGGGGCTCAACAACACCGCCATCGCCCGGCGCCTGATCGTCAGCGAACGCACCGTCGAAGGACACGTACGCCACCTACTGATCAAGCTGGGACTGGCCGAGGTGGACGACGGCCACCGCCGCGTGCTCGCTGTCCTCGCCCACCTGCGACACGCCGCCCTACCGACCCCGCGACCGGCCGACGCGTAGTGGGCGTCGCCCGCTTCGCCAGGCCTCAGCCCGAGCGGCTCGCGGCGGATCATCGACGTCGCCAGAGTGCGCTGAGAACGTTCTCCATCAGCAAGCAGGACGGACGTTCCCGCCGGCCTCAAGAAGGTCCTGGAGCTCGGTGAGGGCCGTCCGCAGATGTCCGGCGAAGGAGTGCATCTGCTCAGCCACCACGTTCGGGGTGCTCAGGTAGACGTTGAAGCGGTCCGGCAGCAGCACGTAGGCGATCCCGATGCACTTGTTACTGGTCGACCCGAACCCGAAGTACTGGATGTGGGTGGACGGCGCCGAGCTCGTGCTCAGGTAGTCGTCCCGGGTGACCAGCCAGCCGGGGGTGTCGAACAGGTCGAGACGCTCGGTGATCCCCAGTTCCTCGCCGCGGCGGGCCTGGATGAACTGGAGCTCCCAGAGGTGCTGCTCCGGGGCCCGTCCCCCCTGGCAGTCCCGCGCCCGCGTGACGTGCCGGTCGGCCGCGGCCCGCAGCGCGGCCAGCCGGGTGGCCGTGTCCGCGGCCGGGTCGTCCATGACCCGGACGAACGCCTGGATCTCCGGGGTGATGACCCGCATCGCCTCGGTGCGGCCACGCCGGTACTGCCGGGTCGCGATCGACTCGTAGGTGGCGCCGACCAGGCCCTTCGAGCGGTTGTGCGCCAGCTGGTAGGCGAGCTGGACGAACGCGTCCGGCGAGATCCGCAGGCTCTTCGCCCGGTTGGACCCGAAGTCGTCGAACGACAGCGTGGCCGTGGCCGTGGCGGCGGCGTAGGCGCTGAACGCGTCGCCCGCGGCGAGCACGTCGGCGCGCAGGTCGTCGTCCAGCGTGAACGTGACCGGCCGGACTGCGGGCACACCCTGGGAACGGGCGCCCGACCGGGCCGAGTGCTCGGCCGCCGGAGCGCCGAGCATGTCGTCGACGAGGCTCAGCACGGTCGTCCCGTCCAGGCCGCAGTGTTCGATGTTGATACCGGCGCTGCCGTCCGCGAAGACGATGAGCGACACCGACTTGTCGAACCAGCGGTTGCCGCCGTCACCGTGGAGGAGGTTGTCGCACGCCTGCTTGGCGTCACCGGGTGTCACGTCGTCGAGGCAGAGGCAGAACAACGCGGTCTCGACGGTGTCGAGGGCAGTCGCGTTGCCCGGGTCGCAGGCGAGCAGCGAGTCCCGGCTCGTCGCCCAGGCGGCGCGTGCCTTGGTGGTGAGCCGGCCGACCGACGTCTCCGGGGCGGCGCGCTCGGCACCCGCCTTCAGAATCGCGGCCAGGCCGCTCTCGAGATCGTCGAGCGTGTGCGGCTGCCCCTCGGGGCCCACCACGTCCAGCTGGAACATGTGGCCGTGGTGGAGGACGACGATGTGGCGTGCGGTGGAGGGGCCCGGTGACGGCTCGCTGTACGGGGTGCGGACGGTGTCCTGCACCTGCCCGGGGATACGGGTCGTCGAGAACAGGAACCGGTTCTGGTCCATCGACAGCGCCTGGCCGCGCTGGATGATCGGCTCGATCGCCTCCGCGTCGAGGCGCAGCTTGTAGTCCAGCGCCGCGGCGATCAGCCCCGCGGCCCGGGTTGTCTGACCGGCGTCGGCCTCCTCGAAGAGGAAGATGAAGTTCGCGTTGAGGGCGATGCGGTCACGCCGCCCCAGGTAGCGCGAGGCCCAGAACGCATCGAGCCAGCTGTGCACGCCGGGGGTGGCGTCGTAGCGCTCCAGCTCGGCGTGCAGGGCGCGGCCCGGGCCGCCGGGGCGGGCGAACGCGGCGAGCGCCGTCTCGGTCGCGGCCAGCTCGTCCGGGGTCAGCAACGGTGAGCACCACTGCAGGAACCGGGCGCAGGTGTCGTCCAGGGTGGGCAGCGGCACCCGCGGGAGCCGGTCGTCGTTGGCGAACGTGCCGGTGGTCGACCAGGGCGACCTGGCCTCGGATGCCACGGGGCTCGCCTGTCGGGGGCCCGCTGCCATGGCCTCGGGCGCGTCGCTGCTCGGTGACGGGGCGTTCGGCGTCATTCGTGACCTCGGGGGGCGTGGGACGGATGGCCCGACGGCCGTCGGGCTACTGCTGCTGACGGAACCAGCGCCGGGGATACCGATGCCGGGGTGTCGGTACTCGCGGTACTCGCGGCGGAGGCGCCGGCGGTGTGTGCGGCGGAGCTACCGCGCGGGCGTGACACGTACAGCTGGGCGTACATCCAACCGTCGCTCTCCAGGCCGTGCGGGTCGACGCCCATCGTGGTGAGGCTGTCCAGCACGAGTTGCTGTTCCTGCGCGGAAGCGAATCTGCGCTGGCGGAACACGCGGTCGAGCGTGACGGTCTCGTATCCTCTCTCCGCGAGGCTCGCCCCGATGGTGTCGAACGGGAACATCCGCAGTACGAAGTGCGCCATCCACGGTCGCTTTCCGTCAACCGCCTCGATGGCGTCGAGAACCCGGGAGACGGTTCGTTCGCCAACATAGCCGAGGCAGCCGGTCGAGATGACGAGATCTGTGCCGGCGAGCTGCCGTCGCTGCCGTTCGGTGGGATCCGCGGCCTCCAGGTCGGCATGCACGGCGTCGTCGAGAAAGCCTGCCGCGAGAGCGTAGGAGAGGGCCTCGCTCGACACGTCGAGGCCCACGAACACCGCGTCGGAGGGCAGGGAGCCGCCCGAACGCCCCTCAGAGCTCAGACGCCTGGAAGTGGGTGGCGGGAACACTCTGGTGGAACGGACGAGTTCGCGGTCACGGGCCAGCAGCTCGTCACGGGTGTAGCCGTGGGCCTCGGGTGCGCCGTAGCGCTCGTACAGGTCCTCAAGGGTGACCCCGCAGCGCAGCAGGGCCGCGTTGATCCCGTAGGACGAACCGATGTCGAGGATTTTCAGCGGCGACGGGTGACGCCCAGGAGGATCGCCGGGCCGCGGGCGGCCCGCTGCCCGGTAGTCGGCCATGGTCTCGACGAAATAAGGCCTGGCGATCTGGGGTACCTGATAGGCGAGCGTACGCAGCGTCGTGAAATACGCCCGCGGGTCAGGCTGGTCGTAGATGTGATCCAGTGAGACTTTGCCAGTGGCATCGAAACGCACAGGTCAGGCTCCTGCAGCTCATGGTCGGGACCGGACTCGCCGTCGCGGGGCCGGCTCTGCAATGCCAGATCCCGTGAACGCGGACCAGCCGATCAGCACGCCGACGCCGTGCGGGCGGGTCAAGGGCCACGGGCGTGGTCGCCCACGCGATCGGATCGCCGGCTCAGTCGAGCAGACGGTCGCCCCGCACGCGAGCCGCCGGCCCGGTGGCCTCGAGATGTTCGGGCAGCACCCGGCCGAACAGCTGCCTTGTGCGCGCGACGCTACCGATGACACCGGGGCGCTCGCAGTAGGCGAAGATCGCCGAATGACGGGCGGCGCCCCCCCGCACCGGGCTGACCCGGTGCAGCGAGAAGCGGCCCCGGAACAGCTGGAGATCGCCGGGACGGAGCACGAGGCGCTGTACCCGCCGGTCATCCCGACCGGTGAGGACGTCACGCACGGCCTCGAGGTTCTCGGCCTCGGCGGACCGGATGCCGGGACAGTACTCGAAGATCCCGCCCGCCTCCGGCTCCTGGATCAGCAGGCTCAGCGAGAACTCGTTGGTGTCGAAGTGCCAGGGGTGCTCATCTCCGGGTCGGATGACGTTGAGGCACAGCTGGGCCAGCGGGTCCGCCAGCTCATGGAGGCGATCAAGCCCGCAGCAGGCCGCCACGAACCGTCGAAACGACTCGTCGGAATACAACCGCCGTATACCCACACCGTCGGGGACGAGATCGGCCGCGACGAACGCGTTTCCGCGCCGCATGGCGATACGCCCGGGGTGGTCTTCGGGTAACGGCATCCCCATGTCGATGTTGTATGCGTTGACCGTCTCGGCCTGGTAGTACGCCGACGGAGCGAGCGCGGCGCATTCGGCGCGCAGGGCCTCACGGGCATCGGGGCGAACGAAGTCGGTGAGGACGCTGCAACCCGTCGCCTCCAGCTCTCGACGGACTCCGGCCGCCAGCTCACGCCAGGCCGCACCCGCCGGATAGGCGAGAGGATAACGGTCGGTGTCGACCAGGTCATCCAGACCATCGAGCGCGGTGGCGACGCCGGGTTCACCGGAGCGTCCAGGTCCGCCGGGGCTTTCACGCACGGCGACCCGATCCGGCAGGGCAGGCCGCGCCGCCCGCCGCGGCAGTTCTCGAGCGGCTCACGAGATCCTCCCTACACCGGGCGTACGCGCCTGACCATGGCGCGCCTGACCGGGTTCCGGAACATTCTTGTCTCGACCACCAACCCATGAACACGCCTGTGACATCCGACACTTCTATGTTCTTTCCATACTCAGGGCTGGTAGTCGAGCTTTCTTCTCGGCGCCGGTTTTCTCCCTTTCGAACATGTGGGGATGCCAGACCTGGAGTCGGCGTCGAGGCGGGCTTTCAGCCGCAATACCGTTGACTCGCGGGTCCGGCCGGGGCCCGACCGCCCGGATGATCCGCACGGTTTCGGCCGGGCGGCGGATGGGTCACGGAGGCCGTGGTCGTCGGGGGTTCCACGGGACGCCGGCCTGACCCGGCCGGGCCCGGCCGGGTCAGGCCGGGGCGTCGGCGTCCCGCATCGGGGTGGCGAACTCCTCGGGGCCCTGCCGCGTCGCCGCCGGATCCATCCACATGACCTGCCAGCCGTGGCCGTCGAGGTCGAAGAAGCTGCGCGAGCACATGAAGCCGTAGTCCTCCAGGCCGTCCGCCTCGACGCCGCCCGCGGCCAGCGCGGCCTGCGCGACCGCGTCGACCTCCTCGCGGGACGACACGCCGAAGCAGTAGAGCGCCAGCGTGTGCGTGGCGGGATCGGCCATCGGCAGCTTCGAGAGCTCCGCGAACTTCCTGTGGCTGAGCAGCATGACGCTGGCCTGCTCACCGACCAGCATGCAGGCGGCGGTCTCGTCGGTGAAGTTCGGGTTGAAGCTGAACCCGAGCTTCGCGAAGAACGCCTTGCTGCGTTCGAGGTCCGCTACGGGGAGGCTCACGAACAGCATGCGGCCGGGGTGCGCGGGAGTGGTCACGGTGGGTCTCCAGGTCGGTAGGGCGACGGGTACGCCCTGGTAGACCGGGCGGGCCGGCGGAACTCATCGGTGGAGCTCACGGCGCGGCCCCTGCCGCCGGGTTCATCGCGCCGGCCCCAACGACGCCCACCACCAGCCATTATCACTGACAGGGAGCAGCACGACGGATCAGCGGGTGACCGGAGCATTGCCGGAGCCCCGTCAGAGTGGCAGGAAGACGTCTGACTGCCGTACTGATTGTTTCCGTTCCACTCGCGCACTGTAACACCTCCTCCTAAGATGGATACGTTTCGTGACGGTACACCGCCGACGGGGAGTTGTGGCGTGGCACAGAATTACGGAGGCCGCTCGGAATGGGAACGTCAGCATGCCGCGGCCCGCAGAGAGGCTGACCGCATCGCACGCGAGCGGGCGCGGCTGGCCAAGCAGCAGGAGAAGGAAGCTCGCGAGCGCCACATTGAGCCTTTTCAGAGTTGCTTTGCCTGAATCGTGGGAACGTTCCATCTCGCGCGCATGAAGGAGCCGCCGACGGGCGACCCGGAGGCCGGAAGTTGTCCGGACGCTGTCGGTCCGGACATGAGAAATAGAGAAGCCCTCGGTAGATCACAGGATGCCTAATCACCGTGACCTTGACCGAGGACTTCCGTTGCTAACCTACCCTGGCGCCATCATCCTGCCCGAGTCGACCCTGGAGTTCCTGGCCGCGCTGCTGGCCGACGACCGC